>JAJTEQ010000097.1 GCA_021298195.1 Ilumatobacteraceae bacterium
CGGATCCTGGTCACATTGGGACGAGATGGCTGGCTGGTCCAGGACGGCCCCAAGGGGTCCTGGACCCTGTCGGCCAAAATTCTTACGCTGTCATCGAGAGTGTCAGGGGCGATGCTCGAACGGTCGCGTCCATTCATGGGTGCGCTCCTGTCGGCCACCAAGGAGTCGGTCACCCTCTGGAAGCTGGACGGGCCCCATGAGAGCCGGGTGGCCACCCTGATCGAGATCATCGAGAGTCCCCAGGCCTTGCGTATGTCCATCCCCATGGGCACGACATTCGACCTGAACGCCCCACCCGGCTCACATTTCGACGTGCAGCCGTTCTTGGAACGATTCCCGAACGGCCGCACGGCATGGGGAACCCCGTACCTCGATCACGCCCCTCGATACTTCGCTCATGACCGCTCGTACCCCACAGCCATGAGCATCGGCAGCGTGATCTTCGACGGTCCCGGAGAACCTTTGGGCACCCTGGCCGTGATCGGGCCCAAGACCCGCATCACCGAGGACAGGCAGCAGTACATCGGTGAGGAGATCGCCAACGCGGCGCGGATAATCAGCGGTTTTTGAAAAAGTGCGAGGCGGGGGTCGCCATGAACTCTTGCCCACCATGAAACGAACCCTGAACGACAAATGTCAGCGACGCCGGCGGAAATCCGTAGTGTTCTCCGCGGAACGAGCGGAGCATCCCGATCACTGCGGTGTGAGGCGAGGTCTCCGTCACGGAGGAGGAACCATGTTCAAGCGAATCGGCGCGGCCTTGGTGGCCGGAGTGCTCGTGATCTCGGCGGCGTGCAGTGGGGGCGAGAAGTCGACCGACGAGTCCACGGTCGCCGGTCCGGCCCGAGCCCTTTTCCAACCGCCCGGAGTGGTCGGACCTGACTCCTTCGCTCCGTCGTTCGATCTGGCCACCTACGAGGTCACCGAGGAGGACGAGGCACTTTCCGGATCGGTCGATTCCTCGGCTCCCGGTTTGTACCGCGGTCGCACCTACGGCGGTACCGGCACCAACATCTGCGACGTCGAGAAGATGATCGAGTTCCTCACGTACTACGAGGATCGCGGACGCGCGTGGGCCGAGATCCAGGGCATCGACTTCGAGAACCTGGCCGAGTACCTGCGAGCGTTGACTCCGGTGTTCGTCACCCAAGACATCAACGTGCGCATGTACGGCTTCAAGGACGGTGCGGCCTACGGCTACGACGCGGTCATCGGAGCCGGCACCGCGTTGCTGATCGACGATCAGGGAATTCCGCGAGCTCGTTGCGCCTGTGGCAACCCGCTTCTCCCGCCGACGCCCGACGAGACCCCCACCACCGAACCCGCGGACACCACGGTTCCCGGCGTCACCACGACCGAAACCGAGCCGGTGTGTCCCGAGTTGACGATCGCCGGCGAGTGGAGCGATTACGTGACGACCGAGGGAATCACGTGGCGCTATGTCGCGACCTCCGGACAGTGGATGAACGTCGACGACCCCAATGCGTCGCTGGTGGACGTACTCACCGACATACCGGGATACTCCGAGCAATGCGGAACTCCCGACGTGGTGCAAGAGCCGTGTCCTATCGAGGTGTTCGGTTCGTCGTGGACCGATGCGAACGGTGACGTCTGGACATGGAGCAGCGAGACCGCCGAGGGTGCCAACTGGACGCGCGTCGACGAGGGAGTCCTCGTGCAGGTGAGCACCGCCGACCTTCCCGGTGTGTCGAGTGACTGCTACCAAACCCGGCAGCGCACCCCGAACGATTGCCCCGACGAGATCCAAGGGGCCCGTCACGTCGACCAGTACGGCACCGAGTGGGTGTACACCGGTTCCGCCTGGTGGGCCAACATCGACGGTCAGAACGTGTACCTCACGACCCTCGAATTGTTCGGCGAGGACTGCGCCGACCCGGTGGAGTGTCCGCCGACCAAGGCCCGACTCGGCGACGATTACACCGACCCGAACGGTGGCCGGTGGAGCTTCGACTACCACGGCAACAAACGTCCCGGTTGGGACAACCTCGACACCGAGGACGTGGAATCCCTGAGCACCCCGGAGCTTCCGCAATCCGAGGACTGCGCTCCCCCGGTGACCACCACCGAACCCGTGTGCCCGCCATCGAAGGCCCGCGTGGGTGACACATGGGTGTCGGCGTCGGGTCGCACCTGGGTGTTTGGAACTGACGGCGGTGCCGCCGGTTGGGACGACCTGGCCACCGACGACATCGAGTCGTTGCCGACCACGTTGCTTCCCGAGACCGAGGACTGCCCGCGCCCCATCGTGGCCAACTGCCCCGAGCTCGAGCCCGTCAACGGATCCGCGTGGATCACGTCGGACGGATCGATCTACATCTACTCCATCGACCTCGAGGCGTGGGTCAGCACCGCCGATCCCAATGTGACGATCTCCGACACCGTGCTCCTGCCCGGCTACATCGACGAGTGCTTGCCGCCGTGCCCGCCCCTGCAGATGTCCTCCGACGAGAACGGGGCGTGGGTCGACCCCTCCACCGGCGACGTGTGGGTGTGGGACGGCGACCTGGCGTCGTGGGTCAACCTGACGAGCGGCGCGACCGTCGCGTCGTCGGTCGATCTCCCGTGGTACCGCAGTAACTGTCTGCCACCGTGCCCACCCGACGACGAGGCCGGTGAACAGGAATCCAGCTGGACGACTCTCGACGGCACCGTCGTGAGCAGCAGCGCCACCGATCGGTTGCGCGACGTGAATCGTGAGCCCGTCTCCATCACCGCCGGCACCCCGAAAATCGAGCCGCTCGACATGAGCAAGTTGCGCTCGACGATCGCGGTCCTCGACGAGTGCAACGACGAGGGCTGTCTCGTTCCCGGAGAGTCGCCCCAGGAAGGGCACCTCTTCACCGACTCACGCGGCGTCGACTGGCGATTCGGTGGCGACGGACGGTGGTACAGCGACGACGGATTGATCGTCACGTCCGTGAACGACATCCCCGGTTACAACGACATCTGCAACCCGCCCTCCACCCCCGAGGACACGCCGTGCCCTCCGGAATTCGAGGGTTCGCAGTACACCGACTCGAACGGCTCGACGTGGACCTGGGTCGGATTCAACGCCGATGAGGCCGACAGTGATCACGGTGCGCACTGGTACCTCAGTGGTGAGGGATCAGGCACCTATCGGACCACCGCCGAACTGGAGGACGACGGACGATTCGCCGATTGCGCGCCGCCGACCGAGAGGTTGGAAGGCGATCTGAAGATCGACGTGCGCGCCAAGGGGCCGGTGTGCGCCGGAATCTCGATGTACGTGGTGGCCAACATCGCGCCCAGTGACGGAGCAACGGTTGCCACGGTGACCTTCGAGATGAACGGCACGTCATTCGCCGCCACCGCGGCATCGGACACCGCGTTCTTCACCTACGTCGCCTCCGACGAACCGGGCACCTTCGCGGTGACGGTGTCGGCCACCGACTCGGCGGGGCTCAGCGGAAGTGCCAGCCTGGACATCACGTTCGACGAATGCAGCACCCCGGCCACCAGTACCGAGCCGACCAGCGATGGTCTCTCCGTGCGCGTGTGGGCCAAGGGGCCGGTGTGCGCCGGCTCACCGATGGCCGTTTTCTTCACGGTCACGCCGAGCGACGGAGCCGCGGTGAACGAAGTGGGTGCCGACCTGGATGGCACGTACTTCGACGTGGTGACATCGAACGGCAGCACCTGGAGCGGTCGAATCAACTCGGCGACACCCGGCACCTTCACGGTCACCGCCGGTGCGTCCGACAGCGCCGGAATGGTGGGTAGCTCGAGCATCGAGGTGACGTTCGACGATTGCCGTCAGACCTCGACCTCGGTCGCTCGTCCCACCTTCACCTTCGTGCCCACCATTCCTCCGGTGACGTTCACGCCGATCAACCCGGGAACGGGCACGACCACCACCACCGTGGCCAAGCCCGTGGTGACGCTGACACCCAGCATCCCCACGGTCACCTTGCGACCCGCCACGACCACGACCACCACCACCGTGGCCAAGCCCGTGGTGACGCTGACACCCAGCATCCCCACGGTCACCTTGCGACCCGCCACGACCAC
>JAJTEQ010000038.1 GCA_021298195.1 Ilumatobacteraceae bacterium
ACCGCGACGGACTCGTCGAGGATCACGGCACCCAGGATCAACGACACCACCGGAATGAGATACGTGGTCACCGAGGCGCGGGTGCTGCCGAACCGGCCGGCGTTGGCGGCCATCACCACGTAGGCGAGAGCAGTGCCGAACACGCCGAGCGCGCCGATCATGAGGAACGGCTTCCACGCGAACTCCACCTCGTCCACGGACCCAAGGGCGAAGGGGATCACCAACACCAGCGCCACGAACTGCGCGTTCCACAGAACGGGAAGCGATCCGTATCGCTGTTGCAACGGCGCGGCCAGATCGAGCGCGAAGCCGTAGCAGGCCAGAGCGATGAAGATCAGCCCGATGCCCGCCGCACTGGACGATCCCTCGCCGAGGGTGGGCAACGCGATGGCCACCACGCCGACGAACCCCACGCCCAGTCCGTACAACTGGGCCCGCGACGGTCGGCGCTTGTAGACGAAGGTGGCCACCGAGGCCACGAACAACGGAATGGCGCCGTTCAGCATGCCGGCCACGCTGGATGCCACGCGCTCCTCGGCGAAGGGGAACATCGTCAACGGCACCGGCCAACGACACCAGTCGGGGCCACGCCTCACGGGGCAGTCGCACGCGGGCCGCGGGCACCAACGCCAAGGTGGCGAAGCCGAAACCGAGACGCATCGGGGTGATCACCGCGGCGGGGAACGCTTTCAGGCCTTCGGCGATGAAATAGAACGACGTGCCCCAGATGAGTCCGGGAACGGCCAATCGACCGAGTTCGGCCCGGGGGGCGGCGACGGTTTCCACGGCGGTCACTTGCTCGACGCCGGTGACGTGGTGGCGGCCATCACGCCGAGGGCGACGAACACGGTTCCGGCCACGTAGCGCTGGACGATGGGCAGGGTGCGACCGGTGAGCAGCTTGTTGCGCAGTGCGCTGGCGGTGAGGGCGTACATGCCGTCGGTGCAACAGCCGATGAGCACGAACACGGTGCCCAGGACGAGTGCCTGCGACCACGCGGCGCCCTTGTCGGCGTCGATGAACTGCGGAAGATACGAGACGAAGAAGAGCGCAACCTTGGGGTTCAGCGTGTTGACCACCACGCCCTGGGTGAAGGAACGCTTCAGCGTGACCGACGTGGAATCGCCCGACATCGTGGCCGGACGCATCAGGAGGGTGCGCACGCCGACGAACACCAGATAGCCCGCACCGAGCCATTTCACCGTGTTGAACGCGGTGGCCGACGTGGCCAAGACCGCCGACAATCCGGCGCTGGCCGCGACGACGTGCACCATGTTGCCCAGCTCGAGACCGGCGACCGCGGCCAGACCGACCTCACGGCCGTCGCTGACGCTGCGGTTGAGGATGTAGATGACGGCCGGACCGGGGATGAGCAACAACGCGACGGACGCGACGCCGAACGTGATGATGGAACCGATGTCGGGCACGGGTTCGACTCTAGACCCCGACGTCGACCGGCTCGCGGGGTATTCCGTGATCCAAGACGCTCGCGAGGTGATGGGCCAACGTCGCCGGAGCGAAGACGGCGTCGGACGCGGCGATCTCGTCGCGGTGCCACCAACGAATCTCGAAGAGATACTCGGCGTTGAGTTCGTCCCACGTCATGGCGGGAGCGGGCTCGAAACGTTCGGGAACGTTCACGAGGTGGATGTGCTCGCGTTGGCCGTCCCACAGACCGTTGACGAAGGCGATGCGATGCTCGCGGGTCCAGACGTGCGGACCGATCTCGGCGTCGACCAGGCCCACCTCCTCGCGCAACTCGCGCGCGAGCGCGGCACGATGGTCCTCGCCATCGTCGAGGCCACCGCCGGGAAGTGCCCAACGCGTGCCCGCGGGGAATTCGAACCTCACGAGCAACACGTGATGGTCGGGGGTGACCACCAGAGCGCGGGCCGCTGGGCGGATGCGCGGTTCAGGCATCGGGCTTGTCGTTCAAGCCGTCGTTCATCATGCGGTACATCTCGTAGATGGACTTGCAGTCCTCGCACAGTGGCAACTGCTTGGGATCGCGCGACGGCACCCACACGTGTCCGCACAGGGCCTCGAGGGGGGTGCCGAACACGCGGGCCTCGGTGACCTTGGCCGCGGCGCTCTCGCCGGGCTCGGTCTTGACGATGTGGGCACACACCGGTTCGCCGGTCTGGGGCACGCGGTCCAGTTCGGTGTCGGTGGACGACTGCGAGGAAGCGACGAGAGTCGTGTCGTTCGGGGCCATGACAGAAGTCAACCAGGTGCCTACACTTCTCCCATGCCGTTGTACGAGTTCCGTTGCCGCACCTGCGAGACCACCTTCGAGGTGCGCCGACCCATGGCCGAAGCGTCCGAGCCGGCCACGTGCCCCGAGGGCCATGACGGGGCGGTGCGCCTGCTGTCGGTGTTCGCCTCGGTGGGCGCCTCCGGCGGCAACACCGCTCCGGCACCGACCGCGCCCCGCGCTGGGGGATGCGGCTCGGGTTGCGGTTGCGCTCATTGAGCACACTGTTTCGTCCCGTGCCGACATCACCTCGAGCGGACGATGTAGTTTGACGCCCATGTCGTCCTGGATCGTGAACCTCATCGTGGCGGGCACCGCCGCGGGCATCGGTGCGATCGGTGTGCGCGTCATCGGTGAAGCGGCCAAGCCCAAGCCCATTCCGGTGAAGGTGCGCAAAGAACGCCGTCGTTGATCTGCGGACGTCGTTGATCGGCGGGTCGGGCGTCAGCCGGCCACCGACACACTGCCCAGGAACGCGATCACCATGGCCGCGATCGGCGCCGCCCACGACGCCCACGTGGGCATCGGACGCCACGACGGTGCCAACATCACCGAGCCCAACAGTGCGCCGGTGACCACACCACCCACGTGACCGCCGATGGAGATTCCGGGAATGGTGAACGTGAGCAACAAGTTGATGGCCAGGGTGGCGCCGATGCCGGTTTGGAACACGTTCACGCCGCGACGTTGCATGCCCACGGCCGTGGCGCCCATCAACCCGAACACCGCTCCGGACGCACCGCCGTGCAAGCCGCCACCCCCACCTTGAATGACGAGCGCACCGAGCGAACCACCGAGCAGGCACGCGAAGTACAGCAACGCAAAACGGGCCCGACCGAGCGGAGCCTCGAGCATCTGACCCAACTGGTACAGCAGGATCATGTTCATCGCGAGATGAAGTATTCCGAAGTGCAAGAAACCCGCCGACACGAGTCGGTACCAGCCGTCGGGTTCCGAGATCAGCCAACGGCTGAGACCCAGTTGGATCTCACGCTCGCCGGGTCGTTCGCCGAATCCGAGAGACGAGGTGTCGCCGATGGCGACCCAGATGAAGACCGCCACGTTGACGGCGATGAGAGTGGTGGAGACGAGGTTCGATTGGCGCGCGTTCCAATCACGGGCTCGCACGGTGGTGGCCGGTCGAGCGGCCTTCACGCAATCGCGACAATGGCTTCCGACCGTGGCTTGCGAGAGACAGTCCGCACAGGCGGGCCGACCGCATCGGGTGCACGAGCGCCCGGTGGCGACGTCGGCGTGTCGGTAACACGCGGGCAGAACGGGCGGTGGGAACGATTCCATGGGTCAGGGAAACGGTAATCCGTCACCGGACGATTGGCTCATCGGGCCCGTGTGCCCGAAGTCGAGGGCGCCCACCGGTCGGCCGATGCGATAGCCCTGCAACAGATCGCAACCCATGGCCCGCAGTCGGGACACCTGGGCGTCGGTGGTCACCCATTCGGCGATCACGGCCATCTCGAGGCTGTGGGCGAGTTGGATGATGCTGCGCACGATGGGATCGTCGCGGTCCTCGTCGCCGAGGGAGCGCACGAACGAGCCGTCCAGCTTGAGGAAATCCGCGGGGCAGGAGCGCAGATGCGACAGCGAGGAGTAGCCGGTGCCGAAGTCGTCGATCGACAGACGCACTCCGAATCGGCGCAACGACTGCAGCGTGCGCAGGGCGTTGGTGGGGTCGCGCATCAGCATCCGTTCGTCGAATTCGAGCGCGAGATGTTGCGGTTGCAGATCGTGGTCCTTCAATGCCGCCAGTGTTCGTTCGACGAAACGGGGATCGGCCACCTGGCGCGGTGAGACGTTCACGTGCATCACGAACTGGCGATCGACGCGACCGTCGTCGAGCCACCCGCGCAGATCGGCGCACGCGCGCTGGGTGACCCACTCTCCAATGGGCGCGATGATCCCGGATTCCTCGGCCAGATCGACGAACACCGAGGGCGTGAGGATTCCGAGGCTCGGATGATGCCAGCGCAACAACGCCTCGGCTCCCACGACCCGTTCGGAATACGGGGAGTAGACGGGTTGATACACGAGCCTCAACTCGCCGTTGGCGAGGGCTCGTTCGAGCGCGGCCGACAGAGTGGATCGTTCCCGCGCCGTCTCGCGCATGGTGTCGGAGTACAACTCGCATCGTGATCGGCCGCGCAACTTGGCGTGATACATGGCCGTGTCGGCGTTGCGCATGAGGGCGATGGCGGCGTCGGTCAACACGGGTTCCCCGCTTTCGCCTCGTGTCACGGCCACGCCGAGACTGGCACCGGTGGTGACCTCGACGCCTTGCAGCAGCACCCGTCCGGTGATGGCCAATCGCACCCGCTCGGCCAGGTCGAGGGCGGCCTCCTCGTCGACCAGGCCCTCGCACAGGATGACGAACTCGTCCCCGCCGATGCGTCCGACGATGTCGCCCGGCCGCGTGGCACCCACGAGACGCTTGCCGATGTTGGCGATCAACATGTCGCCGTTCTCGTGCCCCACGGAATCGTTGACGTCCTTCAGCTTGTCGATGTCGAGGAAGAAGACGGCGACCATCTCGCGCGTGGCCCGGGCCCGTTCGATGGCCTCGGAAAGTTTGCGCACGAACAGCGTGCGATTGGGAAGCGACGTGAGGCCGTCGTGAGTGGCTTGGTGCGCCAGAGCCGCCTGGAGCTTCGTCGCCGCCGTGATGTCGCGCGCGATGAGAGCCAGACCATTGGTGGTGCGTCGAACTTGCACCTCGAAGGTGTGGATGTCGTCGTCGGGTCCGCGCAGACCCACTTCACCCCGCCACGAAACGTTCGTGCCGGTCGCGACGTCGCGGGGCATCTGGTCGCGGACCACGGTGAGCAACTGCGGATAGGACGACGCGGCGGGGTTCGCATACGTCACGAGCCCCGCGTCGTCGGACACGACCACCACGTCGTCCGTGCCGTCGATCAACTCGCTGATGGAGTCGTTCCACGGTGGGGTGGCGGCCACCGTCTCGTCGGCGCGTAACGCGATGCCGGTGAAACCCACGACCGAGCCGTCGTCGGCCACGCGGGGGGTGAGGATGAAGCGCACGCGATGCTCGCTACCGTCGGGGTGCCCGATGGGCACGGTGATGTCGGCGGGCCCACCGTTGGCCTGACGCCAGACGTGTTCGGCACCCATGCGGTCGTCGGGCCGGGCGTTGGCCCACGGTGCGCGCCCCACCGGGGGCACGGCCCCGCCGAGGGCGACACGGCGAAAATTCTCGTCACCCGAGAGCACCCGACCGGAGGCGTCGGTGTCGAAGAGCCCCACCTCGGGCGGTGGCGTCGGGGACGACCCGGGACGGGAACGAGAACCTTCGGACACGAGACGACAGTGTGTCACACGGTGGTCGGACCACCGCTGATAGTGGTGACGATCAGATGGCCATCACGGTGCCGGAGAGGCTGGCCGTGGCGATGGTGGCGAAATCGATGGCCCGGACCATGTCGGCCGCCGGGGTCTCGGGAGGCAACTCGATCTGCTGGTCGAGAGCATGGACTTCGAACACGTAGGTGTGGACCTCGGCCGCCGGGGGGCAGGGGGCGCGCCACGCCAACTCGGGAGCTTGCGGCGTTCCGAAGGCGTTGGCGGCCGTCATGGCACCGGCCGGGAGCATGCCGGACTGGAGCCCGGTCACCGACGGGTTGATCCCGATGACGACCCAATGTGCCCGACCTACGGCGTCCACCGTGGTGTCGGTGGTGTCGAGCATGACGACGGCGAGTGACACGGTGCCGGCGGGGACCCCGGTCCAACTGATGCCCGGGAACGTGCCGACGCCGGCGCAGGTGTGCGCGGTCGGGATGCTGTCGCCGTCGAGCCACGGTCCGAAGAGGGTCATCGGCTCGGACTCGACGGGAGCCGCGGTGTCGAACACCGCGGACGTCTCGGTCGGAGCGATGATCGACTCGCTCTGCCCGTCGCGCGGCGGGACCATGTCGCGGCCGTCGTCGGCGCAACCGAGCAACGTCAGCACACCGATGAAACCAACGGTGGTCGACAGAGCGAATCGGCGCATGAGGTCATGTTAGGGGTGGCAACGGATGGGGCGGGTTCGCTCGGGCGAACTAGCGTGGTCTCATGACGTCGGTGACGGACCTGTGCATCCTCACGGTGCACGCGCATCCCGATGACGAGGCGTCCAAGGGTGCGCCCACGTTGGCGATGTATCACGACCTCGGAGTGCGCACCGTGCTGGTCTGCTGCACGGGCGGCGAGGAGGGCGATCTACAGAACCCGGCGCTGCGCGAACCGGGCGGCATCCTGGCCGGACTGGACGACGCCGGGGTGAAAGCAGCGCTGGCACGCGTCCGGCCGCGCGAGTTGGCCGAGTCGGCGGCCATCATCGGCTTCGACGAGGTCGTGATGTTGGGTTACCGCGACTCGGGCATGTTGGACTCGCCGGCGAACGCGCATCCGGAGTGTTTCCATCAGGCCGACCTGGACGAGGCCGTGGGTCGCTTGGTGACCGTCATCCGACGCGCCCGTCCGCAGATCCTCATCACGTACGGCGACGATCAACGTGGTTATCCGCACCCCGATCACGTGAAGGTGCACGAGATCTCGGTGGTGGCCTTCGCTCGCGCCGGTGACCCCACGTGGTATCCGTGGGCGGGTCCGGTGTGGCAGCCGTCGAAGATGTACTACTCGGCATGGTCGCGCACCCGATTGGTCGCGGTGCACGAGGCCATGTTGCGGCTGAACGGATCTTCTCCCTACGACGAGCGTTGGCTGAATCGCCCGTCGCACGACGAACGCATCACCACGCGCACGCACGTGGCCTCGCACATGTCGGCGCGATCCGGGGCGTTGCGCGCGCACGCCACCCAGGTCGATCCCACGGAGTCGTGGTGGTTCGGACTCGACGACGATCAATTGAGCGAGGTGTACCCGTGGGAGGACTGGATCCTGGCTCGCTCGACCGTGGGCGGACCCACCGACGACGACGTGGAGACCGACTTGTTCGCGGGAATCGCCGATGTGGCGGCCTTGCCGGCGGGGGTGTCCCGCCCCGGTCGTCTCGTCAGCCCCGAGACCGTGGGGGCGACGCCGTGAGTGACCCCCGCACCATTCAGTTCCGGGTCGTGATGGGCAAGAACGACGAGCGCGTCGACGGACCCGACGATGCCGACACCGTGGCCACCATCGCCAAGGCCGATGCCGCCATGGACCCCACCGTGGCGTTCATGCGCGGCAAGTTGAAGATCACCGGTCCGACCGGGCCGTTGTTCGACGCGTTATCGAGCGGTCGCGCCACCGAGGTGATCACCCGATTGCTGGCGGGCTGACGCGCGGGTTCAGCCGCGCCGCATGGCGTCACGAAGTTCGCGGTAGCCGATGAGAACGGCGCCGGATTCGTTCAGCAGACCGCGCAACGTGGTGTCGTTCACGGCGAGATCGAGGTCGTCGATCCATTGCGCCGCATCCTCGGTGAGAGCGCGCACCTCGGGGGTGTCCACGCTGGGCTGGATGTGGATCTCGGTGACCCCGGGCCTCAACTCGCGAACGGCCGAATAAACGCGATCGCGGCTGCCGGCCCGCCAGTCGTGATCGAAGTGATCGGGGAAGACGATTCCCTCGTCGGCGGCCAACGAGCGGAAGGGGAATCCGGCCTGCTCGGTGGTGAGCGTCGACGGCAGACGAATGGGCAAACGAAACTCGACGGCCATCTCGAGGTAGATGTCGAAGAACTCCGGTCGCAACGTGATGACGCTGAGATGCGGAGCGAGGTGGGACACGTCGAAGCCCCACGCGATGGCCCGTTCGATCTGGGCGCGGCACTCGCGCAACACCTCGGCGAGGTCGGCGTGTTCCCAGAGGTCGTCGACGCTGCGGGGGAAACCGCCGTCACCGGACAACAGCGAGGGTGCGTGGGTGATGGGTCCCCAGCGATAGAGCGGGTGTTCGGCGTTGAGGGTGATGTGCACGCCCACGTCCTCGCCGGCGTACATGGTGGCCGCGTGTCGCGCCCAGGGGGCGGGGACCATGACGGACGCACAGGTCGCGACACCGTCACGGATGGCCGAGTAGACACCGAGGTTCGCGGCATGGCACGAGCCGAGGTCGTCGCAGGAGATGATGACCAACTTGGTGTTCGCGTCGTATCCGAGTCGTTCGGCCAGGTTGTCGCTCACGGAGTCGCCCACGTCGTCACGATACCGGCGCGACCCGTGCGACGATGTCGGGGGTCGGCTCAGGGAGAGGGCTCGACGGGGCACGCGGACCACAGACCGATGCCGTTCGTGCGCGCGGTCTCGGCGGCCGCGGCGAACTGGTCGGCGTAGGTGGTGTTGGGTTCGAAGGGGTAGGGGCGGGCCAGGCCCTCGTCGATGAGCACGGCGTTGACGAACAGGTCATCGGGCTCGCGATGGACGTAGGCCAGGAGCCGTCCGAACTTGTCGCGCGAATCGATGTCGCGTTCGAGACGGACGGGAGTGCCGGGCGGAAGAAGCTCGGCCAATCGCGCCGACGCCTCGGGGCCGTAACACTCGACGGGTGTGTCGGGTTTCTTCGTCTCGGGGGTGTCGATTCCGATGAGCCTGACGGTGTCGCCACGCCCGTCGATGGTCACGTCGATGGTGTCACCGTCGACCACGCGCTCGACGACGGCGTTGGCGTCGGGTGGCAGCTCCGCATCCGGCGAACCACAGCCGAACAGAAACGCCGCCGACACGAGCACCGCCGCCACGACGAGCGACGGCACGAGTCGAGATCGATGGAACATCCGATGGGGTGGGCGGATCGACGTCCGCGTCGACGTGATCAGATGCGCTCGATGAGGGTGCCGGTGCCGAGACCGCCACCGCAGCACATGGAGATGATTCCGTACTTGCCGCCGGTGCGCTCGAGTTCGTAGAGCGCCTTGGTGGTGAGGATCACGCCGGTGCCTCCGAGCGGGTGGCCGAGGGCCACCGCGCCACCGTTGGGGTTGGTCTTGGCCAGATCGGCACCGAGCTCCTTGGCCCAGGCCAACACCACCGAGGCGAACGCCTCGTTGATCTCGAAGGTGTCGATCTGATCGATCGTGAGGTTGTTGCGCTCGAGCAACCGTTGCGTGGCGTCGATGGGGCCGGTGAGCATGAGCACCGGGTCCACGCCCACGAGACAGCTGTCGACCACCTTGGCGCGGGGCTTCAAGCCGAGCTCGTTGGCCTTCTCCAGCGTCATCATCAGCACGGCGCCGGCGCCGTCGCTGATCTGCGACGAGTTGCCCGCGGTGTGAACACCGTTCTCGCGGGCCACCGGATTGAGCGTCTGCAACTTCTCGAGGGTGGTCTCGCGGATGCCCTCGTCGCGCGCGACGCGGTGGGTGGTGCCGGTGGGCTTGCCGTCGTCACCGAGATCGGGGGCGTCGACGACGATGTACTGGCCGGCGAAACGATCCTCGGCCCACGCACGGGCCGCGCGCTGCTGCGACTCGAGACCGAACGCATCGGTGTCGGCGCGGGTGATGTTCCACTTGTCGGCGATGCGCTCGGCACCCTCGAACTGCGAGGTGAATTCGTAGTGCTCGAAGTAGCTCTTGCTCACGGCCTTGCCGAGCGACTCGAACTCCTTGGTCTTGGGGTTCTTGGTGTACGCGTTCGAGTTGCTGCCGATCGGAACGGTGCTCATCGACTCCACGCCGCAGGCCATGGCGACGTCGACCACGCCCGACGCGATGAGCGAGGCCGCGAGGCCGGTGGCCTGCTGGCTGGAACCGCACTGGGTGTCGACGGTGGTGCACGCGGTGGTCATGGGCAATCCGGCCGACAACCACGCGGTGCGGGTGATGTTGAACGACTGCGCACCGACCTGGCTGACGTTGCCACCGACGACCTGCTCGATCTCGGACGGATCGATGCCGGTGCGATCGATGAGCGCCTTCTGCACGAGGCCGAGAAGGTCGGAGGGATGCAGAGTGGAGAGTCCACCGTTCTTGCGGCCGACGGGGGTGCGGACGGCATCGACGATGACAACGGTGCGAGGGCTGTGATTCGACATGGGCGCCATCATAAGGTCGGGGACATGAACTCTCCCCACGAGACGTCGATTTCCCGCATCAGCCGATTCGAACCGGGAGCGATCGCCCCCGACGACGCCGTCGGGCATCGCTACTTCCACGTGGTGGGCGCCTCGGTCTGGGTGCACGACGAGCCCGCCGATCCGGACTTCGGGGTGCACTTCTTGGGCACCCTCGACGGTCACGCCTGTTGGGGTGTCGACGTTCCCCACGGAAGTGATCCGTCCGACGGTGCCGCACTCGACCTGTTCAGTCTCTTCGGCCGCGCCAGCGAGGACGACTGGTTGGTGGCCGGCCGCGCGGTCCAGTTGGTCGAGTGGGCACGCACGCACCGCTTCTGCGGACGATGCGGCGAGACCACGGTGATGGCGGCGAACGAACGAGCGATGAAGTGCCCTCGGTGCAACCTGATGAGCTTTCCGCGACTCGCGCCCGCGATGATCACGTTGGTGACGCGTGGGGAACCCGGCCCGGACCAAGAGGCGTTGCTGGCTCGCGGTGTGCAGTTCCGCGCGCCGATGTACAGCTGTCTGGCCGGTTTCGTCGAGCCCGGAGAGACCCTCGAGGGTGCGGTGATCCGCGAGGTGCGCGAGGAAGTGGGCGTCGAGGTCGGATCGGTTCGATACATGGGCAGTCAGCCGTGGCCGTTCCCGCACAGCCTGATGCTCGGATTCCGTGCCCAATGGATCAGTGGCGACATCGTGTGCGATCCCACGGAGATCATGGACGCCAACTGGTATCGCAAGGACGAGCTGCCGAACATTCCTCCGGGCATCTCCATCGCGCGCAAACTCATCGATGCCTGGTTGAGCGAGTGACCTCGGTGGGCGAGTAGTTTCGCCCCATGACACTCACGAAGAACTCGCTCGGCAAGTTGGGTCTGTGGACCTTCCAGCTCGACATGCAGCCGATGAAAGAGGCGCAACGTGCCGCCGCGGCCATCGAGGAATTGGGTTTCGGCGCGGTGTGGGTTCCCGAAGCCGTCGGTCGTGAACCGTTCGCCTCGTGCGGACTCTTGTTGTCGGCCACCGAGAAATTGATCATGGCCACCGGCATCGCGTCGTTGCACGCCCGCTCGGCGATGACCATGGCGGCGGGTCAGAAAACCCTCACCGAGGCGTTCCCCGATCGTTTCCTGCTCGGCATCGGTGTCAGTCATCAACCCGCGGTCGAGGGGTTCCACGGCGCGTCGTACGGCAAGCCGTACTCGAACATGGTGTCCTACCTCGACGCGATGGACCGCAGTCTCTTCTTCGCCGCCGGGCCCACCGAGGCCCCGGTGCGTTGTCTCGCGGCCCTCGGGCCGAAGATGTTGAAGTTGGCCGCCGAGCGCACCCTGGGGGCGCACCCGTATTTCGTTCCCGTCGAGCACACGCCGATCGCCCGCGCGGCCATGGGCCCCGACGCGTTGTTGGCTCCCGAGCAGGCGGTGGTGTTCAGCACCGACCCCACCGAAGCCCGCGCCATCGCTCGCGGCTTCATGTCGACCTACATGGGTTTGCCCAACTACACGAACAACCTCCGGCGACTCGGCTGGGGTGACGAGGACTTGTCCACTCCCAACGGTCCGTCGGACAAGTTGGTGGACGCCATCGTGGCCTGGGGAACGCTCGACGACATTCACGCGCGCATCAAGTCGCATCTCGACGGTGGGGCCGATCATGTGTGCGTTCAGGTGCTGTCGGCGAATCCGACCGCGGTGACGATGAACGAGTTCCGCGAACTGGCGACCCTCATTCCGGAGTTGTGACGATCGAGTCGTGAGGTTCGGCGTCAGACGTGGCCGGTGATGATGCCGAAAATGAGCGTCGCCAACGTGTCGCGAATGGTCGACTTGCTCGATCCACGCTTGGCCATCTCGGGTTGATACCCGAGCAATCGTTCGCACATGGCCACCACCGCGGCCGCGGTCGTGAACGGATCGAGCGACTTCGGTAGGCGACCGGCCGCCACGCCCTCGCGGATCATGTCCTGCAGAGAGTCCATCAACAGCAAGTTGGCCTCGGTGCGCACCTTTCGGAAGTGGCGGTCGCCTTCCTCGGCCTTGAGGTTGCGCACGCGCAACACGGCGTGGTGGGTGTCCCAGAAGGTCATGTAGGCATCGACGAACTCGCCGGCGCGCCGCAGGCCGTCGGCCTCGGTCCAGCCCGGCTTCAGGTGGTCGACCAAGGGCTTCTCGTCCTCGGTCGCCTCGCTGGCCAACTCCAGAATCGCCTCATCGACGTCGTTGAAGTAGTGGTAGAAGGTGGCCGGCGACGTGCCGATCTCGCGTGAGATGTCGACCACCCGCAGATCGAGAATGCCTTGCTCGGTGAGCAACTTCGCGGTGGCGTCGAGCAACTTGCGCCGTGTGGCCTGGGCGCGAGCACCGATGACGCGCCCGTCGGCGGCGTGGATGTCGTCGCTCATCTCAGGCTCCGTAGACCGGCGCGGGGGCGGGGGACTCGCGCACCAGATCGGCGACGATCGAACCCACTTCGTGGGGTTCCAGTCGGGCACCCTTGTCGAAGACGTGACCGTGCTGCCAGCCGTCGGCCACCGAGATCTGTCCACCGGCGATCTCGAACATGCGACCGGAGATCTCGCACTGCGACGAACCGAGCCACACCACGAGCGGGCTGACGTTGGCCGGGTCCATGGCGTCGAACCCCGACTCGGGCTTCTTCATCATCTCGGCGAAGGCTTCCTCGGTCATGCGACTGCGCGCCGACGGGGCGATGCCGTTCAACTTGATGTTGTAGCGACCGAGTTCGGCGGCACCGACGATGGTGAACGCGGCGATGCCCGCCTTGGCAGCGGAGTAGTTCGCCTGGGAGACGCTGCCGAACAAGCCGGCACCCGACGAGGTGGTGACCACGCGGGCGTCCACCGGCGTGCCGGCCTTGCTCATGGCGCGCCAGTGATCGATGGCGTGGCGCACGGGACAGAACATTCCGCGCAGGTGCACCTTCATGACGGCGTCCCATTCGTCGACCGACATGTTGACGATCATTCGGTCGCGCACGATTCCCGCGTTGCACACCAGGGTGTCGAGACCACCGAAGGTGTCGATGGCCTGACGAATCATCCGTCCGGCACCATCCCAGTCGCTGACGTCGTCGCCGTTGACGATGGCCTCGCCCCCCGCGGCACGGATCTCGGCCACCACCTCGGCTGCCGGTCCCTCGTCGTGGCCCTCGCCGGTGAGGCTGGCTCCGACGTCGTTGACGACGACCTTGGCTCCCTCGGCGGCGAACGCCAAGGCGTGGGCTCGGCCGAGGCCTCGTCCGGCACCGGTGATGATGACGACTCGTCCGTCGCAGATTCCCATGGTCTTGATTCCTCTCGTCGAGATGTCAGCAGGTGATGCCACCGTCGAGAACGACGATGGATCCGGTCATGTAGCGGCCCTCGTCGGAGGCGATGTACGCGAAGAGGTTGGCCATCTCGTCGGGCTCGGCCTGCTCCATGGGGGTCATGATCTTGCCCATGAGTTTGTAGTCGGCGTCGGTGGGCAGGTTCATGAAGGAGGTGACGATGTTGGTGTTGGTGCCACCGGGAGCGATGGCGTTCACCCGAACGCCCTTTCCGCGGTATTCGTACGCCAGCGCGCGCGTGAGGTTCACGACTCCACCCTTGCTCGCACAGTAGGCGGCGCTCCACGGTGCACCCATGAGACCCGAGGTGGACGCGGTGTTCACGATGACACCGTCGACACCGGTGGCCGCGTGCGACTTCAACAGGTGGGGCAACGCGTAGCGCGAGACGTAGAAGGTGCCGTTGAGATTGACCGACACGATGCGGTCGAACCACTCGGGCGTCTCCTCGTGACTGTTGGCGAAGTGACCGATGCCGGCGATGTTGCACACGACGTCGAGACCACCAAGTGCCTTGGCCGCCTTGTCGACGGTCTTTTGCACGGCGGTCGCGTCGGTGACGTCGAGGTCGTAGGCGACGACGGTGGCGCCGCTCTTGGTCGCGGCGGACGCGGCGATCTCGGCGGCCACCTCCTTGGCGCCACGAAGGTCGGCGATGGCCAGGTGGGCGCCCTCGGCGGCGAAGCGCAGAGCGGTGGCCCGACCGATGCCCGAACCGGCACCGGTGATGAACACCCGCTTGCCCTTCAGACGCTTGTAGATCGGGGCCGGCTTGAGGACGGTCTTCTTGGTGGCGGACTTCTTCGTGGTGCTCATGATGCTCCTCCGTACGTGGCTCGTAGATCCTTCTTCAGAACTTTCCCGCTGGGATTGCGGGGCAACGCGTCGACGATCTCCAGTTGCTCGGGGACCTTGTGCACCGACAACTGCGCGCCTTTCAGATACGCGACCATGTCGTCGAACGACAACGTCGCGTCGGCCTTCAGGACCACGACGGCGCAGGCCCGCTCACCACTGGCCGCATCGGGCAAACCGATGACGGCGGCATCGGCCACCGACGGATGAGCGAACAACAAGTCCTCGATCTCCTTGGCCGAGATGTTCTCGCCCTTGCGGATGATGATGTCCTTCAGGCGTCCGGTGATGCTGATGTATCCCTCGGTGTCGATCACGCCGAGATCGCCGGTTCGGAACCAACCGTCCTCGTCGAAGGCTTCGGCATCGAGAGCGGAGTCCAGGTATCCCATGCACACCTGGCCGCCCTTCACGCGCAACTCTCCTTCGACGCCGGGCGCACAGACCACTCCGTCCATGACGGTGCGGATGGTCACGCCGGGACAGGCGCGACCATCGGTGTTGGCCTTCTTGTCGTCGGGGTCGTCGACGTGGACCATCGTGTTGATGGGGGATTCGGTCAGTCCCCATCCTCCGATGAGCGGTGCGCCGAACGCGTCCATCATCTCGGCGTTCAGCGTGCGGGGCTTCGGAGAGCCACCGCCGTTGAAGATGCGCACGTTCGGCAACAACTTCTCACCCGCGGGCAGCTGCCGTTGGGCGTTGAGGTACGTCAACCAGAAGACGGTGCCGGCACCGGCACACGTGCAACCGTTCTCGCCGAGCCAGCGGGGCGTGTTCGCCGGATCGAAGGTCTCGACCATCAACAGCTCGACGCCGGTCTCCATGGCGTTGAACAGCCAGATGAGCCCGCCCACGTGCGTGATGGGGAACACCACCGCCGCCTTGTCGTCCGGACCGACCTGCATGCTCCACTGCATTCCGAGGTTGGCCGCGGCCATACTGGCGTCGCTGTGCTTGGCACCCTTGGGGTCCGCGGTCGTGCCCGAGGAGTAGAACAACCAACGCAGACCGTTCAGATCGGCGCGATACGGGGGCAGGCCCACCGCATCGGGGTCGGCCTCGGGAAGATCGGGGTCGGCGACGATGATGCGCACCTCGCGACCGTTCGCCTCCACGACCTCACGAGCCATGGGCGGGAAGTCGAAGCCGCGGAACACGCCCGGGACGATCAAGACCTTGCAGTCCGATTGCGCCGTGATGAAGGAGATCTCACGATGGCGGTAGATGGGAAGGATCGGATTCTGGATGGCCCCGAGTCGCGAGAGTGCCCCGGTGAGAATCAGCGATTCGAAACGCGACGGAAGGATCCAGGACACGTTGGTACCCTCGCCGACACCGATCTTCGACAGTCCCGCGGCGACCCGCTCGCAACGGTTCTTGTACTCGCCGTAGGTCATGGAACGTCCGCGCTCGTCGAACGCCATGCGCTTGTCGGGAGTCGTGACGGCGCGCTCGGAGATCAACTGCCACAGGGTCTTGTCGGTGGTGTCGAGGTTCGCGGAGAGATCACGGGCCATGTTCGAGGTCCTCGCTTCAGAACGTGATGACGGCGCGGGCGACCGTTCCGCTCTCGAGTCCGTGCACGGCGTCCTCCCAGTTGCCGACGGGGAACGTGGCGCTCACCAATTCGTCGAGCAGCACATCGCCGCGGCGATACAAATCGATGATGTACGGGATGTCGCGCTGGGGGCTGATGCTCCCGTAACGACAGCCGATGATGCCGCGATCGACCTGGGTCAGGCGCCCGTACAAGCCCTTGAATTCGGCGGTCTGTCCGGCGACGCCGATGACGACGACGGTGCCACCCCAATCGAGACATTCGAGCGCGTTGTAGGTGACGGCCGGATGCGCGACGCAGTCGAAGGCCCAGTTCACTCCGCCGGCGTTGAACGGTCCGCGAGGCATGTCGTCCTTGTACGGCATGATCTCGCCGACCGCGGTCACCAGATCCTCGCGACGTCCGTCGAGGAAGTGCGTGGCGCCGAACTGCTTGGCCAACGATTCCTTCTCCATCACCGTGTCCACCGCGATGATGGTGGTGGCACCTTGCACCTTCAGGGCCTGGATGACGTTCAGGCCCACACCCCCGACGCCGAACACGAGCGCCGACTGGCCGCGCTTCACGTTGGCTCGATTGAACACCGCACCCATGCCGGTGACCACGCCGCAACCGACGAGGGCTGCCGACGTGAGAGGAACGTCCTTGGGGATCTTCACGCACTGCACGTCGCGCACCACGGTTCGCTCGGCGAACGCACTGGTGGCGGCGAAGTTGTAGATGGGCGCGCCGTCGAGGGTGAAGGGCTGGCTCCAGTTGGCCAGCGTGGACCGGCACAGCGTGGGGCGGCCGTCCATGCAGAACTCGCAGAAGCCGCAGGCGGCCAAGGTGGCCACGATCACGTGATCGCCCGGTTGCACGTGGGTGACGGCGTTGCCCACCTGGGCCACGACGCCGGCGGCTTCGTGACCGCACACACCGGGGGAGGGAACGGGGTACAGGCCGTTCATGTAGGAGATGTCGCTGTGGCACAGTCCGGCGGCGGCGATCTGCACGATGACCTCGCGTGGCCCCGGTTCGCGCAGGGTCAGCCCGTCGACCAGCGAAGTGGTCTTTCCGTCGTACACGATTCCCTTCATGGGGCCCCCTTTTGCCGTCCCGCGAACACCGCGACTCTAGTGCAGGAGCCCCGAAAATCTGACGGCCAGTCAGAATCCGTCGGACACCAATCGTGGCAGGGGGTATGTTGGCGAAATGTCCGAAGTGAAGGTGTCCGCACGGGT
>JAJTEQ010000039.1 GCA_021298195.1 Ilumatobacteraceae bacterium
ACGATCAGTCGTACGCCCAGGACCTTCAGTTCGTTCGAGAAGGGCGTGATGCTGCCCGACCCCGACGAGATGGGATTGATGGCGCAACGACTGATGATGCTGTCGATGGACCCGCCCCAGCACGATCGTTTCAAGTTGCTCGTGAGCCGCGGATTCACCCCGAAGAACGCTCCGCTGCTGCGTCCGCGCATCGAGGAGTTGGCCCGCGAGATCGTGGAGTCCGCGTTGGCCAAGGGTTCGTGCGACTTCGTCAGCGAGATCGCCGGCCGGCTGCCCTCGGGCCTCATCGCCGAGTTGATGGGCATGCCCCGTGAGGACGGTGAGCGGTTGTACGACCTCACCGAGATCATGCACACCAACGACGATGCGGTGGCGCCGCCCCACGTGAAAGCCGCGGCCATCGGCGAGATGCTCGGCTACGCCCAGAGCGTCGCCGACCGCAAACGCGCCGAACCCGGCGACGACCTGGCCACGTTGTTGGTGAACGCCGAGGTCGACGGTGACCGGTTGACCGATGGCGAGTTCCAGTGGTTCTTCTTGTTGTTGGTGAACGCCGGCGGCGACACCACGCGGAACTTGTTGGCCGCGGGTCTGCAGTTGTTGTTCGATCATCCGGACCAACGCGAGCGACTCCTGGCGAACCCCGATGCTTTGTTGGGCACCGCCATCGAGGAGATGCTCCGGTGCGCGAGCCCCGTGTCGCACTTCAAGCGCACCGTCATGCACGACACCGAGATCCGTGGCCAGAAGCTGAGGGCCGGTGAGCGCGTGGTGTTGTTCTACGGATCGGCGAACCGCGACGAGGACGTCTTCGAGCGCCCCGACGAGTTCGACATCGGCCGGGACCCCAACCCGCACGTGGCCTTCGGTGCCGGCGGGCCTCACCTGTGCCTGGGCATGCACGTGGCACGGGTGGAACTGGCGGTGATGTTCCGCGAGTTGCTCACCCGCATGCCGCACATCGAGCCGAACGGACCCATCGAGCGGATGCATTCCAGTTTCATCGCCGGCATCCATTCGATGCCGGTGCGCTACTGAGTTCCCCGCTACGGGTTCGGGGTCTCCTCGGCGGGGAAGGTGTAGGTCACGTCGCTGAATCGATCGCGGGCGAACAGGTAGAGCAGACGCAACGGCTCGTCGCCGGTGTTGTGGGCGAAGTGTTCGAGACCCTCGGGGATCCAGACGGCCGTCCCCGGGCGCACCGCCGTGGCGACGCCCTCGATGACGACGTGACCCGATCCGGACAGGATCACGTACACCTCGGTGGCGTCGTGACGATGTCCGCGCGGGGGTGGAGTGGCGCCGACCGGGATCTCGGCCACGCCCACCACCATCTCGTCGGTGGGGGTGACGTCTCCGCCGAACAGTTCCCACCAGCGCACCGCGCCACGGGTCGGGCTGGTCCACTCCTCGGTCGGGCATTCGTCGACGTGGCGGAAGACGGCGGAGCGGGCCTCGGACATGCCCGAACGGTACCGGCACGAATGGGTGTGGGCCGTGCCCACGGTGGCAGAATCGGGTCATGAGCACCGCCACCGAAGAAGCATTGTCCCCGGTCGAGGCCGACGAATTCCGCGCCAAGGTCCACGCGTTCTTGAAGGAGAACGCCGTGGGTATCGACGGGGCCGGTCGCGGGACCACCAGCATCCAGGCGGGCCGGGAATTCCAGGCGAAATTGGCGGCTGCCGGTCTGGCCGGAATCGTCTACCCGAAGGAACTCGGTGGTGCCGGACTCACCCGGGCCCACGAGCGCATCTATCGCGAGGAGTACGCCAAGTTCCCCGACATGACCTACGAGCTGGTCATCAGCCACGGCATGTGCCTGCCGGTGTTGAACCAGTTCGGCACCGAGGAGCAGAAGAAGCAGTTCATGCCCGACAACATCGCGGCGCGCACCATGTGGTGTCAGATGTTCTCCGAGCCCGGTGCGGGTTCCGACGTGGCCAGCCTGCAGACCAAGGCCGAACTCGACGGTGACGAGTGGGTCATCAACGGCCAGAAGGTGTGGACCACCCTGGCCCACGTGTGCGACTACGGCGTCATCATCGCGCGCACCAATCCCGAGGCTCCCAAGCACGCCGGCATCTCGATGTTCATCGTCGACATGAAGGCTCCCGGGGTCGAGATCCGACCCATTCACCAGATCGACGGTGGCAGCCACTTCAACGAGATCTTCCTCACCGACGTGCGCATCCCGAAGTCGTGGTTGCTCGGCGAGTTGAACAACGGCTGGAATCAGGCCACGGCGATGTTGATGTTCGAGCGCGTCGCCATCGGTACCGGTTCGTCCAGTGGTGTCTCGCACGTGTTGGCCGATCGACTCATCGAGGTGGCCAAGCGCAACGGCAAGATCTCCGACCCGGTGGTACGCCAGGAGTTGATGAAGATCTACTGCGAGGAGTCCACCAAGAGCATGGTGGCCATGCGCACCCGCGCCGAGATGAAGGCCGGCAAGGTGCCCGGGCCCGGCGGGTCGCTCGGCAAGTTGCACGGCGCGCGCATCGCGTGGGCCAGCCGACCGCTCATCAGTCGTCTGGTCGGACTCGACTCCGACGCGTGGGAACCCGGTGGTCGCGGCGAGAACTGGGCGCGCCAGATCCTGAACAGCTTCCAGTCGAGCATCGCCGGTGGAACCGACGAGATCCAGCGCAACATCATCGGTGATCGTGTGCTCGGCCTGCCCCGCGAACCGATGGTCGACAAGGATCTGCCCTTCAAGGATCTGAAGGTGGGCACCCAGCGCTGAGCCGGGTGTCGTCGACCATGCGCATCGACCAGATCTGGTCGTATCCGGTGAAGTCCATGGAGGGCGCCACCGTGTCGTCGGCCAAGTTGTCGATGCTGGGCATCGTTGGTGACCGTCGTTGGGCGGTGCGCGACCTCGAACGCGGCGGCATTCGCGGTGCCAAACAGCTGGGTGGGCTCATGACGCTCGTGGCCCGCGACGCGCCCGATGGCACCGGCCACGCGGAGATCGATTTCCCCGACGGCCGCACGTTGTCGTCGGTGTCGCCCGACATCGACGCGGCGTTGTCGGCGCATCTGGCCCATCCGGTGCGGCTCGAGGCCCTACGACCGGCCGATGATCTGGACCACTACCGTCGTGGTGCCCCGGCCAGTGACGACGTCATGGTCGAGTTGCGCAACATCTTCGGTCGTGAAGAGTCCGAGCCCCTCCCGGACTTCGGCGTGTTCCCTCCCGAGGTGATGGAGTTCGAATCGCCTCCGGGCACGTACCACGATTGCTGGCCGTTGATGGTCATGTCGACCTCGTCGCTCGAATCGATGCGCTCGGCGTTGCCCGACTCGGTCATCGACGTGCGGCGGTTCCGGCCGAGCATCGTGATCGACACCGTCGGTGCGTCGGGTCATCCCGAGTTCGCGTGGGCGGGACGTCGGGCGCGTCTCGGCTCCGCGACCATCGCGTTCGAATCGGCGTGCCCACGCTGTGTCATGGTCACCCGTGCGGTGGCCGATCTTCCGGCTGACCGGGCGATTCTGCGTCACATCGTGCGCGATCTCGATCAGAACGTCGGCGTCTACGCCCGCGTCGTGGAACCGGGCATGATCGGCGAGGGCGACGCGTTGTCGTTCCTCGACTGAATGCTCAGGTGGCGTCGAGGATGATGCCGGCGACCGCTCGGGCGGCCTCGCCGTCGTAGTGCAACCCGTCGTAGCGCTCGATGCGGGCACAATCGTCGGGGTAGGTGGGGCAGACGAAATCTCGTAGCGACACGACGGGCACGGAGAGTTCCGTCGCCACGTCACGATAGGCGACGATCTCGCATTCGGTGCCGGCCGCGTCAGCGACGCCGATGTCGGTGCGGGGGACGGGGGCCACCAACACCACCGTGTCGACGACGTCGTCGAAGTAACCGATCAATCGACGGAGGCGATCGCGCGAGATCGACGCGGACTCGGACGCGCAGAAATCGTGAGCCACGCCTCGCTCGACGAACCCGATGCCCGTGCCACCCCACCAGACGACGACGGTGTCGATGTCGAGGTCGATCGCTCGTTGGCGGACACCGCGCAGGAACGTGATGCACTCGGGCTTGCCGTATTGATCGCGTTCGTCCTCCGACGGCACGCAGCCCGGGTCGGCGTACACGTCGATCTCGAGCCCCCGCTCGTCCGCCTCGACGCGCAGTTCGTCCGCGGCCACCGCGGGAACGGAGTCACCGAACACCATGACCCGCCGGGGCACGGACTCGGTCGGCACCGAAGTCGCGGGTCGTGGGACCAAGGTGACGTCGGAGGCCATGTCCGGCGCGGCGGTGGCGGTGACGGAGAAGATGGCCACGATGATCGCGGCCATGCCTCCCACGGCGGGGAACCACAGCGCACGAGGGACGCGTCGATTCCTGATCGGTGACTCCACCAAGCGATACGAGAGTGCCGCCAGAGCGACCGATGCCAATGTCACCACCGCGAAGCGGCCGGGTTCGGAGAGGCGCGACACGCGTTCGGAGACGGCCAAGGGCCAATGGAAGAGATAGATGCCGTAACTCCAGCGACCGATCGCGCGCAGGGTCGACGAGCGGAGCCAGCGCGAGGAGGAGACGGCACTCTCCATCACGACGATCGCCCCGAAGAGACTGACCACGACGAGGGGACCCGAGAAGACCCAGGTTCGGTCACCGGGCAACCAGACGGCCACCCCGGCCAACGCGACCGCGCAACCGGCACCGACCGAACGCGGAAGAATTCTCGGGCGCACGGGGGGCCAGCCACGCGAGGCCAACGTCGCGCCGAGGAGGAACGCGACCGCGCGGGTGTCGGTGCCTTGATACACGCGATCGATGGAGAGACCGGCGTTGATACCCACGATCTGAACCACACCCGACACGACGGCGCCGACCGACGCGACAACCCCGAGGGTTCGTGCGTTCCGGCGACGCAACACGAACCACGCCACGATCGGCCAGAGCACGTAGAACTGTTCCTCGATGGCCAACGACCACAGATGGCGCAACGGGTCCGGGGTGGCGAATTGATCCCAGTAGCTGGCACCCCCGAAGACGTGCACCCAGTTGGTGGAGTAGGTGAGCGCGCCCCACACGTCGCGTGCGGCCACGTCGATCTGATCCAGTTCGACGAGCACGAGGATCAACGCCAGGAGAACGAACAAGGCGGGGATCAGTCGGCGAAACCTCCGGGCCCAGAACGCTCGTAACGACACGGTCCCCGTGCGTTCGTGCTCGGCGACGAGCAGTCCGGTGATGAGGAAACCCGAGATGGCGAAGAACACGTCGACACCGATCCAGCCGCCCTCGATGAGTCCGGTGTGGAACGCCACGACGACGAGCACCGACAGTGCCCGCAAACCATCGAGACCGGGCAGGTACGCGCGTTCGGACACGAGAACGTTTCTAGCGGTCGATCGTGGGAACCGGAGTGTTCAAGCCCCCGAACGACGAGCCACCGTCGAGACCGTTCAGCACGGCGAACGGGTCGCGGATGTCGTCCATGTAGCCGAGCGCGTAGGCGCCCATGGCGTAGCCGGCCAGTTTCTGCACGTGCTCGGGCAGGGTGCGAGCGATCTGCGGGGGACACGACAGGTACTGGTTCTCCTCCTGGCGCAACCAACCGAGGATGTAGTCGACGTTCAGCGCGCGACGCACCGCGTCGCTGCGGTTCTCGCCACCACCGTGGATCGTGCGTCCGGTGTACATCACCACCGAACCCTTGGGCATGGTGGCGCCCACGGTGCGGTGCACGTCGGCCACGCTCGACGGCGGATCGAGCAAGCTGCCCGGGATGATGCGCGTGGCCCCGTTCTCCTCGGTGAAGTCGTCGAGGGCCCAGATGGTGGACACCTCGACGTCCATCTCCGGAGGAAACGGGAACATGTCGAAGCACCATTGATCGCGATGCAACGACTGCGCGGGTCCGCCCGGCCAGATGCAGATCATCTGCGTGAGATGAAGTTGGTAACTGGTGGCGTTCGGACCGAGCACGCGGTCGACGACGGCCAACACCTCGGGGTTGGCCACGAACTCGATGCTGCTTCGCGAGCGGGCCAGGAGGGCTCCGGTGCGTTTGGTGGTGACGCCGGTGAAAGGGTCCGAGCCGAACGGTGTGGCGTCGACGTGGGGTTGCATCTCGGCCAACATCTGGTCGACCGTGGCCTCGTCCACGAGGCGCTCGATGATGGCCGCGCCCATGGTGGTGAGGGCGCGGGCGATGTCGTCGGGATCGGAACCGGGGGCGAAACGGGGAATCGAATCCATGCCCGAACCGTACCCCGACCGACCGAAGGCATGAATTTATAGATTATTGACTCGGGCGATTCCCCTCTTCTAGGGTGCGGTCGTGCCCACCACTCCTCCTCTGACGCGAGCCGACTGGGTGGATGATCGTCTGCGGGCCGAGATGCTCGCGGGCCGCATCGCACCCGGTGAGCGCGTGCTGGTGGATCGACTGGCGGCGCGGTGGGGCGTGTCGGCCACACCGATTCGCGAATCCTTGCGCCGACTGGCCGGTGAGGGACTCGTCACCTTGATGCCCCAGCGCGGTGCTCGGGTGGCGGCCATCGACGCCCGTCTGGCGGCGGACATCTACGGCGTGCGTCTGGCATTGGAACCCTTGACCCTTCGCCAGTCGATGATCGGCGCCGCACGCTCCGAGTCGGAGCACCATTCGTTCGCCACCGAGGTGTCGACCGCCCGGGAACGTCTGTTGGGTCATCACGATTCGGTGAACGAGTTCTACACCGATCATCGCCAGTTCCATCGAGCTCTCCTCTCGCGATGCGCCAACCGGGTGTTGATCGAACAGATCGAACAACTCACCGATCGAGCCCGACTGTTCCAGCTTCTCGGTGGTGCATCGATTCGGCGAACCGACCATCGTCGCGAGCACGCGGATCTCGCCGACCTGGTGATCGCGCGCGACGTCGACGGTGCCGTGGAGGCCCTCGCGTCGCACCTCATGCTCACGCTCGAGGTCATCGCGCGCATGGCGGAAAATCAGGCGTAAACCCGACAGACACGTAAACACGACAGCCACGGAGGCAACGACATGTTCAGAATGGGAAGCATCGCCGGTCGCACGGTGTTGGAGGTGGACGGCACGTTCCACGACGTGGCCACGGTGGCCGGCGACGAGTCGCTGGCCGATCCGATGGCGGCGGTCGCCCGGTTCGTCGAACTCTCGGCGCTTTCGGACAAGGCGCGAGGTGCGGGCGCTCCGGTGTCGGGACCGTTGGGGGTGTGCGTGCCGCGACCCTCGAAAGTGTTCGGCATCGGCCTCAACTACAAATCGCACGCCAGCGAATCCAAGATGGAACTTCCGCCGGCACCGTTGACCTTCACGAAGTTCCCGAGTTGCCTGGTCGGTCCCACCGACGACGTGGTGCTGTCAGGGGACACGGTCGACTGGGAAGTGGAGTTGGTCGTGGTCATCGGAAAGGGCGGTCGTCGCATCGCTCGTGAGTCGGCGTGGTCCCACGTGGCCGGCATCACGCTCGGTCAGGACATCAGCGACCGCGTGGTGCAGACCACCGGCAAGCCGCCGCAGTTCAGCCTGGGCAAGAGCTTCGACACCTACGGCCCTATCGGTCCGGTGATGGTGTCGGTCGACAGCTTCGCCGATCCCGACGACATCGGTTTGTGGTGCGACGTCAGCGGCGAACGCATGCAAGAGGCTCGCTCGCGTGACCTGATCTTCGACGTTCCGTATCTGGTCTCGTACCTGTCGAGTATCTGCACGTTGGAAGCGGGCGACCTGATCTTCACCGGCACTCCCGACGGAGTGGGTATGGCGCGCGGTCGTCTGCTGAAGGACGGCGACGTGATCGACAGTGGCGCCGAGGTGATCGGCGCGCTGCGAAATCGGTGTGTCAAGAACTGATGGCTCTTCATCGGCTGCAGGCAATCCGTCTCGGGGTGTCCGATCCCGTGGCTCAGGCCGATTTCTACGGTGAGATGGGTCTGAGCACCGCCGACGGTTCCTTGTTCGACAGCCCCGACGGCGGAACGCAGATCCACGTGTCCGAGGCTCCTTTCCGGCGTCTGCTCGGCGTGGACCTCGGCGTGGACACCGAGTCGGATCTGAACGACATCGCGGGCCGATTGACGGCTCTGGGCGCACCGAACACGTTGGCGTCGGGGATGTTGACCTGCGTGGAACCGCACACGCGGATCGAGTTCCGCATCCGACCGATGTCCCGCTTGCGACAGGCTCCGGTGGTCGCCGAGCCGTACAACTCTCCGGGCTCGTCGGCGCGGGTCAATCGGCGCAGTCCCGGCGTCTTCCCGGGGGCCCGCTCACCGCGCCGATTGGGGCACATCGTGGTGGCCACGCCGGCATGGCGCGAGACGCGGGCGTATCTGTTGGACGGACTGGGCTTCAAGGTGAGCGACGAATTCACCGACATCATCGCGTTCCTGCGTTGCAGTTTCGACCATCACAACATCGCACTCGTCGGAGGCGAGGTTCCGTTCCTGCAGCACTACTCGTGGGAGTGCGACGACGTCGACCACGTGGGTCATCTGGCCACCACGTTGCTCTCGGTCGACGCCGATCGCCAGACATGGGGCTTCGGCCGACACTTCATCGGCTCCAACTTCATGTGGTATCTGCGCGATCCGTCGGGCTCGTTCGTGGAGTTCTACAGCGACATGGACCGCATCGACGACGACGCCGAATGGGACGCCGTCGGTCGCACCCCGGTGGGTCTCGAGAACGTCGGACTGGCGTGGGGCCCGAGCATGCCGATGGAGTTCATCGTGCCCAAGGACATCGACGTGTTGAAGGCCGGCTGGGCCTCGCGGACAACGCCACCCAACGCACCTCGTCGGATTCGTAGTTCGCCTCGTGCGCTCCGACATCGCCGGTCACGTGGGCGATCACGGTGTCGTAGCGCCAGTTGCCATGGTCATCGGAGTACAGGTCCTTCACCTCGAGGAAGCGCACGTCGATGCCGACCTCCTCGAAGGCCTCGCGAACCGCGGCCTCGATCGAGTCCTCGTGCGAGTCGAGGGCCCCACCGGGAATGGCCCAGGTTCCGCCGCCGTGGGTCCAGGCCGCGCGCAACTGCAACAGCACGTGGGGTTCGGGTCCGAGATCGAGACGCACCATGAGCAATCCGGCCGCTCCGTGGATGCCCCAGTGTCGGTTGCCGCAGGTGCAGAACACCCATCCGTCACCGTCGCGAAAACCCATGAGGCAACAGTACTAGTGAGCGCCGACGGACACGTCGGTCGTGATCGGGGCGATGGACCATCGCTTGTCGCCGGCCAGCACCAGACCGGTCGCGGTGCACGCGAGTATGCAGGCCGCGGCGATGGTGAAGGTGGGGCCCCGACCGAGATGGTCGTAACTCCAACCGGCCAGCGAGGCCGCCATTCCGCCGACGAGAGTTTGAATGCCGCCGAGCAAGCCTTGGGCGCCGGCTTGACGTTCGGCCGGAGCGGCCAGGCCCACCGCGACGCCGGCGCTGGTGACCGTGAAACCGTCGTTCATGATGTGGACGAAGAACACCACCAGCATGAGCGCCGGAGTCGGAAGAAATCCGTAGAGGGTCATGCACGCGGCGCCCACGGTCATGCCGATGGCACCGACGCGATAGGGACCCTTGCGTTGCGCCAGTCGTCCACCGTACGGGCCGAGAAGGGCCATGGGGATGGCGAACAAACTGACTCCCATGTTGGCGATCCAGTCGGCGGCCTCGAGATCCTCCATCATGAGCGCCCACAGCGAATCGAACGTTCCGATCATCACGAACAGCGCCACTCCGATGAGGACGGCACCGGCCACCGCGGGTATCCGTAACAAGTCGAATGCGAAACGTTCGGACGGTTGGTCCTCGTGCGCCGTTTCCGGCACCGACACGCGTGACAAGGCCACGGTGATGGCGACCACGGCGGCGCTGATCACGAGGAAGGGAGACGCCAACCCGAAGGGCCCGATGAGGACCGCCGACAGCATGGGTCCGAGGGCGAAGCCGGCGATGTCGACGCTCAGGAGTCGCCCCATGTTCCCGCCGAGATTGTCGGGGTCCGACACGATGACGATCTTGCGCAGGGCCGGTAACGACATGCCCCCACCGACACCCATGACCAGACGGCCGACCAACAGTGCGATGAGCGTGGTACCGAACGCCATCACCAGACTGCCGGCCACCACCAACGCGAATCCGATGATCATCATGCGTTTGGCGTGACCGCGGTCGGCGAGCGGCGCCAACGTGATCTGCCCGATGAAGGCGGCGAAGAATCCGATGGCCAGCACCAAGCCGAGACCGGACTCGCTGATGCCGTACTCGTCGCGGTAATCGTCGAGCATCGTGAACATGACGCCGTAGGTCATGGACATGATGGCGGTCGCCACCTGCAACGTGACAATCAGACGCTTGACGTTCACGGTGGTCCGGTCGAATCAGGCCGGGGCGTGGGCCGCGATCAGCGCGTCGAGGCGATCGGCGCTGGCCTCTTCGAGCGCGGAGCAACCGTGCAACACCTCGACCACCGCGGGGTCGGGATGATGAGCGGCGATGCTGCGCCACGCGTGCGCGCCTTGGCGCTCGGCGTTGGCCTGGATGCGGAGTTGGTCCCACACGGGGTGCGGGGCGAATGCGTCGTAATAGGTGCGCGTGGCCTCGGGGAGCGGCGCGTGCAGTTCGTCGCGCAACGACTCGTCCAGTTCGAAGGCCCCCTCGATGCGATCGGCGATCTCGTCCTCGGCGCGCGAGCATTCCAGGAGCACATCGGCGTGCTCGGGCAGGTCGGCGGCCCACATGCGATAGCGCTCGGCGGCACCGCGCTCGAGCAGGGCGAGAAAGCGGGGACGGGTGCCGTCGGGGACGCGAGAAATGTAGGGAGCGAGGAGCTCACCGAAGCGGGGGACGGACACCGACGACATGCTCGAAGATTAGAGCATCAGCGCGCCGGATTAGGGTTCGAGCATGTCGTACGAGGCTCGCCCGCTGACCGGGGTGATGGGCTCGGAGGTGTTCGGGCTCGATCTGGCGAGTCTGGACGGGGACGAGTTGGTCGACGTTCGCCGTTTGATGTGCGAGAGCGAAGTGGTGGTCTTTCGCGATCAATCGTTGAGCCCACGCACGCAATCGGAGTTCTCCGAACGGCTCGGGCCGAGCGGTGAGGTGCCCTTCGTCGAGACGATGAACGACTTCCCCCAGGTGATCCGGGTGGTGAAGGAGGCCGACGAGGGCGCCGCGTTCAACTTCGGTGGAGCGTGGCATTCGGACTTCTCGTTCCAGGTCGAGCCGCCCTCGTTCACCCTGCTGGCGGCGGTCGACGTGCCGGTCTGGGGAGGCGACACGGTGTTCGCGTCCATGACCGCGGCGTGGGCGGCACTCGGACCACAGATGCGCGAGAGGTTGTCGTCGCTCGACGCCGTGCACACCGCGCGCGACGCGTACTCGCGACGCATGCAACCGCTGCATTCGGGGATGAGGGGCATGAGCATCGTGTGCGACGACTCGGCCAACGATGAGCGCGTTCATCCCTTGGTCACCGTTCACCCCGAGACGGGCAAGGAAGTACTGTTCTTCAACCGGGCCTACGTGCGCGACCTCGTGGGGGTCGACGTCGAGGAGACCCCCGAGCTGCTCGACTTCCTCCACCATCACACCACCGACGTGCGGTTCCAGTATCGGCATCGATGGCGGCCCGGCGACGTGGTGATCTGGGACAACCGGTCCACCCAACACTTCGCGATCAACGACTACGCCGGTTTCCGTCGGGAGTTGCATCGCACCACGGTTCGCGGGACGACGCCGAGCCGATGAAGGACGAGCCGCGGTGCGGGTGGAGTCTCGGGTCGGAGTCCATGCGGGATTACCACGATCGTGAATGGGGATTCCCCAGCGGCGACGACGTGACCCTGTTCGAGAAGATCAACCTCGAGGGTTTCCAGAGCGGGTTGTCCTGGAAGACGGTGTTGGACAAGCGGGCCGACTTTCGGCGGGTCTTCCACGGTTTCGACCCGGAGGGAGTGGCGCGGATGCGCGAACGTGACGTGGTGCGTTTGTTGGGCGACGCCTCCATCATCCGGCATCGGGGCAAGATCGAGAGCACCATCAACAACGCGCGGCGCTGTCTGGAGCTGATCGAGGAGAAGGGTTCCCTCGCGGTGCACATCTGGAGTTTCGAACCCCCGCGTCGCCGGGTCGCACCGACCACGGCCGAGGTGTCGTCGTTCGTCACCTCCCCGGAGTCGGTGGCGTTGTCGAAGGACCTGAAGAAGCGCGGCTGGTCGTTCGTCGGACCGACCACCATGTACGCCTTCATGCAATCCATGGGCCTCGTCAACGACCATGACGAGGAGTGTCACGTGGGGCCGGTGGCGGAAAAAGCGCGCAAACGCTTCCGAATCGACTGACGACCTCGTCGCGATTTGGGAGAATGGCTCCGATGAGCGACCAGATCGACACCCGCACCGCCTGGCTGAGCCCCGACCTGCTGGCGCAGGTGCGGGCCAACGTTCCGCTGGTGTACGTGGACGCCATCCCGGTGCGCGTCGACAGCCACGGTCGTGTCGTTCAAGTGGGCTTGCTCCTGCGGGTGGCGGCCGACGGATCCATCAGCCGCATGTTGGTGTCGGGCCGGGTGCTCTACGGCGAGCGCGTGCGCGACGCGTTGGTGCGCCACCTGGAGAAGGACCTCGGGCCGTTGGCTCTGCCTCGGGTGCCACCGAATCCGGCGCCGTTCACCATCGCCGAGTACTTCCCCGATCCGGACGTCTCGGGCTTCACCGATCCGCGCCATCATGCGGTGAGCCTGGCCTACGTCGTGCCGGTCGACGGCGAATGCACGCCCACGCAGGAGGCCCTCGACCTGGCCTGGTTCACGCCGTCGGAGGCCGCCAGCGCCCGTATCACGGCCGAGATGACAGGCGGGCAGGACCGTTTACTGCGTTTGGCGTTGGCCCACGTGGGCGAACTGCCCTGACCGTTCCCGGCTAATCAGGCCCGTCGTTTCCTGACCCGTCGCGTGCGCGCGGCGTCGCGGTTCGGGTGGCTCTCGAGCGCGGTGTCGTCATCCAGATCGATGCGAATGCCGTCGCCGTCGATGTCCCCGGGTTCGCCCGAGGCTTCCCAGATCGAGGGGATCTCTTCTTTGGGTCGGCGTCCGAGGATCTTGTCGATACCGAGCATGCCGCTGGCGACGATCGCGCCGAGTGATCCGTAGCGACGTCGGGCTCGATCGATCATCTGGGCCTCGGAACTGTAGATCGGACTGATCGGTTCGTCGTCGGGGTCGGCGTCGTTCATGACGCTCGTACCGTACCCGAGCATCACGCACCGGAACCGGCGTGACGACCTACATTTGCTACGTGGCAGGTAGGGGCGGAATCAGTCACATCGTGTCGGCGATGCGCACAGCACTGGTGGGTCGAACGACCACCCGCTTCGACGCGATGTCGGCCATCGGACCCGCGCCCCGTCCCGGTTCCATCATCGAAGCCGTCGAGCGTAACGGGCGTCGTGTCGACGTGCGATGGGACGACGGCATCGTGTTGTCCACCGACCTTCGCTTCAGCGGTCAGTGGCACGTGTACCGACCGAACGAATCGTGGCGTCGCAACACCTACGAGGCGCGCGCGATCATCGAGGTCGATGGTTGGGTGGCGGTGTGTTTCAACGCGCCACTGCTCGAGACGTTCCGCGTTCCCGATCGGGCGCGCCATCCGCACAGCGGTGGCGTCGGACCCGACATCTCGCAACGCCGACCCGATCTGGTCGAGATCACGCGTCGCCTTCTGTCGTACAAAGCCGGTGACACGTCGATCTGTGACGTGCTCGCCGATCAGAGCGTCATCACCGGGCTCGGCAACGTCGATCGCAGCGAGACGCTGTGGGCCGTGGGTCTGAGTCCGTTCGCTCCGGTGATCGACTTGTCCTACGAGGACTGCGCGGTGTTGGTGGAAGCGGCCGCACGGATGGTGAAGTCGCGCACGCGAAAGGACGGCGGCTACGAGCATTCGGTCTATTCGCGCAACGGACAGCAGTGTCCGCGTTGCCGGGGCACCGTGGCGCACGGGCTCTGCGAGGAGCGTTCGCGGGCCCTGTACTGGTGCCCGGACTGTCAGCAGAAGTTGGATCGACGCCTGATCCCGGCCCAATTGGTGGCCGACGATCACACGCCCACGCACCCGGCCGAGATCCTCTACATGGCCGACGTGCGCGCCGCGCGCCAACGTCTGAAGATCGACGACGATCTCACGCGTTTCGGTTGATCAGGCGCGACCGAGCACCCGGTCGACCCGAATCTCGATGACCACCCGGTCGGGACGCTCCTTGGGCAGTCGATAACGCTCGGCGTACGCCGACACCGCCGCGGCCACCGCGGGCGGTTCGTCGGTCACGCTGACCACTCCCTCGAAGGTCAACCAACGACCACCGTCCACCTGACTGACCGCGGCTCGACCACCGTGCCGGGCGTGACCGGTCTTCACGGACGTGGCCCACGTGATCACGCGCACCACCGCGCGCTCGGGGTCGAACGTGAAACCCACCGGCACGACGTGCGGCGAGCCGTCGGCACGCAACGTGGTGAGGGTGGCCAAGTGACGTTCACGCACGAAAGCCAACACCTCGGGGGAGAGGTTGCGGGGATCGTGTGACATCGTCGAGCCTCAGTGCGTGGAGATGGCGTCGAGCACGTTCAACTTGGCGGCGCGGCGGGCCGGTCCGATGGCGGCCACGACACCGACGATGATCGAAGCGATCAGAATGACGATGATGGTGTTCACGGGCACCACGGTGGTGGTGATGAACGTGGACGGCAGTGCCGTGGTGACGGCCAGGCCGAGCGGGATGCCCACGATGATGCCGAGCGACGCGCCGAACACCGCGACGATGACGGCTTCCCAACGAATCGAACGCTTCAGGTCACGCTTGCTCATGCCGACCGCGCGCAGCAAGCCGAATTCGCGGGTGCGCTCGAACACCGACAGTGCCATGGTGTTGGCGATACCCAACACGGCGATGGCGATGGAGATGATGAGCAAGCCGTAGATGATGATCAGCAGCTGGTTCAACTGATCCTCCTGGCTCTGCTGGAACTCGGCTTGATCCTGGACCTCGGCGCTGGGGAAGTCGAGCGCCACTTCTTCCACGGCGGCCCGGGCGTCCTCGATGTCGACGCCGTCGGCGATCTTGGCGCCGATGAAAAAGTCGGTCGGAGTGGCGGTGGACACCGCCTGCAGCGTGGACAGCCCGACCAGCCAGTTGCCCGCGATGGTGGCGTCGTCGTAGATGCCACCCACCTCGATCTGCTGCTCGGTGCCGTTCAACCACAGGATCGACAACGTGTCGCCGACCTGCACCGCGTAGTCGCGCGCCGGGTCACGATGCAGCAGGATCTTGCCGTCGTCGAGCGACTCGACCGAGCCACTGGTGAGGTCGATGTCGACCAGTTGACCGAACGCCGATCCACGCACGGCGCCGATCTGCTTGGTGTCGCCGTTGACCTGCGCGGTGGCGGCGCGGAACGGGCTGACCGCCGACAACTCGGGCAGTTCGGACAAACGTTCCGAGAAGGCGACCGGTAGTCCTTGGAAGTTGCCGGGTCCGTTCGACACGAAGAAGTCGGCGGTCACCGAACCCTGCAGTTGTTCCTTGAACGACGCCTGAACCGACGACGCCACCACCGACACGGTGCTCACGAGGGCGAGACCGATCATCAACGCCGATGCGGTCGACGCGGTGCGCCGTGGCGTGCGTTGAGCGTTGCGACTTCCGAGGCGCCCGGGCACCGAACGCGTCATGGGTCGGAAGGGGAGCGGGAGCACGCGACTGATGACGCGACTGGTGGGGGCGGCCACCGTGGTGGAGAGGCTGGCGATACCGAGGAACAACAGGATCGCGCCGACGGCCGACAACCCGAGGGTGCCCGAGGTGCCACCCGGCTGGCCGAAGACACCGATGCTGAACAACACGAGCCCGATGCCGGTGGTGATCGAACCCACCACGAGACGCTTGTTCTTCTGCAGCGAGTTGAAGCCCAACTCGGGTCGCATGGCCGCCACCGGAGGAATGCGCGCCGCCCGCAGGGCCGGCACGATGGCCGCCGCCACGGTGACACCGACACCGACGACGGTACTGGCGATGACGGTGCGCGGGGAGACGATGAGTGACGCCGAGGGGAAGGCCGCGCCGGCGGCGTTGAAGATGGCCACGATGCCCTTGGCCACCCCCATACCGGCGAGGATGCCGAGCAGGGTGGCGATGACGGACACCACCAACGCCTCGCCGATGATCATCGTGCGGATCTGGCGGGCGCTGGCGCCGACCGCGCGCAACAACGCGAGTTCTCGCAAGCGTTGGCTGACGATGATGGCGAAGGTGTTGAAGATGAGGAACGCACTCACGAACAACGAGACCGCGGCGAACCCCAACAAGACGTTGCCGAAGATGTCGATGATGTCGTTGATGGCGCCGGCGGTCTCCTCGGCCGACTGCTCGCCGGTGATCACCTCGAGTCCGTCGGGCAACGCGGAGTCGATGGCCGCCATCACCGCGTCGCGATCGGCACCTTCGTCGATGGCGACGTAGATCGAGTCCACCATGTTCTCGGCGCCGAGGAACTCGTTGGCCGTGACCGGGTCGAAAGCCGCGATGCTGGCACCGCCACCGTTGGTGGTCTTGCCGGTTCCGTTCAACCCGACCAGGACGAAGTCACCCTTGCCGGCGGGGCCGACGATGGTCACCGTGTCACCCACCTCGTAGCCGGCGCGACGAGCCGACGACTTGTCGAGGGTCACCTCACTCGGGCCAGCGGCGGGTCGACCCTCGACGATGGTGCGTCCGTCGAGACCGTCGGGTCCGACCCAGGCGATGCCGAACGCCGGTCCGGACGTGCGCAAGGGTTCTCCGTCGGACTTGATCACCGTGGCGGCGCGCAACAGGTTGCCCTCGGCCAGGCGCACTCCGTCGATGGCGGCGACCACGTCGATGACGTCGACCGACACCGGGTCGCGTTCGGCCGTGGCCTCGTCACCGAAGGCGATGGAAGTTCGCACCTCGATGTCGATGCCCTCGCTGAGGGTGGCGAACACGTCGTTGATCGACTTCTTGACGCTGTCGGTGAGGACGAACGCTCCGCTCACGAACGCCACACCGCTCACCACCGCCAAGATGGTGAGGAAGATGCGCCATTTGCGGGCGATGACGCCCCGAATGGTGAGTCGGGTGACGGGCGCGGCCATGTCAGGAACCGAGGCGCTTCATGCGGTCGAGCACTTGGTCGGCGGTGGGGTTGTCCAGTTCGTCGACGATCTTTCCGTCGGCGAGGAAGATGACGCGGTCGGCGTACGACGCGGCCACCGGGTCATGGGTGACCATCACGATGGTCTGGCCGAGGTCGGTGACGGCGTGGCGCATGAACGTGAGGATCTCGGTGCCCATGCGACTGTCGAGGTTGCCCGTCGGTTCGTCGGCGAAGATGATGCGCGGCTTGCTGGCCAGCGCGCGGGCCACGGCGACGCGCTGCTGTTGCCCACCGGACAGTTCGCTCGGACGATGATTCAGTCGCGAGCGCAAACCCACGGCGTCGACCACGGTGTCGAGCCACTGTTGATCCACCGGTGTACCCCCGAGGTCGAGCGGGAGCGTGATGTTCTCGAGCGCGGTCAGGGTGGGGATGAGGTTGTAGGCCTGGAAGATGAAACCCACGTTGCTACGCCGCGTGAGCGTGAGCTCCTTGTCGTTGAGCGTGGCCAGGTTCGTGTCGCCGATGGTGATGCTGCCCGAGGTGAGCGAATCGAGACCCGCGAGGCAGTGCATCAAGGTGCTCTTGCCCGAGCCCGAGGGACCCATGATGGCGGTGAACTTTCCGGAAGCGAAGGTCACGGTGACGCCGTCGAGGGCGCGCACCTCGCTGTCGTCCTTGCCGTAGATCTTGAAGGCATCGATCGCTCCGGCGGCGGCGGTGGAGAGGGAGGTCATGTCCTCATTCTGCCGTGTGCGAACGGACGAACGACGGGCGGCGACGAACGCACGCCGAACGTCACTTGCCGGGTTGAGGCAGAACGCGCAGGTACGGCTTGACCGTCTTCCAGCCGTTGGGGAAGAGGGTCTTGGCCTCGTCGTCGGACACGGCGGCGCCGATGATGACGTCGTTGCCGTCGGTCCAGTTCACCGGCGTGGCCACCTTGTACTTGGCGGTCAGTTGCAGCGAGTCGATGACGCGCAGGATCTCGTCGAAGTTGCGCCCGGTGGAAGCCGGGTAGGTGATGGTGAGCTTCACCTTCTTGTCGGGTCCGATCACGAACACGCTGCGCACCGTGAGGGTGTCGTTGGCGTTCGGGTGGATCATGTCGTAGAGATCGCTCACCGTGCGATCGGGATCCCCGATCATGGGGAAGTTCACCGGGGTGCCTTGGGTCTCGCCGATGTCGCCCTCCCACTTGTTGTGGCTCTCGACGGAATCGACGGACAGGCCGATGACCTTCACGTTGCGCTTGTCGAACTCGGGCTTGATGCGGGCCACGTAGCCGAGCTCGGTGGTGCAGACCGGCGTGAAGTCCTTGGGGTGGCTGAACAGAACGCCCCAGGAATCGCCGAGCCACTCGTGGAACGAGATGGTTCCCTGCGTGGTGTCGGCGGTGAAATCGGGGGCGGTGTCTCCGAGACGGATGGCCATGGTGATGCTCCTTTGGGACGGGTACCCAGAGGCTACGGGCAATTCCCGACAGGACAACTCGGGATTATCCACCGGGCCGTTCGCCCAGCGTGGATGCCCTAGAGTCGCGCCATGACCATCGATCGTGCCGCCGCCGACAAACTTCTCACCACGACCAGGTCGGTGCGTAAGCGCCTCGATCTGGATCGGCCGGTCGAACCCGAGGTGATCGCCGAGTGCATCGACATCGCGATGCAGGCGCCCACCGGTACGAACGCCCAGAACTGGGCCTTCGTGGTGGTCACCGACCCGGCCAAGCGGGCCGCCATCGCCGACATCTACCGCAAGGGTGGCGAGGTGATGGCCGGCTCGGGATATCCGCCGCCGCTGCCCGAGGGTGACCCGCGCGAGCACGTCATGCCCAAGGTGATGGAATCGGCCGAGTACTTGGGTTCCATCCTCGATCGGGTTCCGGTGTTCGTGATCGCGTGCGTGAAGGGTCGCGTGGAGAACGTGCCGATGGTGATCGCCCAAGCCAGCACGTACGGCAGCATTCTTCCGGCGGCGTGGAGTTTCATGTTGGCGCTGCGCGCTCGTGGGTTGGGTACCGCCTGGACCACCATTCACCTGTTCTCCGAAGCCGACGTGTCCAAGATGTTGGGAATCCCCGAGGATTGGACCCAGACGGTGCTCTTCCCGGTCGCGTACTACACCGGCGACGACTTCAAACCGGCGCACCGCCTGCCGTCGAACGAGATGACCCACTGGGATTCCTGGGGCACTCACCGTTGAGCATTCGCATCGAGACGACACGGCTGTCGGAGAGTCTCGTCGGTCGTGAATTCGCGTATCTGGTCACCGCGGGAAGTGAGCGCTCGCACGTGGTCGCGTTGCGATGCGCGATCGTCGGTGACCGCGTGACGATGACGGGGGCCGGACGATCGGCACTGGCCAACGTCGCGTCGAACCATCGAGTCACGTTGGTGTGGGCGCCGACGGAGGCCGACGTCGAGAACCGTGATTATTCGATCATCGCCGACGGATCGGCGATCGTCGATGGTGACGTCGTCGCGATCACGGTGACCAACGCCGTGTTCCATCGTCCCGCACCCTGACGACGCGACGGCTCCGACCTGTTCAGTCGGAGGTGGTGATGATTCCGTTGACGTCGACGATGACGTGCGCGCGTCCGAACACATGCAGACAGATCGTTCCGTTCTCCGAGACCGGCGCCAACACGGCATTGGGGGTGATCTCGCCGGGCACGAAGTTGAGGTTGGAGGAGTTGGGGAGTTCGCCGCAGGAATAGACCGTGACGTAGCCCCCCGCCGGGTGGGCATCGAGGCCGATGGCGGTGACGTTCATGGAGACCGACACCAGACGTCGTGATGTGGACGGCGACAAACCGGACACCGAGATCTCGAGCGGTGCTCCCGATCCGTCCACGGCACCGATGGGCGAAAGACTGCTCGTGCCGATGCCGTTGCGCGTGTCGGTGATGCGACTGGGCGAGAGGGGGGTGTAGCCGAGCCCGGCGAGGAAGGCTCCGTTCACGTCGACGATGACATCGGCGCGTCCGTAGACGAACACGCAGACGGAGCCGTTCGCCGAGAGCGGAGAGATCACGACGTTGGGCACGTTCTCGCCACTGCTGAAGTTGAGATTCGACGTGTTCGGTCGCGCGCCGCACGGATACACCGTGGCATAGCCGCCCGCGTCGGGGGCTTCGGAGTTGGTGATCGTCACGTTCAGCGCGATCGCGGAGATTCCCGACGCGGGGACCGGACCGAAACCGAGGATCGGGATCTCGAGATGTGCTCCGGTCTCGGTCATGTCGCCCACCTTGGCGCGCGGGACACCCGCCCCCCATCCGTGCCGGGTGTCGGCGATACGGAACGGTGAGATCGGTCGGAATCCGTTGCCATCGAGCAATGCACCGTTGAGGTCGGCGATCAGGTCGACCGGGGCGAAGCTGTAGAAGCACACCTCGCCGGTGGACGACAACGAGGCGATCACGGCGTTCGGGGTGGTTTGTCCGGCGCGGTAATTCAGATTCGATGCTTCGGGCAGATTGCCGCACGGGAACACCGTGACGAACCCCTCGCCGGTGGTGCCGGTGACCGTCACGTTGAGGCTGACCGCGCTGACTCCGGTGGCGGGAACGCCGTTGCGGCCGGTCATCTGCACGCGCAACACGTAGTCGCCGCCGACCTTGCGCACCGGAACGCCACCTTCGCCGTTGCGGGTGTCGAACACGCGCGTGGGGTTCACGGGACGAATCGTCCCGGGCGCCACCATCAACAATCGATTGGGTGATCCGGCACCGGCGTCGCGGATGATGCCGGGAATGGCATCGTTGCGCATGTATTCGGCGACCTGGGCGGGCGTGGCTGTGGGGTACGACGTGAGCACGATGGCGGCCGCCCCCGCCGCGTGCGGGGACGCCATCGAGGTTCCACTCTTCACGTCGGTGTCGGAGTACGAGTCGAAGGCGGCCGCGGTGATGTCCATGCCGGGCGCGAAGAGGTCGAGACAGGAACCCGAGTTGGAGAAGAAGGCGCGCGCGTCGGTGATGTCGGTGGCGCCGACGGTGAGGGCGGATGCGACGCGAGCCGGCGAGTGATTGCAGGCATCGCGTTCGGCGGGGTCGAGGTCGCCACCGTCGTTGCCGGCGGCCACCACCACGACGAATCCGGCGTTCACCAGGTTGGTGACGGCGGTGTCGAGGGCCGCGCTGACCCCGCCGCCGAGGCTCATGTTCACCACGCCGCGTCGACCGTTCATCGGATAGGCACGGACGTAGTCGAGGGCGGTGATGATGGAGCCAACCGAGCCCGATCCGATGCAGTCGAGCACGCGCACCGGCACGATCTGCGCACTGGTGGCCACGCCGTATCCGGTGCCGACGGCGGTGGAAGCCACGTGGGTGCCGTGACCCTGGCAGTCGCTGGTGTCGCTGGCGTTGGTCGATCCGTTCGCGTTCGGGGCGAAGTTGCGTCCGGGCAACACGCGACCGATGAAGTCGGAATGTGCGTTCAGGCCGGTGTCGACGACGAAGACGATCGACTCCTCTCCCCGGTTCACCGTGGAGAGATCACCGTCGAGGGGCAGGTTCGCCTGGTCGATGCGGTCGACACCCCACGAGTTGGCGGCCGTGCGCACCCAATTCTCCGAACGCGGCACGATGCTGTTGGATGGCGACGATGTCGCACCGTAACCGGCCAGGTTCTTGGCCGCGACGGTGAACGTGTACGACACCTGGGCGGTGAGGCCGGTGACGTTGCACACCAACGGGCCCGTGGTCCACGTGCACGTGCGACCGCCGGGGGAGGAGGTGACGAGGTACTCGGTGATGGGATACGACGTGTTGGCGGGTGCGGTCCAGGTGATCTCGGCTTGGTTGGGGCGTGATGAGATGGCCCGAACGTTGGTGGGCGCGGCCGGGGGAGAGGGCAGTGCGTAGAGCCAATTGAGCGAGATGTTGCCCGAGGCGCCGCGCCATCCGTCGACGGCGATGAGGTAGCGCGTGCCGGCGGTGGCGGTGAACGAGACCGCACTGGTGAGGCCCGAACGGATGTCGTCGTTGGCGGCGACGAGAGTGAGCGTGTTCAGTGCGTTGCCGGTGTAGACGGCCAGCACGGTGTCGAAGGACGAGCCCGAGGTGTCGATCGAGAACTGTCCATTGCTGGCGGGGGTGTACTCGAACCACATCGACTTGGTGGCGGTCGAGGTGGCGTGGGCCGGCTCGCCGTTCTCGGCGGTGGCATTGGTGTTGCGACTGACGATCGTTCCGGTGGCGGAAGGGAGCACCTTCGGGGTGGCGAAGGCGTCGTTGAGGTAGCCGGGACGCACCGAGCCGACAGCCACTCCCTCCTGTGAGACACCGACCGCGTTGTTGGCGGTCGCGGCCACGGTGTACGCCTCGAAGTTGGTGAGGCCGGTGATGGTGCAGGTGGTGGTGGGAGCCGCGACGGTGCACGACCGGCCACCGGGACTGGCGGTCGCTTCGTACGACAACACCGCGGAACCGCCGTCACTCGACGGTGCGGTCCAGGTGACGACGACGGAACCGTCGGCGGCGCCGGGTACGGCCGACACGTTGCGCGGCGGCGTGGGTGCCGTGTTCACGACGGTGGGTGCGAAGCTCACTTCCATCGACAAGGTTCCGCGCGTCGACCCGAAGCTGGTGTGACGGATGAAGTACCACGTGTCCTTGGTGACGTTCAAGGTCGCGGTCGTGGTGGAGTCGCCGAAATCGGTCCAGCCCAACGGTCGGGCGAGAGTGGACAACGACGAGCCGACGAAAACTCCGACCACGTTGGTGGTGTTGCTGCCGCTGGTGCTGATGGTGAGCGTTCCGGCACCGGGTGAGTTGTAGCGGTACCACACCGAACCGCTTCCCGAACCGAGGGTCGTGCTGGGCTCTCCGAATTCGGTGGTGGCGTTGGTGTTGTCGCGGATGGTGGTTCCACCCACGTTCGTGAGGTCGTAGGCGGCGCAGAAGTTGTCGCCGACGACCGTCGTGACCGGACAGGTTCCCACGAGCGACCAGTTCAGCTTCACCGAGCCTCGTGTCGATCCCCACGATGCGACGCGGAGGTAGTACGAGGTCCCGTTGACCACGTTGAAGTTCACCGAACTCTGCACCGTCGACGCGGAGTCGTCGTTGAAGGTGATGCGCGAGAGGTTCGCCAAGGTCGAACCCGAAAAGGCCGTGAGCACCGTGTCGAACGAACTACCGAAGGTGTCGATCGTCAGGGAACCGGACGCGGTGGCGTTGTACTTGAGCCAGATACTGGCCCCGCCGCCGGTCCCAGCCGCGTCGAGGGCCGGCTCGTTGGGTTCGAGGGTGGCCACGGTGTTGGATCCGTTCCATGTTCCCGTTGGTGTGTCGATGTTCGTCGCGCCGACGAAGAAGTCGTTGGAGGCGGTGACGGTCACCGCGCTCGAGGTCGCTGATGCCGCGCTCTGACCCCAGATGTTGGACGCGCGCACGGTGAAGGTGTAACTACCCGCCGCGAGGCCGACGACGGTGCACGACAGCGCACCCCCGGGCCACTGGCAGGTGGCGCCACTGGGGCTGGCGGTCACCGTGTAACCGTTGATCGGACTGCTACCGACGTTGGAAGGTGCGGTCCAGGACACGACGGCCTGTCCGGAGCCGCCGGTGGCGGTGACCGCGGTCGGACTCGACGGCGCCACACCGGTTCCGGCGCTGACGAAGAGGAGTTTGTTCGGGGACCCAGTGCCGATACCCGTGAGCTTGTCGGCCGAAACGGCGTTGAGAACTGCGGCGCTCACCGTGGAAGCGGTCTGAGCGAGATCGGTTCCCCAGATGGCGGCGGCGGCGCCGGCCACGTGGGGCGATGCCATCGACGTTCCGCTGATGGTGTTCGTGCCGTTGTTCAGCCAGGCGGACAAGATGCCCTGTCCCGGTGCGAACAGATCCACACAGGTTCCGTAGTTGGAGAACGAGGCGCGAGCGTCGGCACTGGTGCTGGCGGCCACGGTGATGGCGTTGGGAACGCGAGCGGGGGAAGTCGAGCACGCATCGGCGTTGCTGTTGCCGGCGGCCACCACCACCACGATGCCGTCGGAGATGGCCCGGTTGATGGCGGCATCGAGACTGTTGCTGGTGCCGCCTCCGAGGCTGAGGTTCATCACAGCCGGTGTGGTGCCCGTGTGATGGGTCACGGCCCAGTCGATGCCCGAGATGACACTGCTGTTCGAACCACTGCCCGCACAGTTCAACACGCGGATCGGCACGACGGTGGCACCCTTGGCCACACCGTAGGTGGTGCCGGCCACGGTGCCGGCCACGTGCGTTCCGTGCCCGTTGCAGTCGGTCGTGTCCGAGGAGGTGACGGTGCCGCTGGCGTTGGCCGCGAAGTTGCGACCGATGGCGATGCGGTTGCCGAAGTTCGGATGGTTGATGATTCCGGTGTCGACCACGTACACGTTCACGTTGGCGCCGGTCGAGCGATCGACGTAGTGGCCGTCGAGCGGCAGCGATGATTGATCGATGCGGTCGAGGCCCCAGGGCGGGTTCAGCTGATCGCCGGCGATGGACACGATGCGATCAGGCTCCACGGACAACACCGCGCTGTTCGCTTCCAGGCGCTTCACCTGGAACGCGTCGAGCGTGGCGGCGTAGCCGGGGAACACGGCGCTGTAGGTGGCCGTGATGCCGTCGCCGAGAATCGACAACACCGACGACTTGGCGGCCAGGCTGGAGCCGGTGCGCAGGCGCACGATGTACTGCCCGGGGATGATGTCGCCACTTTCGCTCGCCGGACCGTTCGGTTCGGTCACCTCGGTGCTGACGACGCCATCGTCCTCCACGGCAGTCACGCGCGGATCGAGGCGCAGTGCGTCGACTTGGGCGTCGCTGAGATCGGCCGAGAAGCCGTTCAGCAGGTTCGTGAAGCGATTGGTGGGGGTGATGTCCACCCGGGCCAGATCGGCGATGACTCCGGCCAGGTCGGCGTCGGTGCCGACGGTGACGATGCGCGACCGAGCGGTGGAGTCCGTTGCGGGCAGAACGAGCGGGGGACGGTTCGACGCCCCAGCAACAGGGGCGGCCAACGCGACGAGGGGGCTGAGCAGGGCGGTCAGGATGAGTGCGGCCAGACCACGACGACGGCGAGTGGTGCGATTCGTTGTGAATGAGCCTGCGTCCACGTGTCTCTCCCGACCCTCGAAACTCTAGGGGAACATCGGTAGACAC
>JAJTEQ010000040.1 GCA_021298195.1 Ilumatobacteraceae bacterium
GGTCGTACTTGGCGCAGAACTCTTCCGTGTACTCCCAGTGCGGGTTGCCTCGATACGCCTCGCGGGCGTTCTGGTCGAGACCGATGTGGTGCCAGAAGTAGTAGCCCTGGAAGATCCCGTGATGCTCGACCATCCAATGGTTCGCCTCGCTGACGAAGGGCTTCACGATGGCCGCGGCGATGGCCGGATGGTTGTACGGCGACAGCGTGTCGCCGATGTCGTGGATGAGGGCGCAGGCCACGTACTCGTCGCTCTCTCCGCCACGCATGGCGCGCGTGGCGGTCTGCAGGCAGTGTTCGAGACGCGACACGGGGAAGCCACCGTCGTCGGATCCGAGGTGCCGCAGTTGTTCCATGATGCGATCGGGGACGAGCGACTGTGTCACCTTCAGACATTCCATGATGGTGGCCCACTCCTCACGGGTGGAATCCTCGAACTTGGTGAAGGTGGCCTTCGTCCCCGTGTTCGTTTCGGCGTTCATGATGTCCTCTCCTGTCGTCCGGGGGTTCTCATCGAATGGACTCGATGGCGACCGTCGGTGGTTTCAAGGGTGTTCCGTGCAGCATCTCCTCGAACAATGACGCCGGCAGGCCGAGTTCGGCGATTTGGTCCATCGAGCGTCGTCCGGTGAGGGATCGCAACAACTGAAAGGGTGCGACGCCCGACTCCGACAATTGCTGACCGAGTCCGGGTTGCTTCGTCTCGGCCATGTCGAACAACCAGCCGAGTGCGACCTGCACCGCGTCGGTGTCACGCGTGTCGGAGGAGCCCAGAGCGTGGCGCAGATCGTGCTCGTGGGTGACGGCATCCATGACGAGTTGCGAGTTCACCGGCGCAGGTATGTGAGGCAGAACGGCGTCGAAGTCGGCCGCGATCGACTCCCATCCGGCGGCCAACTGCCGTAACGACTCTCCGGTGTGGCGGTCCACCTGTGCCTGCGTCCAGGCGTCGGTGGTGACGCCCTCCATGCGGCCCGCGAGGATGTCCTCGTTCACGCCCATCATGTGCGCGACGAGCGCGGAGGTGCTCCAGGCCGGACACGACGGCACGACCCGAACGGAATCCTCGTCCGGAACCGAGCGGATCAGATCGATCACCCGACGGCGCAGGGCGATGTAGGCGTCAACCGCCTCGCCGGATCGAAGAAAGGTCATGCGTCAGTTTGGCATGGATGGCCGAGGTGATAGGAACGAGGCATGCGTTTGCAACTCGCCCTCAACGTGGATGATCTGGACACCGCCATCGACTTCTACACGAAGTTGTTCGGGGAGGCTCCGGCCAAGGTGAAGCCCGGCTACGCCAACTGGGCCATCGAGAATCCGCCACTGAAGTTGGTGATCTTCGAGGGTGCCGGCGAGCACGGCACCATCAACCACCTCGGGGTCGAGACCGAGACCGCCGAGGAAGTGGTGGCCGCCGATCGTCGGATGCGCGAGGCGGGTCTGCAGACCACGGGGATCGACGAGACGCAGTGTTGCTTCGCCGAAAAGACCGAGACGTGGGTGGACGGGGCCGACGGCCACAAGTGGGAGTTCTACGTGAAGCACGCCGACGTCGAGCAGTTCGTCAACATTTCCCTCGGCAACAAGTCGGACGGCGGCAACGCCTGCTGCGTCTCCTGACCCGGGGATGCTCTCCGCGTTTCTTCTGAGCTTCGGCGTCATCTTCGTCGCCGAGCTGGGCGATAAGAGCCAACTGATGGCCATGGCCTTCGCGGCCCGGTACAAGCCGTGGCCCGTTCTGTTGGGAATCACGATCGCCACGGCGGTGACGCACGCGATCAGCGTGGGAATCGGAGCGGCTCTCGGGGCTCGCATACCCACCGACACCATCGCGATCATCGCCGGCATCGCCTTCCTGGTGTTCGCCGGATGGACGCTGCGCGGTGACTCCCTCGACGATGACGAGGTCGATCGCGCCGACAAGGGAACGCGCAGCGCGGTGGTCGCGGCCAGCGTGGCGTTCTTTCTCGCCGAGTTGGGAGATAAGACGATGCTGGCCACCATCACGTTGGCCACCAAGGAGGGCATCTTCGGGACCTGGTTGGGTTCCACTCTGGGCATGGTGGCCGCCGACGCTTTGGCGATCCTCGTGGGGTACCACCTCGGAGCGCGTTTGCCCGAGAAAGTGATTCGCTACGGGGCTTCGGTGTTGTTCGTGGTGTTCGGGATTCTGCTGATTCTCGAGGGTGTCTGAGGGCGGCCCGTCAACCGAGCAGATCCTCGGCGGCTTGACGCACCTGCCAATCGCGGTCCTGCATGGCTTGATCGAGGGCGGCGTCGACCTCGGGTCCGTCGAACGGAGCGAGAGCGAGTATCGCGCGACGGCGGATGGCGGGCTTGTCGCCACACGCGCCGAGGATGGCGGGCAGACCACGATCGTCACCGATGGCTCCGAGAGCAGCCACGGCCGCTTCGCGCACCAACGGTTCGGAGTGACCGGTTGTCATGGCGATCAACCGCTCCATGATCGCGTCGGAAACTTTCTCGTGTTCACCGCAGGACCACGCGGCCATCTCGGCCACCATCGGATCGTCGTCGTTCAACAAGGGCAGCAAGTCGAAGCCGGGGAAATTCGCGGCCAGCTCGGCGACGCGATTGCGCACGCGGGCGTCGGTGTCGAGTCGAAAACGGTTCAGCACACTCTCGTCGAGCATCTCCATTCGGGCCAATGCGCCCAATGCGGCGTCGCGCACCGTGGCGGCGTCGTGTTCGAGGCCTTCGCGGATGGTGTCGAGATCGCCGGTGTGTCCGGCGAGGACGACCAGGCGACGTCGCTCGGCGTGTTCGGATGACTCGGGTGTGTTCACAAGCGGTTCAAGAAATTGGTGACGATCCAGGAAATGGACAGGGAGACCACGATCGCGACCACGATTCCCCCGAAGATTGCTATCGCACCGAGGCCCATGGTTTCAAGAGCCTTCTTGCGCAAGGGCTCGATCTCTGCTTGATCGGTCTCGTCGATCCCCTGTTCCCCGGTCGTGCGCCAGCCGACATGGTCGCGTGGTGAATCGGTCCCGTATCTGGCAGGCTTGCGACGCACGACAATGAGCAGGGCGATCAGGGCCAAGCCGGCCACGATGGCCACGCGGGTGGAGATTTCAGTGAGCGACACGCGAGAAGGAACGGTAGTCGGGGTCCAGCCGTCACCGTTGTCGCTCCGATCCCAGGCGTGGGGTATCCCGGCGATGACCATCGCCTTCCTCATCGTGGTGGTGGTTCTCGGGGCCACGGTGTGGCCCATCCAGCGCTACGAAACCGCACCCGGTGCGGCGTCGACGGTCGGAGATCGATTGACCATCGTCGGAGACGAGGTGGAGGTGTATCCACCCGAGAACGGCGTGCGATTCGTGACCGCCCTCGGCAACGAACTCACCGCATTGCAGTCCTTCATGGGTTGGTTGGACCCGTACGTCGACGTGCTCACGTGCGAAGAACGTTTCGGTGATTGCGATCCATCGGCCAATCGTGAGATCCAACTCGGCGCGATGGCCACCGCGAAAGAGATCGCCGCGTACGTCGCCGTTTCGTACCTGGGAATGGACGCCACTTTCACGGAAGGGCCGGCTCAAGTCGCCGGATTCGACACGACGTTGTGCGAGGAGTCGGCACCACCTCGTCGGGCGTGTCGGGTGTTGGCGGTCGGAGATGTCATCGAATCCATCGACGTCGGCAACGGAGTGGTCACGATCGACGTGGTGTCGAAGATCTCCGGGGCATTGAAGAATTCCGCGCCCGGTGACATTGCCACCCTCGCCATTCGCTCGCTGGCGGGAGAATCGCGCACGGTGGAAGTGGAGTTGATCGCCAGCCCCGACGAGCCCGAGCGGACCATCGTGGGATTCTCGGCTCGGGACACCCGCACGGTCAGCTTGCCCTTCGACGTGGTCTTCGACACGGACCGAATCGGTGGTCCGAGCGCCGGCTTGTCGTTCGCCCTGGCGCTGATCGATCAACTGACTCCGGGAGAGTTGATCCCTGCTGAGGGGGTGGCCGTCACCGGCACGATCGCCGAGGACGGATCGGTCGGAGCCATCGGGGCGCTGGTGCAAAAGGCCATCGCGGTCGAGCGGTCGGGTGCCCGCTACTTCCTGGTTCCCACCGCCCAAGGTGAGGTCGACATCGCCGAGGCCCGAGCCGCCGTGGGTGACGATGTGGAGATCATCCCGGTGGCCAGTTTGGAGGAGGCCTTGGAGGCTCTCGCCGATCGTGGCGGCGACCCGCTCTGACGGGCGACATTGGCGGTCCGGCGACCGCCTGTGATGGCTGACCCACGCCGAAAGCCCTGATTGCCACCCCTTTTCCACAGGGTTTTCGTACTATCCCTTCGATGGCTATCTCGTTTTCGCGACCCGACCCGTCGTCGCCCACCGCCGTGGCGGGGGCGACGTTCCCGTCCGCACGCCGTGGCTTCGACCAGAACGAGGTCCGGGACTTCTTGCGCATGGTCTCCGCCGAGCTGTCCCGCCTCCAAGAGCGGGTCGTTTTCCTGGAGCGTGAACTGGCAAATGTCCAGCATGGGGCCCCAATGGCACCCCTGGAACTGGACGAGGACGCCGTGGCGGCGATGCTGGGCGAAGAGACCCTGCGCATCGTCCAAACGGCCCGCGAGGCGGCCGCCAAGATCAAGACCCGGGCCGACGAGACCGCCACCCGCCTGATCCGCGAGGCGACCGACGAGGCGGCTCGGATCCGCGAAGACGCCGAGTTGGAGGGCGCACGTCGTCGTCAGGACGCCTCCTCGGACGCCGAATCCGAGATTTTGATGGCCAAACAGCAGGGTCGTGACATGGTGAACGAGGCCCGCGCCTACCGTGAGCGGGTGCTGGCCGACGTGGCCAAGCGTCGCGAACTGGCCCGCGAGCAGCTCGAGGACCTGATGCACAGCCGTGATCGCCTGATCCAGGCGTTCGAGCGGGCCCGTGTGGCCACCGACGACGTTCTGCGCGACCTCGACGAGGCGTCGGACGAGACCAACGAGTTCGTGAACCTGGCCAACACCACCGGCCCGGTGCCGATCATCGTGCAGGTCGACGAGTTGCCGGCTGCCGAGGCCGCGACCACCATCGCGCCGGTTCCCTACGACCAGGACGACGACCCGGTGGTCGACGCTCCGGTGGTGAACACGGTCGTCGATCATCCCGCGCCCATCGACATCACCGTGATCGACGAGACTCCGGTCGTCGAGGACACGGTGGCGGACGAAGAGGTGACCACCACATCGAACGTGGTGTCGCTCTTCCCGCGTTCTGATCAACGAACCATGTCGGTGGCGGACATGGCCGACGACGATCTCGACGACGACGCCGACGACGAGTCGGATCCGCCGATGCAAGCGCCCATCGTCGTTCCGTCCAACGTGACGTCACGACCCAAGCCCGCACCCGTGGACGATCTCTTCGCCAAGTTGCGCCGAGCCGGCGCCGACACGGTGGCCGCGAAAGAGGCGGCCAAAGTGGAGGCCGCGAGCGTGGTCGCCGCTGACGAAACGAAACCGACGGGTCGACCGAACTCACCGGTGAAGCCCATCGAGGCTCCCGTCATCGACCATCCCGTCACGGACTCCGCTGCCGACGAGCAGCCGGAGGCGACAGTGTTCCAGACCCGCGACGAGGTGTTGGCTCCGATCATCGCCACCATGAGCCGAAAGGCGAAGCGCGTGTTGGCCGACGAACAGAATCAGGTGCTCGACACGCTGCGTGGAAAGAAGCCGGTGAAGACCCTCGACGCCATCGTCGGGCCGAAGTCCGATCATGCCGCGCGTTACACCGGTGCGTTGGAAGCAGCGGTCAAGAGTGCCGCTCTCGCCGGCGCGCGCTCGTTGAGCGACGCATCCGACAAGGAATTGGCCAAGGACATCGCCAAGCAGATGGCGGCCGTGAACGAGCAGATCGTCTCGTCGATCGTGGCTCCGCTTCGCGAACGCTTGAGCCGGAGCATCTCCCAGGCCGCCGGTGACAACACCGAATTGGCCTCACTCGTTCGCCTCGTGTACCGCGAATGGAAGAACCAACACATCGACACCCATGTCGATGACATCGGTCATGCGGCACACGGTCGCGGAGCACTGGCCGCGCTCGATCCGGGCGCCAAGGTGTGTTGGAAAGTCGACCCGAATGGCCCGGCCTGTGCCGATGCCGAGGACAACTCGTTGGCCGGAGCGGTGAGGGCCGGTGACGCCTTCCCCACGGGTCACACACACGCACCGGCGCATTCGGGGTGCCGCTGTGCACTCGTTCCGCACCAGAACTAGTCTCGCCTCGTGAGACCAGCCTCGGATCTGCCTCGGGGGCCACGTCGCCCTCGCACCCCTCGTTCGCTCAAGGTGTCGAAAGGTCGGATCATCCTCCTGGTGGTCGCGGCGTTGCTGGTGTTGCTCGTTCTGTCGGCGCGCACCTTGGCGGGCTTCTACGTCGATCTTCTGTGGTTCGATTCGGTCGATCGCGGTGACACCTTCTGGGCGGTGCTCAAGTCGAAGATCTTCTTGGGTGCGGTCTTCTCCATCGGCTTCGCCGTCGTGGCGTTCATCAGTCTCACCCTGGCCGAGCGTCTCGCTCCGGCCGATCTCCCCGAGGGTCCCGAACGCGAGGTGGTGCAGCGGTATCGCATGTTCGTCGGCAAGCGCACGCGTGTTCTGCGTCTGGCGATCTCGATCGTGTTCGGTTTGATCGTCGGAGTTCCCGCCATCGCCCAGTGGCAGGACTGGCTGCTGTTCCGGCACTCGAAATCTTTCGGAGTGAGCGATCCCCAGTTCGGAGTCGACGCCGGGTTCTACGTCTTCCGGTTGCCGTTCCTGACGTTCGTCGTCGATTGGGCCTTCGCCGCATTGGTGTTGGTCATCCTGATGACGGCGGCCATGCACTTCCTGAATGGTGCCGTGCGAGTGCAGATGCCGGGCCAACGCATCACCAAGAGTGGCCGCGTGCACATGAGCATCCTGTTCTCGTTGCTGGCCATCATCAAGGCCGCCGATTACTGGTTGCAGCGATTCGAGTTGACGGTCTCGTCACGAGGCGTGGTGCAGGGTGCCACGTACACCGACGTGAAGGCCCAATTGCCCGCGCTGAACCTCTTGATTCTCATCAGTTTGCTGGTGGCGGTCCTGTTCATCGCCGGCATCCGGTGGGGCGGATGGCGTCTGCCCTTGTTGTCCATGGCGTTGTGGGCCGTGGTGGCGGTGGTCGCGGGTGCCATTTATCCGGCGGTCATTCAGCGTTTCGTGGTTCAACCCAACGTCACCACTCGTGAGCGTGATTACATCGGACGCAACGTCGAAGCGACCCAGCGAGCCATGGGACTGGACAACGTGGAGGTCGTGAACCTCACCGCGGACGAGGCGACGGCCGCCGACGTGAAGGCCAGCATCGTGCCGTTGTCGGACACCCGCTTGCTGGACGTCGCGGAAATGAAGGACCGCTTCGCGCTCGACCAAGGACAGTTCGCGTTCTACTCCATCAACGATCTCGACGTGGACCGTTACGAGGTGGATGGTCGTGTGCAACAGACCATGGTCGCGGCTCGCGAACTCAATCCCGAAGGCATCCCGAACAAGACGTGGGTCTCCAAGCATCTGATCTACACGCATGGTTGTGGTGTGGTGGCGGCCAGTGCCAGTCGAGTCACGTCCGATGGACGACCCATTTACGAGGACGGAATCGCGGCGCGCCCACAGTTGTACGTCGGAACCGAACAACCGGGTTACGCGATCGTCAACACCAAGCAGGTCGAGCAGGCATGCCCCGACACCGAGGCCGAACCCTACGCGGGTGTCGCCGGCGTGCAGTTGAACTCCACGATCCGCCGACTCGCCTACGCGTTGACGTTGGGAGAGTTCAACCTCTTCGGGTCCAGCCTCGTCACGGACGAGTCACGTCTCATCGACGTGCGTGACGTGCGGGATCGCGTGTCCAAGATCGCCCCGTTCCTTCACCTCGACGCCGACCCCTATCCGGTCGTCAGTGGCGACAGGGTGTTGTGGGTCATCGATGCGTTCACCACGACGTCGCGTTATCCGTACGCACAACAAGCGAACACCGACAACCTCAGTGCCTCGTCGGGCCTGAACCATTCGTTCAACTACGTGCGCAACAGCGTGAAGGCGGTCGTCGCCGCGTACGACGGAACGATCGACTTGTACGTCGTTGATGCCACGGATCCGATCGTTCTCGCGTGGTCGAGCGCGTTCCCCGGATTGTTCACCGCGGCCGATCAGATCCCCGATTCGCTACGGATGCACTTCCGTTACCCCGAGGATCTCTTCCGAGTGCAGACGAACCTGTACGGGCGTTACCAGTTCTCCGATGTCGACCAGTTCTTCAATCGTGACGCGGCCTGGAGCGTCGCTCAGGCCGCCCCGCGCGAACCCGAGCTGTCGGCCGGAGCCGGTGACGCGACGACCATCGTCGACGAGACCGCGCAGGCCAACACCGGTGACGTGGCCGATGCGAACGTGGCTCGTTTCGAGCCGTACTACACCATGTTCCATTCGCCCGAGGGCAACGGGACCTCGGGAACGTTTTCTTTGGTGCGCCCGTTCGTCCCGTTCTCTTCCGACGACACCCGTAAGGAAATGAAAGCGTTGATGGTGGTCTCGAGCGAGCCCGCCACCTACGGGCAACTGAAGGTCTACGTGTACAACGGAACCCTGCCGGCCGGCCCGGCCACCGTGGCCGCCGAGTTGAGTTCGAACCCCACCATCTCGCCGGTGGTCACCTTGTTGGACCAGCGTGGTTCTCGCGTGATCTTCGGACAACTGCAGTTGGTGCCGGTGGGCAAGGGGTTGGTGTGGGTGCGTCCGCTGTACGTGCGTCCCGACGACACCGGTAGCAAGCAGGTGTTCGTGCGTCGCGTCTTGGCCTGGCACGACGGTGAAGCCGTCATCGGAGACACGCTGACCGAGGCCATCAACCGCTTGTTCCCCAGCGCGAACATCGATCTGGGTGAGACGGTCGACACCGGTGGCGAAGACGCCGACACCACCGATCCGGACACCACCGAACCGGACACCACCGATCCGGGCACGACGGACCCTGGCACCACCGATCCCGGTTCGGGCATCACCGATCCGGCCGCGTTGTTGGAGGAGGCGCAGTCGTTGTTCGACGAAGCCGACGAGGCTCTGCGCGATGGCGACCTGGGTGCGTACCAGGACAAGGTGAGCGAGGCCCAGGACCTCATCGCCGAAGCCCTGGCGTTGTTGGGCGCCTGATCCGAGCCGATCCGGCTCGCGTCAGCGCTTCTTCATCGCGATGTCGGCCACCTCGGCCAGATCCTGGCTGAAGCGGATCTCGTAACGGGCTTGCTCGTTTGCGAGCCTCGCCTGATCGCTGCGAACCGCCTCCACCTGCTCGGGCAGATCGCCGATGGTGGAGGCGATCTCGTCGGTGCGCGCGCCGAGTTTGTCGATGTCGCCCGACAACTCACCGAGTTGGTGAGTGACTTCGGTGCCCACCTGGGTGACCCGGGCGCCGAGGCTGATGACCTTGCCGTCGAGTTCGTCCAGTCGTCGTGCGTGATCACCGTCGACGGACGTGACGGCGTGCAATCGGGCGTTCAACTCCTCGATCTGTCGGCGCAGTTCGGCGACCTCGGCCGGATCCACCGGCGGAGTCTTCGGAGTGCGCTTGAACAGGCCCATGGACGACAACCGTAGTTCTACACTCCGAGCGTGCGGTGCATTGCGGTGATCATGGCGATGGAGGCCGAAGCGCGCCCGATCATCGCCGCGCTCGGTGCCGTCGAGACCGACTGTGCACCGCCGTTGCCGGCGAAATTCTTCGTGGCCCGCGTGCTCGACTGCGAGGTGGTGGTGGCGATCAACGGCCGCGATCCGCGCCATGACGTGGATTCCATCGGAACCGAAGCCGCCGCGTTGACGACGCTCGAGGTGGTGCGACGATTCTCGCCGGACGTGTTGATCTCGGCGGGGACCGCCGGTGGATGGCAGTCGAAGGATGCGCGGATCGGTGACGTGTACGTGAGTCGTGGTGAATTCGTTCATCACGATCGTCGCATCGCCATCCCGGGCTTCGACGCGTACGGGGTGGGTTCGTACCCCTCCGTCGACACCGCGGCTCTCGCCGAGGTGTTGGGCCTAAAGCAAGGGATCGTGACCACCAGCAACTCCCTCGACGAGAACGACGACGATCGTCGGATGATCGCGATCAACGGGGGAGACGTGAAGGAGATGGAGGCGGCGGCCGTGGCGTACGTCGCCGAGCTGGCCGGTGTGCCGATGTTGGCGGTGAAGGCCATCACCGATCTGGTGGACCATCACACGGCCACCGCCGAGCAGTTCGCGGCCAATCTGGCCATGGCGTCGTCGCGTCTGGCCGGGGAACTCGTCCGCGTCATCCAATTCCTGATGGGTTCGGACGAATCACCGGTTGGGAACAGGCGGTCGACCTCGTAGATTGTCCTTCTTCATCGCGGGGTGGAGCAGCCAGGTAGCTCGTCGGGCTCATAACCCGAAGGTCGCAGGTTCAAATCCTGCCCCCGCCACCAAGTAAAGAACCAGGTCAAAGGCCCTTTCCGGGAAATCGGGAAGGGCCTCTGGCGTCGTCGAATCGCTCGGCGCGAACAGTTTGGGAACAACGTCGACCTCCGGGGTGAAACCCGATGGTCGGTCCCGCGGGCCTAGCCGGCGGAGGGTTTGTCGACACATCGTGTTTCGTCGATGGCGGGCCGGTCGATGAAGTCTTCGGAGGATTGGACGCTCGCGTCGGCGCGGCCGCCGATCCACTCGTCGTCGATGCAAGCTCGGAATCCAGCGGAACGACGAAGCGCCACCGCGGATGCTGTCGACGCTGACGGTCGGTGATCCGTCCTCGAGTTCCACGGCGACCTCGATCACAGACAACGTGCCACTGCCGTCGTCGAGTTCGACGATCAAGCTGCCCGGCACGAGGTCGTGGTGGGCGTGTCGCGGTCGTCGTCGCAAAGGCGTACCCATCGCTGTGGAGCCGTGGTGCCCGCGCGGCGGCCGCCGCCGGCAGTGCCCCGTTGTATCAGTGAAGCTGCCGGATCGGATTCGTCGAGGCGTCACCTCGGCGAGCGCAGGTCGGCGGGTCTGGCCGGCGGCGATCTGGTTGGGGCGCGAGGCTCCAGAGACGGGCTCGGCGATTCGCACTTTTCTCGGCTATGGTTGGACGGGACGTCCAATCGTGTCGTCTGAACTGGGGGTGTGATGGAACCGACGGAGCGGGAGATTTCACTGGAACGTTTCGGAGTGACGTTGGCGCGAGTTCGTGCGGCGGCGGCTTTGCGTCGCTTGGGTCACGAGATGGTTTCGGCGAATGTCGGTGACGGGTGGCTTGATGACGTGGCGGTGGCTGCTGACGCGCTGTCGGCGCGGGCGGAGGGGGTGCCTCGGCGGGTGCGGTCGATGAGCCATCTGGTCGACGTTGACGCTGGTTCGTGGCCGGGTGAGGCGCCCGAGGATGGTGAGGTGATGTCGCACTTTCCGGATTGTGTGGTGTCGGGTGAGGCGAATCCGATGGGTGTGGCGATGGCGGTGCGTCGTGAGGGCGACGCGGCGGTGGCGCGGGTGGTGTTGGGTCCGGCGTTCGAGGGGGCACCGGGTCAGGCCCATGGTGGGGTGGTAGCGGCGGTGTTTGACGACGTGATGGGCTACCAGCTGTCGATCTTGAGGGTTCCGGCGTTCACGGGGCGTCTGACGGTGACGTACCGGGCTCCGACGCCGATCGGGGTGCCGTTGGAGTTCCGGGCGCGGGTTGAGGGCCGTGACGAACGGAAGCTGCATTTGGCTGCGTCGGCGTTGTTGGAGGGTGGCGAATTGTTCGCCGAAGCGAAGGCCACGTTCGTGGTGGTGTCGGTGGAGCGCATGATGGCTGGCCGCGACGCGGGGGGTGGGGCGTGACGCAGCCGGTGCCGAGCGTGGTGCGTCCGTTGCCGGCGGATCTGGTGGAGCGGGTGGATCGGGCGGCGGAGGTGTTCGCTGACAACGGGTTGGACGCAACTCGGATCGACGAGTTGGCGAAGGTGACGGGGATCCCCCGGGCGACGCTCTACTACTACTTCCCGGGCAAGGAGCACATCCTGGCGCATCTGTTGTCGCGGACGTTCGCGCAGATGACCGTGGCGTTGGACGCGGCAGCGACGGCGCCGGGTTCGGGTCGGGATCGCCTCGAGGGGTTGGTGCGGGAGCATCTCGGGTTCATCGCGTCGCACGGGCCGACGTACCGGTTGTTGTTCGCCGAGTTGGGCAAAGCGGCATCGCTGATCGACATCGCGGCGGGGGTCGATCGGGTGATCCTGGCGCCACTGAGGTCCGCGCTACGCGACGGAGCGCGCGACGGTTCCTTGAGCGTGGACGACGTCGGCGCGGCGGCGTCGGTGGTGTACGGCGCCGTGCTGGTCGCGGGGATGGAGTTCCTCCTCGTCGCCGACGACAGATCGGTTCAAGCGCGGGCGGACGCGGTGTTGGCGATCGTGCTCGGAGGGTTGGCTCCCAACGCGGGACCGCAGCGATGAGCGGGTTCGACTCGTACGACGCTGGGCTCGCTGAGGCGATCCTGGTCAACCATGACGGTCAGGGTGGCCTGCCGGGGTTCTTGGGGGTGCGGGCGGTCGAGGTGGGCCCGGGCCGGTTGGTGTGTGCGTTGGACGCTCGGGCGGATTTGCTGAACCCGTTCGGGTCGATGCACGGCGGGGTGGTTTCGGCGTTGGTCGATCACGTGCTCGGCGCGGTCGTCTACCCGTTGATCGAGCGGGGGGCGTGGGCGGCGACGACGGAGTTCAAGCTGAATCTGCTTGCTGCGGTGCGCGAGGGCGAGGTGACCGCTGAGGCGAGTGTGGTGTCGCTCACCCGTCGGACGGCGGTGGTGCGTATCGATGTCACCAACGGTGGACGTCTGGTGGCGATCGGGCAGGGAACGGTGTTGATCACGTCGCCGCGCGCCGGCGACCAGGGTGGGGGAGGATCCTGATGTCGGTGTCCGATCTGCTGTCGGCGGCTGCGCCGGACGACGTGTTGGTGAGTTTGTTCTCCGACGCCGAGGTACGTGCTGATCCGTATCGGGCGTATCGACGGTTGCGGGAGGCGGCGCCGGTGCATCGCAGCGAGGTGCTGCCGATGTGGGTGGTGACCCGGTTCGATGATTGTGCGTCGGTGCTGCGTGATCCACGGTTCGGCAAGAGCGACGAGGCGCAGCGCATCTTCGGGTCCGCGCCGGATGCGTCCGAGCGCGACGTGCCGATCATCTCTCGGCATTCGATGTTGCGGATGAACCCGCCCGATCACACACGCCTGCGCGGGTTGGTCGCCCGCGAGTTCACGCCCAAGCGGGTGGAGGCGCTGCGCCCGGCGATCGCTGCGATGGTCGATGCGATCCTCGATCGGCTCGCCGACGCAGGCGGAGGCGACGTGATGGACGTGCTGGCGTTCCCGCTGCCCGTCAAGGTGATCGGTGAGCTACTCGGCGTCCCCGAGGCGGACCGCGACCAGTTCCGCTGGATCGTGCGTGACGCCGCCGCAGCACTCGAGCCGATGGTCGACCGGGCGACGGTACAGCGCGCCGAGTCAGCGAGCGAGGAGATGACCGGCTACTTTCGGGCGTTGATCCGCGAACGCCGCTCGGAACCGACCGATGATCTGATCGGCGCGCTGATCCACCTTCGTGACGACGACGACCGGCTGACCGAGGACGAGCTGGTGGCGACGATCGTGCTGCTGTTCGCAGCCGGCTTCGAGACCACCACGAACCTGATCGGCAACGGCCTGTTCTCGTTGATCCGCAATCCCGACGAGTTGCGACGACTTCGCGACGACCGCTCACTGCTGCCCGGCGCGGTCGAGGAGATGTTGCGGTACGAGTCGTCGGTGCAGCTCGACGCCCGCACCGCGCTCGACGATGTCGACCTGGCCGGGCATCGGATCGCCACCGGTCAGCTGGTACTCACGTTGCTCGGCGCCGCGAACCGGGACCCGCACCGCTACCCGGACCCGGATCGCTTCGACGTGACCCGTACCGGCCAGCAGCACCTGAGCTTCGCCGCCGGGATCCACTACTGCCTCGGCGCCCCGCTCGCCCGGTTGGAGGGCGAGGTCGTGTTCGAGCGGCTCCTGGACCGCTTCACGATGATCGACGCCGACCGGAACCCGCAGTGGCGGCCCAGCCTCACCCTTCGCGGCCTGGAAACGCTGGTGGTATCGGTGTCGTGACCGCTCCCACCTCACCGCCCACCATGCCGGAGTTGTCGCATCGTGAGCGCACGATCATCATCGTCGGGCTGATGACCGGGCTGCTGCTCGCCGCGCTCGATCAGACGATCGTGTCGACCGCATTGCCGACGATCGTCGGCGAGTTCGGCGGCATCGACCATCTCTCCTGGGTGGTCACTGCCTACCTGCTGGCATCGACGGCGAGCATGCCGCTCTACGGCAAGATCTCCGACCTGTACGGGCGCAAGCGGGTCTACCAGAGCGCGATCGTGCTGTTCCTGGTCGCGTCGGCGTTGTGCGGCGCTGCGCAGTCGATGGGGCAACTGATCGGGTTCCGCTTCCTGCAGGGCATCGGCGGTGGGGGGTTGATGTCGCTGACGTTCACGATCGTGGGTGACATCGTCCCCCCACGCGAACGGGGCCGCTACACCGGCTACCTGACGGGGACCTTCGCATTGGCCAGCGTGATCGGCCCGCTCGTGGGCGGGTTCCTCACCGATCATCTGTCGTGGCGATGGGTGTTCTACGTCAACATCCCGATCGGCATCGTTGCGCTCTTCGTCACCAGCAGCGTGCTGCGCATGCCGTTCAAGCGAGTCCATCGTCGCCTCGACCTGATCGGCGCCGGCGTCCTGGTCGCTTCGGTCACCTCGCTGCTGCTCGCGACCGTCTGGGCCAGCGACGAGTACGGCTGGGGTTCGCCGGCCACGGTGACGCTCTACACCGTCGCCGCGGTCGGCGCCGCCACGTTCGCCTGGTGGGAACGTCGCGCCGCTGAGCCGGTCCTCCCACCACGCATGTTCACGCGACCCGGGTTCACCTCGTGCGTCACGGTGTCGTTCATCGCCGGCGCCGCCATGTTCGGAGCGATCGTCTACCTGCCCCTGTTCTTCCAAGGTGTCCAGGGCCGCCAGGCCACCAACGCCGGTCTGCTGCTGTTACCGCTGATGCTCGCCTTGATGGTTGCGTCGCTGGTGGTTGGCCGGCTCACCACCCGCACGGGCCGCTACAAGATCTACCCGGTCGTCGGCACGGTCGTCGCCGCTGTTGGGTTGTGGCTGCTGTCCACGATGGAGCCCGACACCTCGCGGCTGGTGTCGTCGGTGTGGATGCTCGTTGTCGGCGCCGGGATCGGTGCGACGCTGTCGGTGCTCACGATCGCCGTGCAGAACACCGTCGAAATGCGAGACCTCGGCGCCGGGACGGCATCCGTCAACTTCTTCCGCACGCTCGGTTCCACCGTCGGCGTCGCCGTGTTCGGCGCGATCCTCACCCGGCGGCTGACCGACGCCATCACGAGCGGTCTGACCGGAATCGATCTACCCGACGGTGTCACCGCAGAAACCCTCACCCAGAACCCGCGGGCTCTGGGGTCGCTCACCGAGCCGTTGCGCAGCGTCGCCATCGACGGCTTGTCCGATGCGATCACCACGGTGTTCGCCGTCGCTGCCGGGGTGATGGCGCTCGGCATCGTCGCGGCGCTCACGATTCGCGAATTGCCGCTACGCGACACGGCCGCACCGGCATCGACACAACCAGCCACGGCCCCGGAGCCGGCATGACCCCGGACCACCGGCACGTTTCGACCGCCGACGGCATCACCCTTGCCGTCGACGTATACGCGCACGACGACACCGACCGGCCGGTGGCGTTGCTCCTCCACGGCGGCGGCCAGAACCGCCACGCATGGAACACCACCGCCCGACGACTCCACGCCCGCGGCTACACCGTTGCTGCCTACGACACCCGAGGCCACGGCGACAGCGACTGGGACCCGACCGGCACCTACGACATGGAACTGCTCGCCGTCGACCTGATCACGGTTCGACACCACATTGCCGGCGACCGGCCAACCGCGGTCGTCGGCGCCTCGATGGGCGGCATGACGATCCTCACCGCGCACCGGCTCGCCCCTGCGGATCTGTGGGCTGCGGTCGTGCTCGTCGACGTCACGCCGCGCATGGAGTTCGACGGCGTGCGCCGGATCGTCGGATTCATGGCCGCCCACCCCGACGGCTTCGACACGCTCGAAGTTGCCGCCGACGTGATCGCCGCCTACAACCCGCACCGGCCTCGCCCCGACACCCTCGATGGACTCCACAAGGTGCTCCGGCGCCGTGACGATGGCCGATGGGTGTGGCGCTGGGACCCGGCGTTCATCACCTCCAAACTCGACGCCGTCCACACCGACCCCGAACGCATCGACACCATCGCCGACGTGCTCCTCGACGGCGCCCGACGCATCACCGCCCCCACCCTGCTGGTGCGCGGCGCCCAGTCGGACCTCGTCTCACCCGAGACCGTCGCCGAGTTCCGTGATACCGTGCCCCACGCCGAAACCGTCGACGTCTCCGGCACCGGCCACATGGTCGCCGGCGACGACAACGACGCCTTCACCGCCGCCGTCGCCGAGTTCCTCGCCCGCATCCCCACCAACGAAGGACCCCTGTGAACCCCCACGATCCTTACAACGCACCCGACGCAGCACTGCTCGACCCAATCGACCCGCACACCGACGACGAAGCCGTCGACGACGCTCGGCAACGACGGCTCATCCTTATCAC
>JAJTEQ010000041.1 GCA_021298195.1 Ilumatobacteraceae bacterium
GACGAATTCGAATGCCCCGGCGTCGCAGTTCGCGCCCGAACGCGAGATTCCTCGTTGATCGAGGGTGGAACAGTTAGCTCCGGAGACAGCATCGATCGCCGAGCTTCCCGCACCGATCGAGAACGTGGGAACGAGTCCGCCCCACGGCGCGAGGAATCCGAGGTTCAGAGAACCGAAGGTGACAGGGGTAACCCCGCTGGCCAGGCATGAGGCGCTCGTCGACACGTTGTTGACCAGTGTCGAACCGTTCGCGCAAACGCCGTTGGAGGGCGTCACCGAGGGCGTGTACGCGATGAGGCTCTGATTCAGCGACACCACCCACGAGGTGTCGCCACCGCTTGGGGCGACGTTGTCGATGAACGTGGATTGAGTTGCCAGAACGTTCCCGAATGATCCGTTGATCGCTCCACCATTTCGAGAAGCGGAGTTCTGGACGAAAGTGCTGTTGGTGATGGTCGACCTGGTGGAGTTGAACGCCACCGCGATGCCTCCTCCGTCGATTCCCCGGTTCTTGTAGAAGGTCGAACGGGCCACCTGTACCGAACCGGTGTCGTTGCCCCGCGTGATGAGGCCGATCGCCCCACCGTGATTGTCGGCATGATTGCCGACGAAGAGCGAGTCATTGATGTTGAGGGTCACGTCCGAAGAAGCGCGGATGCCAGCACCGTAATCGTTCGTTCCCGTCGCCCGACCCTTGCGGAAATGAAGCGCGTTGATCGTCACGCCGAATCCGCCGGTGGTGATGTCGAGGATGCGGGTGCTACCCCCACCATCGAGGACGGGGAGCGAGGTGCCAACGCCGGAAAGGGTGAGTTCCTTGTTCACGGTGATCGTGGCGCCGATGGAGTAAGTGCCCGCGCAGATCTTGATCTCGTCGCCAGCGCTCGCTCCATCGATGGCGGTTTGAATGACCGCGTCGGTCGTGCCGACGTAACCGGGGTTGCCGCATCCGGTTCCCGACGACGCGGGATTAGCGGCCGAACCGGAGGGGGCGACCCACCACACCTGGTGGCCGGTAGCCCGGACTGGTAGCGCGGTCACGAGGGAGACTCCGATCACGAGTCCCACGGCCAACAATCTTGAACCTCCACCAAGTCGACGCATGTCGGACCCTTTCACGAGTAGTAGCCACTGGCGATTACGAATAGCCAGTGGCTACTATAAGGAAGAACCAGTGGCTACTCAAGCCGAAAGTTCCAGTTCTGACGGATCGGCAGGTGACCAGTGGCGATCGTCCCTTGGATACGGTCGGGCACGTCCGCGATCGGCGAGAGGGGGTCCGATGAACGAGAGCGCACGAATCGATCCGTCTCGTTTCGTGCCCGTAGGCCGGGTGAGCGAGCGATTCCAGTCGTACAACATCGAGATGGCCGAGATCACCGGCGGCACCTTCTGGCGCCCATACTCCGACGCCCAGGTGCGCGGGGTCGAGCCGGTCACCTTCGCCAGCGAATCCTCCGGCGTTGACGGTGAAGGCTCGGCCGCTTTCGCTCACGTGGGTTCCCTGACCGCTCCGGTGGATCCGGTGGATCTGTCGGGTGCGCGCGTGCGCACCTTGGCCCGGGCGTTGGGACCGGTGCACGTGCGCGTGAGTGGCTCATGGGCCTCGCACACGTGGTTCGACGTCACCGGTGAACAGGGGGGTTCGGCCCCCGACGGCTACCACGCGGTGTTGCGCCGTCATCAGTGGGACGGGCTCATCGACTTCGCCCGAAGCGTGGGTGCCGACCTGGTGACGTCGATGGCCAACACCGCGGGTGCGCACCTTGCCGACGGCTCGTGGAACCCGGCGAACTCGCGTGCTTTCCTCACGTACACGCTGGAGCACGGGCTGAACGTCGCCGGTGCCGAGTTCATGAACGAACCCGATCTGGCCACGCTGCACGGCGCACCAGCGGGATACACCGCCGCCGACTATCGACGCGACGTGGCCATCTTCGTACGCACGTTGCGCGAGACCGCGCCCGAAGCGTTGTTCATCGGCCCCGGTGCGGCGATGGCGCGCATGTCGGGCGCGGCTCCGTTCCCACACCTGCCCATCGACGACTTGATGACCGGACCGGCCGGACCACCCGACGTGTTCAGTTATCACTTCTACAACGGACTCAGCGAACGTGGTGGGGGACTGCACCACACGCCGGCGGATCAGGTGTTGACCGAGGAGTATCTCGCGCGCACCGAGAAAGCGCTCGAGGGTTTCGCGGCGGTGCGTAACGATCATGCTCCAGGTGCGCCGATGTGGCTCACCGAAACCGCCGATGCGGCCTATGGCGGCAGCACGTGGGCCCCCACCTGGTTGGACGTACCGCGCTACGTGGATCAACTCGGTCGACTGGCGCGCAACGGCGTGGACTGCGTGATGCACAACACGCTGTGCGCCAGCGACTACGGGATGTTGGACTCGCGCACGCACACGCCGCGCGCCAAGTACTGGGCGGCCTGGATGTGGGCCAAGTTCATGGGCACCGAGGTGTTCGACGCGGGCGTTCCGCTGCGCGAGGGACTCCATGTGTACGCACACGATCGCCGTGGCGGTGCGGGCCATGCGATGGTGTTGATCAACAACTCCCGCACCGAGTCGACACACGTCGAGTTGTCGTCTCCCGCGAGTGCGTACGTGCTGACCGGACCGGAACTGCGGGGGCTCGACGTTCACTGCAACGGCCGACTGCTGAGCATGATCGACGACCACACGATGCCCGAGCCGGTGGGTGTCACGGTGGAGGGCACACTCGCGTTGCCCCCCGTGAGTGTCACGTTCGTGACGGTCGATCTCCGTCGATGAGGGCCTCGCCGGACACCAGCACTTCGTTCGGTTCGGGCTCGTGCCGTTCGAGCCACACGTGCACCCGGCGGGAGCCGTCACCCGTTCGTTCCTCGAGCACTCGCCCACCGGCGATCACGCGGTCACCGTCGAAAACCGGACGGTGGAAGTTCACCGTGAGTCGACGGATGCACCCGACTCCGGCGAACGCGTGCAATGCGTTGACGATGTAGCTGACGTTCAACGGTCCTTGATTGATCACCCGACCACCGAGACCCATGGCCGTGGTGGCCTCGCGATCCCAGTGGACGCGGTAGGGGTCGCGCAAGATGGCGGCCATGGTCTTCATGCGTTGGGGGTCGACCGAGTCGACCACGAACGCGGGAATCGGTGTCGCGTCGGCGACTTCGTGTTTGGCGTGTTCCCGGAACGCCGCGGTGGATGGAGCGCGCCTGAAACGCCACGTGTTCGTGGCCCGGGCCACCAGGTAGTTCGTGCTGTTGCGCAACTCGATCGCGAATCGCATCGAGTCGAACGGTCGACCACGGTCGTCGACGCAATGTTCCCAGTGCACGATCGAACCGCTGGCCGAATACTCGGTGTCGATGGTGAGGGGGAAAAAGTACTCCCAGTCGTAGCCGTCGAGACCGACCGACCCCGGCCCTTCGGCTCCGCAGATGTCGAAGAGTTCGGCGATGCTGACCCCGCAACCGAGGATGGGCACGTGGAACATCGCCACCGGATGCACCAGCCCATCGGGCAACTGATCGGCCGTGGTGCAGTCGGTCAACAAGAAGTTCTCCCAATGAGCGATCGTGTACCGACCTCCGGGGAATCGATGACCGATGATCTCGGAATCAGCGAGCATGAGACGAGCGTAAACGCTATTGACGATTGTTTTGACCGCCCGCGGCGAGGGCCTCGGAGGGTTGAGAACTAGCCTACGGATGTGGTCGGGTCGGTTGTCCGGGCGAGTTTCGCTCCGGGTTCGGCTCCGCCCCCGCGCCTTTAGCTCAGTCGGTAGAGCATCGGACTTTTAATCCGCTGGTCGAGGGTTCGAGCCCCTCAGGGCGCACCACGGCGAGGGCCGGCGGCGGGTGTCGCCGGCCCGGAGCCGTGCGAGACTGAACGGGTGAGCTTCGACAACATCGCCCTCTCGCGTGACGGGGCCATCGCCACCATCACCCTCGACCGTCCCGAGAAGCGCAACGCCTTGTCGCTCGACACCATGCTCGAGATCATCGAAGCCCTGCAGTCGGTGGCCGCATCGGATGCCGACGGTGTCATCATCGCGGCCAACGGACCGGTGTTCAGCGCGGGTCACAACTTCGCCGACATGGCCGGCGCATCAGTCGACGTGACCCACCATCTGTTCGACACCTGCACGCGCATGATGGACGCGGTGCAGAACATCCCGCAGCCGGTCATCGCCCGCGTGCACGCGTTGGCCACCGCGGCCGGATGCCAGTTGGTGGCCTCGTGCGATCTGGCCATCGCCGCGGACTCCGCATCGTTCGCGATTCCCGGTGGCAAGGGCGGCCTGTTCTGCCACACGCCGTTGGTGGCGGTGGCCCGCAACATCGGTCGCAAGCGCGCCCTCGAGATGGCCATGACCGGTGATCCGATCACCGCCGCCGAAGCCGCCGATTGGGGTCTCATCAACCGCGCGGTGCCCGACGATCGACTGGACGCCGCGGTGCTGGACCTCATCACGCGGGCCACGCGTGGTTCGGCCTGGAGCAAGGCCGTGGGCAAGCGCACCTTCTACGACCAGATCGGTCTGGATCAGCCGCTCGCCTACGAGATCGCCGTCGACGTGATGGCCGACGCCGCCACCTCACCCGACGCGCAAGAGGGAATCGACGCCTTCCTCAACAAGCGTCAGGCCACATTCGACCAAAGGCCCTGAATCGGGCGACGGTCCCGGTCGTAGAGTGATCTCATGAGCAGCGACTCCACCGTCACCACCTTCGCGGTTCCCGGCATGACCTGTGGCCACTGCAAGCAGGCCGTCACCACCGAACTGTCGAAGCTCACCGGTGTGTCGACGGTCGACGTCGATCTGGACACCAAGGCCGTGACGGTCACCAGCTCGGGTGCGCTCGACTGGAACGCGATCGCGGAAGCCGTCGATGAAGCCGGATTCGAAGCCGTCGCCGGTTGACGACCCCGTCGTCCTGGCCGTCACCGGCATGACGTGTGCCGCCTGCGCGGCGCGCATCGAGAAGAAGCTGAACAAACTCGACGGTGTGGTGGCCACGGTCAACTACGCCACCTCGAAGGCCACCGTCACCGGCCTGCAGACCCGACCCGAGGCCGGCCAGCTCGTGAGCGTCATCGAGGGGCTGGGTTACGGCGCCGTGGCACCCAATGTCGACGACGGTGAGTCCACGGTGGAGATCGCCACCGAGGCGCACCTCGTCGACGTGCGTCGTCGATTGGTGGTGGCCGTCGTGTGTGCCACACCGGTGATGGCCATGTCGATGATCGGCGCCCTGCAGTTCGACGGTTGGCAGTGGGTCTCGTTGGTGCTGGCCGCTCCGGTGTCCACGTGGTGCGCGTGGCCCTTCCACAAATCAGCGTGGCGAAACGCCGCGCATCGCACCACCACCATGGACACCCTCATCTCGTTGGGTGTCATCGCCGCCATGGCCTGGAGCCTGTGGGCTCTGGTGTTCGGAAACGCCGGCGAGATCGGTATGAGGATGAACATGAGCCTGTTGCCGCGCACGCAGTCGCACCACGGCGCGATGGTCCACGACGAGATCTATCTGGAGGTGGCCACCACGTTGGTGGCGTTTATCTTGGCCGGGCGCTGGTTCGAGGTTCGGGCCCGCCGACGCGCCGGTGACGCGTTGCGCGCGTTGTTGGATCTGGGCGCCAAGTCGGTGACGTTGTGGCGCGACGGAAACGAGACGGTCATCCCCATCGGTGCGCTGGGCGTGGGCGAGACGTTCGTGGTGCGACCGGGTGAAACGGTGGCCACCGACGGCGTGGTGGTGGAGGGCGACAGCAGCATCGACGCCAGCATGATCACCGGTGAGAGCGTGCCGGTGGATTGTCGACCGGGTGACGTCGTCACCGGCGGAACACTCAACGCGAACGGCCGACTACTCGTGCGGGCCACGCGGATCGGTCGCGACACGGTGCTGGCGCAGATGGCCCGACTGGTGGAACGCGCCCAGGACGGCAAGGCGCCGGTGCAGCGACTGGCCGACAAGGTGAGTTCCGTGTTCGTTCCCGCGGTGATCGTGCTCTCCGTGGCCACTCTGGTCGGTTGGCTCGTCATCAGCGGTGACGTGCAGCGATCGTTCGAGGCGGCGGTGGCCGTGTTGGTGATCGCGTGCCCGTGTGCCTTGGGTCTCGCCACACCCGTCGCGTTGTTGGTGGGCACCGGTCGCGCCGCGCGCGAGGGCATCATCATCAAGGGTGCGCACGTGCTGGAGGCCACTCGCGCGGTGGACACCATCGTGTTCGACAAGACGGGCACGCTCACCACCGGCACCATGACGTTGCAGAGCGTCGACGAGGAATCCAACAGCGAGCACCCCATCGCGCGCGCGGTGGTGCAGGGGTTGCGCGAGCGAGGAGTGGTGGCCGCACCCTCCGTCGAGAACTTCGTCAACACCCCCGGTGTGGGCGTGTCGGCGGTGGTGGACGGAGGTCGGGTTTCCGTCGGTCGATCGACGCAGAGCATCGACTCCGGTTCCACCATCGTCGAAGCCACGGTGGATGGTCGCGTGGTGGCACGGCTGGCCGTGAGCGACCAGGTGAAGCCGGCGGCCGCGGCGATCGTGTCGCAACTGCGCGCGCTCGGCGTGCGCCCGATGATCGTGTCGGGGGATTCCGACGGTCCGGTGCGGCGCGTGGCGGCCAGCATCGGTATCGATCCCGATGACACCCGCGCGGGTGTGTTGCCCGCCGACAAGTTGCGCATCGTGCACGAACTGCAGGCCGCCGGTGCGACGGTGGCGATGGTGGGCGACGGGGTGAACGATGCGGCCGCCTTGGTGGCCGCCGACCTGGGCGTGGCCATGGGAACGGGCACCGATGCCGCCATGGAAGCCGGGGACCTCACCATCGTGAACGGTGACCTGGCCAAGGTGCCGCGCGCGCTGGCGCTCAGTCGTCGCACGTTGGGCATCATTCGTGCCAACTTGTTCTGGGCCTTCGCCTACAACGTGGCGGCGCTGCCGCTGGCGGTGGCGGGGCTCATGAACCCGGTCATCGCCGGTTTGGCCATGGCGCTGTCGAGCGTCTTCGTGGTCACGAACAGCCTTCGTCTTCGACGCTGACCGTCAGCACCTCGCGGGCCCGCTTCAACGCGGACGCGCGGCGGTTGCGCGCCGAACGGGCGTTGATGCCCAACGCATCTCCGGCCTCGGCGGAGTTCACGTCGTTCATCACCGAGCGCAACATCTGGATGTCGGCCGTGCTCAATCCCGAACGTGCCAGATCGGCCAGAAGTGCCTCCACCTCGCCGTTGGCCGCCACCGGATCGTGCGAACCGTTCGCGCGAGCATGGTTGGCGCCGGCCAGGTCCAGCACGCGGTCCCCGACCACGGTCTCGATGGTGGCGCTCTTCAGTCGCTTGTCGCGAACGAAGGCCGCGTATTCGATGTCGCGCACCAGGTTTCCGGCCACGTGCACGGGACGTCGGTCGATGGGGTAGCGGCGTATCACCACCCAGGCCGCCGACACCACGGCCTCGAAGGCGCCGATGGTTCCGTTGTCGGTGATGGGCGCCCGCTTGGTGGCGATGGACAACATGGCCGGCATCAATCGCTGCAGCATCACGCGGGCGGCCAGTTCGTCGGTGCCGGCCCGTTGCTGGATGAGGGCGAGGTAGTGATCGGAGTCGTCGTCGTCCGAGCGACCGTCCAAGCCCGACCGAATCAAGAGTTCGTCCAGGTGCCCGATGGGCAGCCCCGGCAACCCCCACGCGTTCACCTGGCGCAACAGGCGACGATTGCCGCACATGGCGGTCCATTCCAGGTACAGGGCATGGGCCACCGGGATGCGTCCGGAGATGGTGGGTCGACCACCGCGGGACACGGTGTGCAGGTCGGGGCGCACCTCGCAGGGCAGGTCCCACGGTTTGAGTGGGGCGGTCGGTGGATCGAGGACGGGTGTGTGGTTGTTCATGACCCGACCACATCGCGGTGAACTCACTCGGGCTCGCCCCGACGATCACCGTGGTTCACCCGGACTCTCACCGGTGACGGGGACGGTGAAGGTTCGGTGGCATCACGGATGCATGACCGCGCAACCGTTCCATCGCCCACCACTGCGACCGTGGGAGGAACCCCGCGTCCCCGACTCGCTGACACCGTTGCCCGCACCCTCGATGATCGACGGCGACTCGGATGTCACGAGTCGTCTGACCGCTCTTCTGCCGGGCATCGTGACCGCGGGACTGTTCGGTCTGGTGACCGGGAACATGACGTTCGCGGTGGTGTCGGTGGTGGCCGCATTGCTGACCGTGGCGGTGTGGCGACTGGATGCGTCGCGTCGACGACGCCGGCGCGGTCGTGAGATCGAGGCCCGCGACCGGGAGCGCGCCCACCTGGAAGCCGATCACGTGCGGCAGTGGGATCGGTGGCATCGGGCGTGCGCGAGCCGCCTTCGTTACGAACATCCGAACGCGCACGAGCTGGCCACGTTGGTGGCCACCGGTGACGAACGGTTGTGGCACTGGCGTCCGGCTCGACACGACGACGTGTGGAGGGTGTCCGTCGCTCGCGGGAGCGAGACGGTGAGGGTCGACGCGACGGAGACGACCGTCGTAGTGGATGACGTGCCGCGGTTGGTCGACCTCGCCCCCGGTGCGGTGGTCGGGGTTCACGGATCGTCGGCGACGGCGGCGGCGCGGGCGATGGCGGTGCGCCTGTGCGTGCGCTCGGGTCCGGCCGACTGGCGCCTGACCGCTTGGCCCCGTTCGGTGAGTCGAACGATCGGTCTGGCCGGAACGCCCCATTCCGATGCGCACGCGTCGCACGTGGTGTGCGTCGTCGACCGACCCGAACGTTGGGTGGAGTACTCGCGACTGCGGGGGAATGCCTGCGTGATCGTGATCGCCGAGCGGCGACACGAACTGCCCGCGGAGTGTTCGACCATCATCGCCGCCGACGAGGTTGAGGGGATGGATGCGACGACGGCCGACACCGTGATGCGCGCGCTGTGTCGCTGGACCGACCCCGAGTTGTTGGAGGCATCCGTGAACGACGAACGATCTCGCACCGACGGCGCGACGCCGTTCGCGGTGGTGCTGGGCGACGACGATCTCGGCCGGGAGTTTCGGATCGACATCGTGCGCGACGGGCCGCACGCGGTGGTGGTGGGGTGCACCGGGTCGGGGAAGAGCGAACTGCTCCTGCGATGGCTCACCGAGATGGCTGCAGCCGTCGATCCATCGATGCTGAACATCCTCGCGGTGGATTACAAAGGCGGCTCCACCAGCGACGTGCTGGCGGGATTGCCGCACACGGTGGGCGTGCTCACCGATCTGGACGAGTCCACCGTCGATCGTGCGGCGGCGGCGTTGCGCTGCGAGTTCCGCGATCGTGAAGAGCGACTGCGAGCCGTGGGTGCGCGAGGTATCGACGATTGCGCGGATGGGACGATTCCCCGATTGTTGGTGGTGGTCGACGAGGTGGCGGCCCTGCGCGCGCAATCACCGGAGTTCCTGCACGAACTGTTGAGCATCGCCCAGCGGGGTAGATCGTTGGGGATCCACTTGTTGTTAGCGACGCAACGCCCGCAATCACTGACGGCCGACATCGTCGCCAACAGCGACATTCGCGTGGTGCTGCGCGTGTTGAACGCCGGAGACAGCGTGGACGTGGTCGGTTCACCGGTGGCGGCGTCGTTCCCCCGTCACTCGCCGGGTCGCGCCGCGGTGTCGTGTTCGGGGTCCGAGCCCGTCGTGGTGAACACGCACATGTCCGCTGGGTGTGGCTCGACGGGAGAACCGGCTCGCTCGCTGTGGTGTGCGCCTCTTCCGTCGCCTCTGGTGTCCGAACCGGATCCGGGGACGGTGGCCGTGCTGGACGACATCGATCGCCGCCGTCGTGTCGTCATCGGACCTCCTCGTGAATGGTGGTTGATCGTCGGTGATCCCCGGACTCGCGCCAAGGCATTGGCGACTATCTCGGCGCGGATCGAGATGATCGGTGTGAGCGCCAACGATTGCGACGCCGAAACCATTCATCGAACGGCATTGGCGCTGGAGTCGCATTCCGTTGGCGCCGTGATTCTCGACGGCGTGGACGACATCGTGTCCCACTGTTTGTCGGACGCGGCGAGCCGCTTGGCCTGGGGTCGCTTGGAGAAATGGCTCTCATCGTGGGAGTCGGGCATCATCGTTGCCACGTGCGCGCGGGAGTCGGGAACTCCGTTGGTCGTACGTGATCGGTGCTCACGAACTTTCCGCATGGTCGACCGTGACGGCGGGTTCGAGACACTCCTCGACGGACGGGATGTCTTTGGGCGGTTCGTGGCGTCGACCGGTCCGTGGATTCCGCCGGCACCCTTGCGTCTGCCGGTTCGCATCGAACGTGACGAAGTCTTCGCGGTCTTCGCCGACGATTCTCGCGCGGTGGAGTTGTCGACACGTGATCCGTGGCGCGTGATGATCATCGGCGAGTCGGGTTCGGGCCGAAGTGGTGCCGCGCGCTCGTTGGTCGAACACTGGCGACGCGAGCGTGGTCATCTGGCGCGTCGATTGGTGGTGGTCGATCATGACGAGGTGCCGCACGAAGCGAACTTCGACGATGACGACCTCGACGTGATCGCCACAGTGGATCCACTCGCGTTGCGCCACTCGTTCGATCACTGGGCTCACGCCGTACGTCGGCACAGAACCGGCCTGCTTCTCGGGAACGCGGTCAATGATCACGCCGATCTGTTGGGTGTCGCGCCCCCGCCGCGCCCGTACGCGATCGCGCCTGGTCGGGGTGAGTGGGTGCAACACGGCATCGCCATGGGCATCGTGCAGGTGACGGTCTGACAGAATCGAGGAATGCGCACCACGCTCCCCTCGGGTACACCGGCCGAAATCCATCACGTTCCGTCGGCACCGTACGGGTTGGTGGTGCACCCCGACATGTTCGGACTACGTCCGTTGTTCGACGATCACGTGCGACGGTTCGCCGAGGAGTGGGGCATGTCGACCGTGGCGATCGAACCGTTCCCCAACCTCGCCGAGGGCGCCTCGCCCGAGGATCGGTTCGCCTCCATGCCGACCAAGCGCGACAGCGACGTGTTCGACGATCTGCGATTGGCCGCGGAGCTGACCGGATGCACGACGGTGCGCATGATCGGTTTCTGCATGGGTGGCATGTACGCATTCAAGGCCGCGTCCACCGGCATCTTCGATCGCATCGTGAGCGTCTACGGCATGATCTCGCTGCCCGAGGCGTGGCGTGGACCGGAGCAGGCCGAGCCATTGTCGTTGCTCGCTGCCGGTGACTCCGCGAGTGTCCTGGCCATTCTGGGTGGTCGCGACGTGTGGACGCCCGAAGGCGACATCGAGAAACTGCGCGAGACCGAGACGACGATCGCGTTCTACGCCGAAGGCGAACATGGCTTCGCGCACGATCCCAGCCGTCCGGCGCACCGACCCACCGATGCCGCCGACGCCTTCACTCGCGCGCGGAACTGGTTGACGCGCTGAATCAGCGGGCGCGAAGTTCCAATCGGTCGCGCATCATGATCTTGTAGCGACGCTCGTGCTGTTCGATCCAGCCCAGACGAATGAAGCTGCTGATGGCCTTGTTCACGCGCTCGCGTGATGCGCCCACCATGCCGGCCAGTTCTTCCTGGGTGACCGGAAGCACGAACTCGTCGGCCCCCGAGGCCAGTTCGAGCAAGCGCTTGGCGGTGCGACCGGTGACGTCGAGGAACACCGAGTCGGCGAGAGCGCCGTCCATCACGCGAAGACGTTCGGCCAACATGCGCACCACTCCACGCAACACTTTGGGGTTGTTGTCCAGCAACTCGCCCACCGGATCGTACGGAACCTCGAGCACCTCGCTGGGCTCGATGGCGCGCGCCATCGCGGAACGCGGACCGGCGTCCAGCAGACCCATCTCGCCGAAGAGATCTCCGGCTTCCATGAGGGCCACCATGCTCTCGCGCTTGTCGACCTCGCTCGCGATGGCGATGGCGATGCGACCCGAGAGAACGATGTACATGGACTCGGCTTCTTCACCGGCCTCGAAGAGATGGTCGCCGCGCGACAAGATGCGCTTGCGACCCTTGGCGGCGATGGCCGCCACGTCGTCGGCGGGAGCCTCGCCGAAAAAGTCGGTCTTGAGGAGGACGTCTTCGTAAGCCATTACGAGGAGACGGTACTACCCTCAACCCCCATGTCGGATGTCCGAGCACGAACTCGGGTGGATGTTTCCACCGGATCGGTGTGGACGGTGGTGGTGGCCGGCGGGTCGGGTCGTCGATTCGGGTCGATGAAGCAATACGAATCCCTCGGAGACCGACGGGTGGTGGACCATGCGGTGGAGACCGCTCGCTTCGTCGGTGACGGCGTGGTGTTGGTGCTCCCGGAATCGGACGTGGCGGACGAGACGACATGGGGTGCGACGTCGGACGTCATCGTGGTGGCCGGAGGTCCGACGCGCACGGCCAGCGTGCGCAACGGATTGAAGGCGGTGCCCTCCGATGCGGCCATCGTGTTGGTGCACGACGGCGCTCGACCGTTCGCCTCGGCCGAGTTGTATCGCCTGGTGATCGCCGCGGTGCGCGGTGGTGCCGACGGAGCGGTGCCCGGCCTGCCGGTGACCGACACCGTGAAGGTGATCGAGGTCGTGGAGTCGGCCAGCATCGGCGTCGCCGGTGCGGTGGTGCCGCACATCGTGGACACCCCTGACCGGGCCACGTTGTTGGCGGTGCAGACACCGCAAGGTTTCGTGGCGGAGATTCTGCGACGGGCGTACCTGTCGGAGATCGATGCATCCGACGACTCCGCGCTCGTGGAGTCCATCGGCGGTACCGTCATTGCCGTGCCCGGTGAGATCGACAATCGCAAGATCACCCATCCCGAGGATCTGGTGTGGGCTCGTGACGTGCTTGCGCGACGCAATGGTTCGGTGACGTCGTGAGTATCGACGCCATTCGCGTGGGCCAGGGCTTCGACATCCATCGTTTCACCGACGACCCCGAGCGCCGTTTGGTGTTGGGTGGTGTGGTGTTCGAGGGTGCGCGAGGTTTGGTGGGCCACAGTGACGCCGACGTCATCGCGCACGCGTGCGCCGACGCCCTGTTGGGTGCGGCCGGCATGGGTGACATCGGCGAACATTTCCCCGACACCGAACCGCAGTGGAAGGGTGTCGATTCCCTGGTGATCTTGGACCGCGTGGCATCGATGGTGCGCGCGAGCGGATGGACCGTGGGCAACATCGACTGCAGCGTGGTGTGCGAGGAGCCCAAGCTGGCCCCGCACCGTGACGCGATGCAACGCAAGTTGAGCGATGTCACCGGTGCGCCGGTGTCGGTGAAAGGGCGACGTGCCGAGGGCTTGGGTGCACTCGGTCGTCGCGAGGGCATCGCCTGCTGGGCGTCGGCCGTGATCTATCGAGTCGACAGCAGGAGTGAGATCTGATGGCCGCACGCAAGGGAACGGGACCGCGCAAGGGAACCGGAAAGCCGAAGCCGGTGTCGGCCGGCAAGGGCAAGCCGGCCAAGCCGCGCACGCCGTCGTCGGGTGCGGGCAAGTCGACCAAAGGTCGCAATCTCGGACCCAGTGCGCGCGGACCGCGCGTGGTGGATGCACGCGGGGCCGGTCGCACCGGTGCCGTGAAGCCGGGCCCCATGAAGCCGGGACGGGCGGCCGGACGCGGCGCCGGTCGTGGAGCAGCAGCGGAGTCCGACGACGACCTGGGTGGTCGTCAGATCGAGGGCCGTCAGGCGGTGCGCGAGTTGTTGATCGCCGGTCGTCGCCGTGTGCACGAGGTGTGGGTGGCGGCCGACCTGGACGAGAGCGACGTGGTGGAGGACATCCGTGATCTGGCGCGCGCGAATCGCGTGCTGGTGGTGGAGGTCAGTCGAAAGAAGTTGGAATACACCTCGCGCAGTGAGGCTCCCCAGGGCGTGTTGGCGCACGCCGATCCGATTCCGTCGGTGCCCATCGACGCGTTGTTGAAGCGTCGGCCGGGCAAGGCACCGTTCCTGGTGGCCGTCGACGGCGTGACCGACCCGGGCAACCTGGGCGCGTTGTTGCGTTGTTGCGACGGTGCGGGTGTGGACGGCGTCATCCTTCCGCGACATCGTTCGGTGCACATCACGCCGACCGTGGCCAAGGCGTCGGTGGGTGCGGTGGAATACGTGCCCATGGCGGTGGTGGGTGGACTACCCACCACGTTGGCACGTATGCGTGAGTTGGGCATCTGGGTGGTGGGTCTCGACGACGCCGCCGACAAGAGCCTGTTCGAGTTGGGTGATCTGGCCACCGAGGGCATCTGCTTGGTGTTGGGTGCCGAGGGTCCGGGCTTGTCGCGTCTGGTGCGCGAACGTTGCGATCTGATCGTGAGCATTCCGATGAAGGGTCGATTGAGCTCGCTGAACGTGTCGGCCGCCGCGTCGTTGGCCACCTACGAGGTGGCCCGACACCGCAAGTAGCCTGCGGGGCGTCGCCGGGTTAGCTCAGTGGTAGAGCAACCGCCTTGTAAGCGGTAGGTCGTGGGTTCAATCCCCACACCCGGCTCTCAGCCGAGCAATTCGCGCACGCGCGCCAGCAACACGTCGAAAGCCGCGTCGTTCCGTCCGCCCTCGGGGAAGATCACGTCGGCGTGGCGTTTACTGGGCTCGACGAACTGCAGATGGCTGGGTCGCACCGTGGTGAGGTACTGATTGATGATGCTGTCGGGCGTTCGACCGCGGGTGACCACGTCACGCTGCAGTCGTCGAATGAATCGGATGTCGGCGTCGGTGTCGACGAACACCTTCAAGTCGAACTGACTCCGCAGGCTCTCGTCGTAGAGGGCCAGGATGCCCTCGAACACGATGATGGGCGCGGACTTCACCACCATGACCTCGTCCGAACGGTTGTGGTTCGGGTAGTCGTACACGGGAACCTCGACCGTCCCGCCCGAGATCAGTTCGTGCAATTGCCGGTTGGTGAGTTCCCAATCGAAGGCGTCGGGGTGGTCGTAGTTCGCGGCCGCCCGTTCCTCGAAGGATTGGTGATCGCGACGTATGTAATAGGAGTCCTGTTTGATGACGGCCAGGCGGTCGACGCCCACCACGTCTTCCAAGCGTTCGGTGACCGTTGTTTTCCCCGAACAGGTGCCCCCGGCCACGCCGATGACGAAAGGCTTTTGGCGTTTCGAGTCGGTGTTTCCCCTGCTCATACGGCAAGGGTAGCCGTGGGGGTGCTTGTAATGGGGTGCCCGGAACGGGCAGGCTTACACAATGTCGTTGACCGAACGTGAACAAGCCATCCTCGATTTCGAGCGGGGCTGGTGGACCGAAGACGGGGTCAAGGACCTGATGTTGCGCGAGCGGTTCAACTGTTCGGCCGACGACTACTACAACGAACTGAACAGGCTGCTGGATAGTCCCGAGGCACTGGCGTACGATCCTCTCGTCGTCCGCCGTCTGCAAAGGGCGCGCGAGCGGCGTCGACGCATGCGCCTCGATGGCACATCCGAGACCGGAGGATTGCAGGCATGAGCAACGATCAGTCAGCCAACGAGGGCCGGGGCCGCGGTGCGGCCGCGAACGGCGTCAGCGTTTCCACCACCCTCAGCGTCATCGTGGCCGCCATCGCGGTTCTGTTGGGCTTCTTGATTCTTCGCGACGTGAACCGTGATCGCAACGACGCGTACGTGCCCGAGCAGACCGAGGTCACCACGACATTGCCCGTCGATCCCACGCAGTCCTCGGTGCCCACCGACGTCACGACCTTGCCGCGCACCGGATACAAGGTGATGGTCGCCAACGCCTCGGGTGTCACCGGGTCGGCCGGCCAGATGAGCACCGCGTTGCAGGCCCAACAGTTCATCGTGACCCAGCCCACCAATGCCGCCGAGACCGTCGGTAAGCAGACCGCCACGAAGGTGTACTACGTGCCCGGTTACGAAAGTGGTGCGGCCGCGGTCGCCGAGGTGTTGGGAGGCGTGCCCATCGAAGCCGTTCCCACTCCGGCTCCCGTGGAATCGGGTGAATTGGGTGAGGCCACCGTGTTGGTCCTGCTCGGCACCGATTTGGCCGGCAAGTTGTTGCCCGGCGCGTTGCCCACCGCACCGACCGACACGACCACCACCACCGTCGCTCCGGCCTGATTCGCGCGCGATTCCGGGGCCGCGTCAGGCGGTCATCGCTCGCAACACGTCGAGAGCCGCGTGTTCGATGCACCACAACGGTTCGTTCGTCGCGCGATCGATTCCGTTCGACATGCTGATGTTCGCGATCGGGTTCGGAAGCACCAACGCCCGATCGAGATCCTCGTCCAGATCCACGCGACCGACGATCGCCCCGACGCGCTTGCCCAACCGCGCGGCCGCCTCCATCACCCCGCCCACCACCTTGCCGTCGTAGCTGGTGTGGTCCAGGCAGCCCTCACCGGTGATCACGATGTCGGCTGCTTTCATGCGTGAATCCAGGTTCACTTCGTCGGCGACCAACTCGAAGCCGGGAATCAAGGTGCCGCCGAGGGCCACCAACCCACCGGCCAATCCACCGGCCGCGCCAGCGCCTTCCATGTCGGACACGTCGACGCCCAGATTCTCCTTGTACATCTGCACCAATCGCTCGAGACGCCCGGTGAGCAGACGGATCTGACTGGGGGTCGCACCCTTTTGTGGTGCGAACACCGCTGCGGCATCGACGAAGCGGGTGGTGACGTCGCATGCGATGAGGAACTCGACGTTCTTCAAACGAGCCGGGGCGTGAATGGCGCGCACCGCGCCCAACCCACCATCGGTGGTGGCCGATCCGCCGAGGCACACGATGATGCGTTCGGCACCGAGGTCCAGCGCGCGATCGATCAGTTCTCCGGTTCCGGTGGTCGAAGCGGCGATGGGATCGTTGTGTTCGCGACCACCGACGAGCGTCAGGCCCGACGCCCTAGCCATCTCGATGACCGCGGTGCCCTGATGGAATCGCCACGCGGCCACCACCGGATCGCCCAAGGGTCCGGTGACGGTGTTCTCGCGGTTCGGTCCGCCGAGAACGTCGAGCGTGCCCTCGCCACCATCGGCCAGTGCCACCTCGTCGCACTCGAAGCCGAGTTCCCAACACGCGTGCCCGATGGCGCGCGCCACGTCGGCGGCCGATGCGGTGCCCTTGAACTTGTCGACCGCGGCCAGAACTCGCACCCCGTCAGTCTGTCCTGATTCTCGCGATGCACTATTCTCGAGATCATGAATCTCACCGTTCTTCGACGAATCTCCGCTGTGGCCCTCGCCGCCACGACCGCTTTCACGTTGGTGTCATGCGGTGGCAGCGACGAGCCTGCCGGTGATCAGGTCGCGGCTGCCGAGTTGTACATCAAGCTCTACAGCCCGTCGGATCCGGATTGTGTGCGGTCCGAGCACAAGAAGGTCGACAACGAGACGGCCACCAACCTTCTCGAGGCGTACAAGGCGTACGAGGCTTACGACTACGAGAAGGAAGACGCTGCCTACGCCGCCATCGGCGAGGAAACGATGACCGAGTTGACGATGGCGCTGAACAAGTGCTCCATGGGCTGACGCTCCCAGCGTCAGCGTTTCGGTTGGGATATTCCCGACTCGCTCGGTAGGGTTTCGGTCATGGCCGTCACCGTGCGCATCCCCACCACTCTTCGCCCGTTGTCCGGAGGAAACTCGACGGTGTCCGTCGAAGGCTCCACGCTTCGCGAGGTGTTGGCCAACCTGGATTCGGCGCATCCCGGCTTCAAGGATCGCTTGCTCGACGATCAAGGTGCTCTGCGTCGCTTCGTGAACCTGTTCGTGGCGGACGACGACGTGCGTTACCTGCAGGGTCTGGACACTCCGGTTCCGGCCGGCGAGACCGTCAGCATCATTCCCGCCGTCGCCGGCGGCTGATTTTCGTCGCCTTGAACATTGCTTGGGCGAGATAACCCACAAAGGTGACGGGTTTTCGATCCCAAGAAGAGTTGGGGGTCAGGCGGGGAGGAGTTCGAGGAACTCGCGTCGACGCCTCGGACCCATCGGGATCTCCGGCGGACGATTCTCGCGGTCCTGCCAGATCGCGAACACCCGGTTCATCACCTCGGGATCCTTCATCATCGCATCGGGGCTCGACAGCAGGTTCAGGTTGCGCATGAACGCGCGCAACACCACTTGATCCGATCGCAGGGCCGGCAACAATCCCTCGCGCAACACCGAACGCATGAACGTCTTGGGATCCGAGGTGTCCGTGTCGGGATCCTCACCGCTCAGCATGCGTGAGGCGACTCGCCGGGCCTCGGCATCCTGCTCGACACCCGCGCGGTACCACGGCATGATCTCGCGTCCGATCGCCGCGTCGTACTCGACGGCCAACGCCTGTAGGTCGTCGGCATGGGCGTCGATGGCCTCGCTCATCAGATGCGCGCCCCAGTAACCGGTGGAACACCCGCGTCCGTACAACGGGTTGGTGCACACCACGGCGTCACCGACCGGCAACATGCCCAACACCAACGGACGACCGTCCACCACGTACTCGCGATGACGATTGAGCAGTCCGGCCATCACGTACACCTCGGATACCAACGGCTCGGCCCGTCCGTCCAGATACGGAGCGGTGGCCACCAACTGACGCGCCGCCTCGTCGAACACCGCGGGATCGGCCAGCCGAGTGCGTAGTTCGGAGTCGTCGGTGGGCGTCGCCAAGGTGATGGAGAACGTGTCGTTGTCGCCGACGAACACGCCGTACTTGATGTACCCGAGATCGCCTCCGATGGGCCCGAGACGCGGGGGATAGGTGTGTCCGGGCTTCAGTCGGTAAAAGCGCGACGCGTAGACGATGCCGGTGTCCTCGCTGAACTCGGGCACCGGACCGACACCGATGTCGGACAGCCATTCCGGCAACGTGGAACGTCGACCACCGGCCACCACCACCAGATCGGCGTTCAGCTGCGACCCGTCCTCCATGCGCACCCCGGTGATTCGCGGCAGTCCGCTCGGGTGGGGTTCGTGCGTCAGCCCGTTCACGCCCACGCCGGTGCGGAACCGCACCCGCCCGTCGTTCAGCACAGCGCGCCGTAGGACCCACTCGAAGGTGGTGCGCCGACAGGTGAGCATGGTGAGTTCGTGATCGTCGGGCTGGGGCGAGAAGTCGACCATGGTCGGCGGGAGGTCCTGACCGAAGGGCATCTCGGTGGCTCCGGCGGCCACCAGCATGTCCAGCACGTCGGGCTCGTTCTCGCGCAGCAGTCCGACCAGACGGGCCAGGAAGGCGTGGCTGTGCCGTACCTGGGGTGCCCCGCGGCGGTCCCAGAAAAAGGCCTGGTCGGCGCTCTCGGGCATGGGGGTGTCGTCGCGCTCGAGCACGGTGACCGCGTGCCCCCGTCGGCTCAACTTCACAGCCGTGGACAGGCCCGACACCCCTCCACCGACCACCAAAACGTCCACGGACCGAGCGTAGGACGACGGACACCCGGGCGTGCGATCGGTCGGGGCTCCGGTTGTCGCTTTAGCACTCCCACCTCTAGAGTGCTAGCAGTCGTTCGGGTCGAGTGCGAACCGGCTCGGACGCCCGCCCCCCGGCGGTTCAGTAAGCAGACAACTCTCAAGGAGTCCCTCACATGGCAAAGATGATTGCATTCGATGAGCAGGCCCGTCGCGGTCTGGAAGCGGGCATGAACAAGCTCGCCGACGCCGTGCGCGTCACGCTCGGACCCAAGGGTCGCAACGTCGTCCTCGAGAAGAAGTGGGGCGCCCCCACCATCACGAACGACGGTGTGTCCATCGCCAAGGAGATCGATCTCGAGGATCCCTACGAGAAGATCGGCGCCGAGTTGGTGAAGGAAGTCGCCAAGAAGACCGACGACGTCGCCGGTGACGGCACCACCACCGCCACCGTGCTCGCCTGGGCGATGGTGCGCGAGGGATTGCGCAACGTGGCCGCCGGCGCCAACCCGATGAGCCTGAAGAAGGGCATCGAGGCCGCCGTGGCCGCCGCCGTGGCATCCATCAAGGCGCTCGCCAAGGAAGTCGACAACAAGGAGCAGATCGCTCAGGTCGCGTCCATCTCGGCCGCTGACACCGAGATCGGCCGCATGATCTCCGACGCCATCGACAAGGTCGGCAAGGACGGCGTCATCACCGTGGAGGAGAGCCAGACCTTCGGCATGGAGATGGATCTCGTCGAAGGTATGCGCTTCGACAAGGGCTACATCTCGCCCTACTTCGTGACCGACCCCGAGCGTATGGAGGCCGTCCTCGACGACCCGTACATCCTGCTCGTGTCCTCCAAGATCTCGACCGTGCGCGACATGTTGCCCGTGCTCGAAAAGGTGATGCAGAGCGGTCGTCCGCTCGTCATCATCGCCGAGGACGTCGACGGCGAGGCTCTGGCCACGCTGGTGGTCAACAAGATCCGCGGCACCTTCAAGTCGGTCGCCGTCAAGGCCCCGGGCTTCGGCGAGCGTCGCAAGGCCATGTTGCAGGACCTCGCCATCCTCACCGGTGGTCAGGTCATCAGCGAAGAGGTCGGCCTCAAGTTGGAGAACGCCACGCTCGATCTGCTCGGTCGCGCCAAGAAGATCATCATCACCAAGGACGAGACCACCGTGGTCGAGGGCTCGGGCGATGACGATGACATCAAGGGTCGCATCAACCAGATCAAGGCCGAGATCGACAACACCGACAGTGACTACGACCGCGAGAAGCTGCAAGAGCGTCTGGCCAAGTTGTCGGGCGGAGTCGCGGTTCTGAAGGTCGGCGCCGCCACCGAGGTGGAGCTGAAGGAGAAGAAGCACCGCATCGAGGACGCCGTCAGCACCACCAAGGCCGCCATCGAGGAAGGTGTCGTTCCCGGAGGCGGAGTCGCGTTGCTGCGCGCTCAGGCCGACGTGTTGAAGGCCAGCGAGTCGTTGAGTGGCGACGAGGCCACCGGTGCGCGCCTGGTGGCCAAGGCTCTCGAGGCCCCGTTGAAGCAGATCGCCGAGAACGCCGGCATGGAAGGTGGCGTCGTCGTCGAGAAGGTGCGAAACTTGAAGGGTTCCGAGGGTCTGAACGCCGCCACCGGCGAGTACGTCGACATGGTGAAGCTCGGTGTCATCGACGCCGCCAAGGTCACCCGCTCGGCGTTGCAGAACGCGGCCTCCATCGCCGCGCTCTTCCTCACCACGGAGGCCGTCGTCGCCGACAAGCCCGAGAAGGACGCCCCGGCGATGCCCGGCGGCGGAATGGAAGACTTCTGATCGTCTGATCGAAGTCGTCTCGACATGAACACGAACGTGGGCCCCGGGGAAACCCGGGGCCCCGTCTCGTCCGGAGCCCGACGCGTCGCCTTGGTGTCGTGCGCCGAGGCTCTCGACGTCGACTACGACATGGAGTTGGTGGTGGCGGCGTCGAAGACGGCGGGTATCGATGCTCACGTCGTGTCGTGGGACGACCCGACCATCGACTGGTCGTCGTTCGACATGGTGGCCATCCGCAGCACGTGGGACTACCACCGACGCATCGATGAGTTCCTGCGTTGGGCGCGTTCCACGGCCGACGTGACCCGACTCATGAATCCGCTCGCCATCATCGAGTGGAACACCGACAAGCGATACCTGAACGACCTGCAGAACGCCGGCTTCGCCGTGGTACCCACGATCTTCGTCGAGCCGGGTCGTGACGCGAGCGGCGATGTGCGCCGCCTTCTGGAGCGGGGCGACGTGGTGGTGAAGCCCAGCATCAGCGCGGGGAGCAACGACACCGAACGCCACTCATCCTTCGACGATGTGGTGCGCCACATCGAAGGGCTGCACGACGCGGGGCGAACGGTGATGGTGCAGCCGTACATGTCGCACGTCGACGTCGACGACGAGACCGGGCTGGTCTACATGAACGGTGTCTACAGCCACGCGTTCGCCAAGGGGCCGATGTTGGCCTCGACCAAGACGATGGCCGGTGGCCTGTACGCGGAGGAACGCATCGAACCCCGCGTCGCCGACGACGCCCAACGACGTCTGGGTGACGCGGTGGTGGCGTGGGTGTCCGAGCGTTTCGGTTCGCCCCTCTACGTGCGCGTCGATCTGTTGCCCACGGCCGACGGTCCGGTGATCATCGAATTGGAGATGACCGAACCCTCGCTGTACGTGGCGTTGGCCGATGGTGCCGCCGATCGGTTCGCGGCGGCCATGCTGACCTGCTGACGAACTCAGCGGGCGAACGTGGCTGAACCGACCACCGGCAACTGCACCGACGTGCCGTCGAATCCGTACACGTAGGGTCGCCCCAGCACACCGGTGTTGCGGTCGTAGGCGTTCACCAGAACGGTGCTGCCGCTGACGTCGAGCGAGTCCACGTCGCGCCCGAGTCCCGCGACCAGTTTGATCTCCGCAACGCGCTCGGCGGTGGCGAGATCCACGACCACGAGAAGGTCGTCCTCCACCCACACCAGATGTGCGCCCCGCTCGTCGATGGCGAACGCCTTCGGACAGATCGTGCAGTCGGAGTACGACGCGGCCAACCCGAAGATGTTCGGATCGATGGCGGTTCCGTCCCGACGACGAACGAACGGCGCGCTCTCGATCTGCGAGAACGTCTCGCCCACGATGACGTCGCCCCCGATCGACAGCCGACCGGGTCCGTCCTCCCAACCACCGATGACACCGAGCGATTGCGAAGCGTTGGTTGCGAGGTCGAACAGGAAGAGTTCTTCGAACGCCGAATCGAAGCCGAGTCCGTTCTTCACCGAATACAGGACCTGGTCCGAACCGCCGTCGGCGACGACGTCGTGCAGACGTATCCATTGGTTCGCCGGATCCGCCGGCGCGACGAGCACCGTCTCCACACCGTCGACGATGCGGTGGATGGCCGTGTCGCCCGAC
>JAJTEQ010000042.1 GCA_021298195.1 Ilumatobacteraceae bacterium
GGGAAGCGCAGGAAGGAGAACGCGTACGCGGAGGCGACGGACGTGATCAGTTGGAACGCCGTCACGAGAACGGCGACCACCGCCGAGTTCCACAGGTAGCGGCCCAGACGGCCCTGTGTCCACGCGTCGCCGAGGACGTCGAGCGTGAACGAATCCGGAACCAACGGATTGCGCAACACGCGATTGCCCGGCTTCAACGACGCGATGATGGTCGTGTAGATCGGGAACAAGATGATGACCGCCATCACGATCAGCAGCGCGTAGCGCACCCCCGACCGCCAGCCCTTGGGGGCGGAATCAAGAGCCATAGTGCACCCGCTTGCCGAGACCACGGAACTGCAACGCCGAGAGTCCGAGGAGGATCACGAACAACAGAACCGCGACCGCGGCTTTCAAGCCCTCGTTGCTCTTGATGATCGAGCTGCTGCCGTAGATGAGGTACGTGACGGTGGTGGTGGACTGCTGGGGGACCGGCCCGCCGTTGGTGAGCAGGTCGATCTCGCCGTAGGCCTGGAAGGCCCGCGACGTGAGCACCACCGTGGTGAACAACAGGGTCGGGCCGAGCAGCGGCAACGTGACGTTGGTGAAGCGGCGCCAACCACCGGCGCCGTCGACGAACGCACTTTCCTGCAGTTCGCGGGGAATGCCCTGAAGTCCCGCGGTGATGATGATGAAGGTGAACCCGAGGTTCGCCCAGATCGACGAGATGGCCACCGACGACAGAGCCGTGCCCTTGTCGTTCAACAATCCGGGCTCCTTGATGACCGGGAAGATGTCGTTGAGCCAACCGATGTTGGCGAGCACGCCCACCGACGGCTGCAGGAGGAACAACCACATCAACGACGCCACGGCCACCGAGGTGGCCACGGTGCTGCTGAAGACGGTGCGGAAGAAACCGATGTGGCGCATGTGTTTGTCCGCCAGCACGGCCAGACCCACACCCAAGGCCAGACCGACGGGAACCGTGATGAGGGCGAACTTCACCGTCACCCACACCGCGGATTGGAACTCTTTGCTCATCAACACGTCGCTGTACTGACCCCAGCCGACCGACCGACACTTGGTGGCCTGAACGTTGCAGCGCTGTTGGCCCAGCCAGACGGCGCGTCCGAGCGGGTACAGAACGAACGCGGTCAGCACCACCAACGACGGGCCCAGCATCGCGACGGCCAAGGGCACGTCACGCCAGCGGCGCTTGGTGGCACCGCTCATCAGTCGATCCTCGCCCCGCTGGATGAATCGAAGCGATGGCGCGCTTCCACGGCGACGCTCAGTCGCACCGTGTCACCGTTGCGGGGTAGGTCGTCGGACGGGTTCATGCGCACTATGGCGCGCGCACGGTCGTCGATCGCACACACCACTTGGGCTTCGTGGCCGAGGTGTTCGACCAGCACCACCGTTGCCACCACACCTTCGTCTCGGGTGATGGTGGTGTCCTCCGGGCGACCGCCGACGAGGTGCGCGCCGGGCTCGAGTGCCCCGGCGGGGAAGATGTTCATCGGGGGAGTGCCGATGAACTGAGCCACGAACACCGAGGCCGGTCGGTCGTAGACCTCTTGGGGGCTGCCCACCTGTTCGATGATCCCGTCGCGCATCACCGCGATGCGCGTGCCCATGGTCATGGCTTCCACTTGGTCGTGGGTGACGTAGACGAAGGTGGCCTCGAGGCGATGATGCAGAGCCACGATCTCGGCGCGCGTTTCGGCGCGCAGTTTCGCGTCGAGGTTCGACAGCGGCTCGTCCATGCAGAACACCGCGGGACGACGAACGATGGCGCGGGCCAGAGCCACACGTTGGCGCTGACCTCCCGACAGCGCACCGGGCTTGCGGTCCAAGTACGGGGTGAGACCCAAGACCTCGGCGGCCTGGTTGGCGGCTTCGGCGCGCTCGGTCTTGTCGATGCCGCGCACCTTCAACGGGAACTCGATGTTGGCCCGCACCGACTTGTGCGGATACAAGGCGTAGCTCTGGAACACCATGGCCACGTCGCGATCCTTGGGCAAGACGTCGTTCACCATGCGGTCGCCGATGAACACCTCGCCGGCGGTGGGGTCCTCGAGACCGGCGATGGTTCGCAGCAGGGTCGACTTACCGCACCCCGACGGACCGAGAAGGATCATGAATTCGCGATCGGCGATGTCGAGTGAGACATTGTCGACCGCCTTGACGTCTCCGAAGTGTTTGGAGACACCGACCAGACGGATGGAAGCCACGCCCCGACCGTACTTCCCCTGGCTGAACACCGAGGAAACTCGGGACCAACTCGGGACCGCAGAACTCTGACGGTGCGAGTGTCAGATCTCGGTGGAGGTCAGGTCGGGACCCAGGATGATCTCGCCCGCGAAATGGGCGGCGGCCAACGCGCGCCATTCGTCCTCTTGTCCCGGCTGCATCGGCGGCACGTAGTGCGTCAACATCAGACGCTTCACGCCGGTGCGCGTGGCGGTCTGCGCGGCCTGCTCGACGGTCGAGTGGTAGTCGAGGATGTCCTTGAAACGCGCACCGGTGGGTACGACCCCGGCCACGAAGTTCACCAAGTCCTCGCGGATGACGGTCTGCACGTACACGTCAGCGTCGGCGCACATGGTGTCCACCCCGGCGCAGGGCACCGTGTCGCCGGCCAGCGCGACCACTTTGCCCTCGTGTTCCAAGCGAAAACCGATGGTGGGCTTCACCGGTCGGTGATCCGTGGCGTGTGTCGTCACGGAAGCGGCACCGATGGTGAACCTCTCGTCGGGGCCGAGTTCGGTGACGTTCACCTCGAGGGGTCCGTTGGCGCGCAGGTCCTCGTGGTGGTCGTGGCGAAATTGCTGGTCCAGTTCCAGCATTCGCATCAATGCGTCGATCATCGCCTTGGTTCCAGTGGGTCCGTAGACGTTCAGCGGTGTGTGCACCAGTTGCATCACCCAACGCGTGGTGATGAGGTCGTTCACGTCGGTGATGTGATCGCTGTGAAGATGCGTGATCAGCAAGGTGTCGACCATCGCCGGAAGAACACCGGCGGCCATCAGTCGCATCAGCGCACCGCGCCCGCAGTCGACCAGAACGTTGCGGTCACCGGCTTGCACCAGAGTGCACGGGCCCGCCCGATTCGGGTCGGGAATGGGACTACCGGTGCCGAGCAGGGTGATCTTCATTCGGACATCATGCCACAAATGGCAGATGATCTGTCACAAAACGTACCCCGACGAGACGGCGTTCAGGATTCGAGGGCCTCGACCAAGGTGTTCCACGCCAAGGTGGCGCACTTGATTCGCACCGGAAACTTCACGACGCCTTGCAACGCCTCGAGGTCGCCCAACTTCACCGCGGGTTGGGCCGCGTCGTCGGCGTCTTCCTCGATGGACATCATCACCTTGAAACGGTGCACCAGAGCGCGCACCTCGTCCAACGACTTGCCCTTGATCGCCTGCGACATCATCGAGGCCGAACTCTGCGAGATGCTGCAACCTTGGCCCGACACCTTCACGTCGGACACCACGTCACCGTCCACCTGAACGAACACCGTGATCTCGTCACCGCACAGCGGGTTGTGGCCCTCGGCCTTGTTGGCGGGCGGCGGCAACTCACCGCGGTTACGAGGTGAGCGATAGTGATCGAGGATGATCTCGCGATACAGATCTTCGAGGCCGGGCATGGTGTTCCTCTCGTGTTTCTAGAGACCGAAGATATCGCTTGCGCCGTCGAGGGCATCAGCGAGCGCATCGGCATCGGACTCGTCGTTGTAGATGTAGAAGCTGGCACGGGCGGTGGCGTTGGCCCCCAAGAGACGCATCAACGGCTTGGCACAGTGGTGACCGGCCCGCACGCACACGTTCTTCTCGTCCAAGACCTGGCTGATGTCGTGGGGATGGATGCCCCGGAAGGCGAAGCTGAGCACGGCGCCGCGGACCTCGGGGTTGCGCGGTCCGTGGATGGTGATGTCGTCGCCGTAACGCTCGGTGAGGGTGTCGAGAGCGTACGAGGTGAGGTGCATCTCGTGTCGACGAACGTTGGCCATGCCGATGTTCGTCAGATAGTCGACCGCGGCACCCAAACCGATCGCCTCGACGATGGGCGGGGTTCCGGCCTCGAACTTGGACGGCAGTTCCGCGCAGGTGAATCCGTCCAACTTCACGTCGGCGATCATGTTGCCGCCGCCGAGGAAGGGCGGCATGGCGTCGAGCAACTGCTCGCGCCCCCACAGCACACCGATACCCGACGGCCCGACCATCTTGTGACCACTGAAGGTGACGAAGTCCGCGCCCCACGACTGCACGTCGGTCACGTTGTGGGGCACGTATTGGCATGCGTCGACGATGGCCAAGGCGCCGGCATCGTGAGCGGCGCGACACAACGCGGCCACCGGGGTGATGGTTCCCAGCACGTTGCTCATGGCCGTGAACGAGAGAACCTTGGCACCATCGAGAATTCCCGACAGATTCGAGAGATCCAGTTCGCCGTCGGTTGTGAGGGGGATCCAGCGCAGTTCGATTCCGCGTTCGGCGGCCAACATGTGCCACGGGACGATGTTCGCGTGGTGCTCCATGTGGGTGAGTACCACGACATCGCCGCGGTGCAGGTTGGCACGGCCCCAGGAGGCGGCGATCAGATTCGACGCCTCGGTGGCGTTCTTGGTGAACACCACCTCGTGGGCGTGGGGAGCGTTGATGAACTTCTGGACCTTCGCGCGCGCCCCCTCGAAGGCGTCGGTGGCCTCACCGGCCATTCGGTAGGCACTGCGATTGATGGGGGCGTAACCGTGACGCATGAAGTCGGTCATCGCGTCGATGACCACATTGGGCTTCTGCGAGGTGTTCGCCGAGTCGAGGTACACCAACCGTTGTCCGTCGATGCGACGTTGGAGAACCGGGAAATCGGCCTTGACGGCGGACCAATCCACGGTGTGGCTCACGGGCGGAACGACTCGTATCCGGAGACTTCCAGCTTCTCGGCGATCTCCATTCCGCCGCTGGCGACGATCCGGCCGTCCACCATCACGTGCACGTGATCGGGAGCGAGTTCGTCGAGAAGACGTTGATAGTGGGTGATGAGCACGACGCCCATCGTGGGTCGATCGGCGCGCACCTCGCGGATGCCCTTGGCCACGATGCGCAGCGCGTCGATGTCGAGTCCAGAGTCGGTCTCGTCGAGCACGGCCAGATCGGGTTCGAGGATGGCCATCTGCATGATCTCGTTGCGCTTCTTCTCACCACCGGAAAATCCCTCGTTCAGATAGCGGTCGACGAAGGACGAATCCATGCCCAGCCGCTTCATCCAGTCCATCGTGGCCAAACGCAACTCCAACACGGACAAATCGATTCCCTTGCGGGCGCTCAGGGCTTGGCGGAGGAACTGGATCACCGACACGCCGGCGATCTCTTGGGGGTACTGGAAACCGAGGAACAGGCCGGCCTTGGCGCGCACGTCGGTGGGCCAATCGGTGATGTCGTCGCCCTTGAACTCGATGCGCCCGCTGGTGACCTCGTACTCGGGTGACGCCAACAGACAGCTGGCCAACGTGCTCTTGCCGCAACCGTTGGGACCCATGATGGCGTGCACCTCGCCGGCGTTCACCGTGAGGTTCAGACCCTTCAAGATGTCGGCCGGGGCGGGGCCGTCATCCTCGGTGGTGGGGCGGGCATGCAGGTCATGCACGGCGAACAGGGTGGGGGAGTCGCTCACGGGGCGAAGTCTAGGGGCGACCCCCAATTTCCCCTATGACCGTAGTGCAAATTTTGGCCGATGAATCGAGGTCATCGCCCCACGTCAGAGCGGCATTCTCGTCACCGACCGACGCGCAAGGCGGCCCACAAGTCGCGGTACCGCGGGTACTCGTACCCGGCGGCGACGTAGCCCGATTCGCACAGCATGCGGTGGTATCGCGGCAAGTTGCGAAAGGGCACGCCGGCGTCGACGTGATGGGCCAGATGGAAGCCGATGTTGAAGGGGACCATCGCGAATCGCGGCCACCAATGTTGTGTCACCGAATGCGTGGCCACGCGCCGGTCGCTCGAGGCCTCGAGTCCGCCGTGCTCGGCGACCGAACGAAGTCGATTGATCACGCGCCAGACGGTGAGGAACGGCAACAACCAGAACAACGGGTACACCCACCAGACACCGAGCAGGATGCTCGTCGTCAGCAGGATGAACTGCACGAACCAGATTCGTTGCTGCGATCGACGAACCACGGCGACGCCGCTGCGTAATCCGCGCAGTTGATCGACCAACAAACGCAGACCCGTACGACCGGTGGCATCGCGCCACATCTTGCGTCGCCACGACGCTTCGGAGATCGGATAGTTCGCGTACAGCGCGATGTCGGGTTCGTTCGGCCCGAACTCTTCGCGATGATGAGCCATGTGCACCCGGCGATAAGCATCGGTGTTCGTGAAAGCGGGGTATCCGATCAGCCATCGCCCCACGACGTCGTTCGCGCGCCGATTGCGAAACAGCAGTCGGTGCGCCGATTCGTGCATCAACGAGGCGAACTGGGCGTGGGCCCGACCCATGAGCAGGAAGACGGGGATCCACGTGATCGGGCCCAGCCGGACCGCGATCACCATCAGCGCGATCGTTTGGGCGTGAACGCTGACCACCGACAACCCGTTGCGGAACGAAGGAGTGCGACGCAGATCGTCGCGCGTGCCGGGCATGGCCCGTCCGTCGGGCATCACGGTATCGGTCACGCGACCTGCCGGCGGGTGGCGATCGACCACCATCCCACCGAGTCGCGGCGACTCACCACCCACGATCGACCCATTCCTTCAGGTGCGGACGTTCCGCGCCGATGGTGGTGTCGCCTCCGTGACCCGGGAGAACGATGGTGTCGGCGGGGTGCACGAAGAGAAGATTGTCGATGGAGTCGATGATGGTGTCGAAGTCACCACCGGGGAACTTGGTCGCTCCCGGACCACCGGGGAAGAGAGTGTCGCCGGTGAACAACAGCGGGGTGTCGAGAACTCGGAACGAGATCGATCCCGGGGTGTGACCCGGGTTGAGGATCGATCGCAGGCGCAGGCGACCGACCTCGATCACGTCGTCGTGATCAATGAAAACGTCGTATCCGAGATCGCCCAGCATCGGAGCATCGAGCGCGGTGACCGCCACTTCGTAACCAGCTTCGCGCATGGCGGGAATGGCCTGGATGTGATCGTGGTGACCGTGGGTCTCCAGAACCCGACGAACTCCCAGGCGCACGCTGATCTCGAGCAACTTCTCGTGCTCGTTCGCCGCGTCGATGAGCACCGCGTCGCCCGTGGATCGACAACGCACCACGAAGACGTTGTTGTCGTACGGCCCGACGACGAGTTTGTGCACCTCGACGCTCGAGTCGGACCAATGGAGCGTGGGAACGGATGTGCCGTCAGAAGTCACACCGTGATTCTCGCACGACGTGGCGGGTCGTGACGAGAGGTGACCGGATGGGGACGCTCGAGAGCCGTAGGGTTTCCGTGTGCCCAAGAAGTCCGATCCGAAGGCGCTACGGCGACTGGCCGAGTTGTCGGTGACCGATGAGTCCACGGTCGACTCGTCGGGCCCCGGTGTGTCGACGCCGACGGGGTCCACGCGCGGACCTTCGTGGTCGGTCGTCGCCGGGTTGATACTTCCCGGCTCGTCGTCTTATTCCCGTCGTCGGGCCCTGTCATTGGTGCTCCTGCTGTGCGGTGTCGTTCTACCGATCGCGGTCCTCGCCGTTCTGGCGATCCGTCGCGACGAGATCACCGGTCTGGTCCTCGATCGAAACGTGCTGCGAGCGCTCGAAGTGGTGGGGGTCCTGTTCGTTCTCACCCGACTGGTGGCCGTGGTGGAGGTGGTGCGGTCCCGGGGCCCCGCGACTCCGAGGCGCCTGGCCATCTCGCTGGCCGTTGCGGGCGTCATGTTGGTTCTGGCACCGACCGCGTACGCGGTCACTCGCGTGCACGATCTGTCCGGCGTGATCTCGGACGTCTTCGTGTCGTCGGGAAGTTCCGACCCTCTCGCCGGCGCGGTCGATGACGAGAACGAGAAAGAGTTCACCACGGTCCTGTTGCTTGGTGGCGACGAGGGCCCGGGTCGTTGGGCCATGCGCACCGACTCCATGATCCTGGTCATCGTTCATCGCGACTCCGGTCGCATCGCCATGGTGTCGGTGCCGCGCAACCTGAACGTGGTGCGCTTCCCCCCGGGTTCGGCCATGGCCGAGGAATTCCCGAAAGGTTTCGACGGACTGGCCAACGCGATCTATCCGTACGTCTTCACCCACGAGGAGATCGCCGCCACCTACGCGCGAGGGGAACTGCAGCCCGAGGCGGTGGCCTTGGCGAGCGGACTCAGTTACTCCTTCGGCATCACCATCGATGACTACGTGTTGGTGAACATGCAGGGCTTCCTCGAATTGGTGGACGTCATGGGCGGGGTGACGCTCACGCTCGACGAGCGTGTTCCGATGCCCGGAAACGTGCCCGGAGCCAAGCACGATTATCCGCCCTACATCGGTCCCGGTGAGGTGGAAATGGACGGAACCGTGGCTCTCGGATTCGCCCGTTCGCGAAGTGGCGACAGTGACTACGGGCGCATGGGGCGTCAACGGCAGCTGTTGTCGGCCTTGGCGGCTCAGGCATCCGGAGCCGACGTGTTGCGCCGGTTCCCCGATCTCGCCGAGGTCATGCGCTGGACGGTTCGCACGTCGTTGAACACCGACGAGTTCTCGTTCCTCGTCGAGCGGTTGCAGGATGGGGCCGCGGTGAAGGAGTCGATCGGACTCGCACCGCCGCTGGTGAACACGGGGAGTCCCGACTTCGAGGACATCGCCGCGCTGATCGACGCCGTCCAGTACGCGTTGGCCGAGAACGTCGATTTTCCGTACGCCTGAGTGGCTCAGCCGCGGATGCGGTTCCATTCCTCGGGATCTCGTCCGAGTTTGATCAACCGTTTCGTGACCGACAGCGGAGCACCAATGTCGCCACCGGCACGAATGGTGCGGACGTGCTCGCCTTCTTCGTCCCAGATGTGGCAGGTGTTCAAGTTGGACTTGAAGGCCATCTCGCGGGACTCGGGGCTGAACTCCGGTTTGGGTGCGCCCGAGGCGGCCGACTCGGTCATCTTCAACACCCGCATGCTCCAGCCGCACTGAATGGCCACCGGACCCATCGCCTGCAGCAACGCGGTGGTGTGGGTGCAACCTCTCGGGCCGCCGAACAGTTCACGTACCTTGTGGGTGAACCCGCGCGCGATGGACAGACCCACGAGCTGCTTGTACTTGATGCCGATACCCGGGCACTCGTGATGCGGGAACTCCTTCAGTTCGGCCGAGGCGTCGATGATCTCCATCATCGGGAACGACACCCGCAACTGCACGACCATGTGATGAATGGTGAGTGGTTCCGGGTCGTCCATCACGTACATGCCGGCCGGCTTGTCGTCGCGCACGGCACCCCACAAAAGGATCTCGGTGTCGCTCACCTTGAACGCGCGCACTTCGTAATTACGCGTGTGGATGGGCAGAAGATCCGGATTGTCGGGCAGGATCGGATGAGGATTGGGTGTCGGTTGCGCCACGAGACTCAGCCCACGAGCAGTCGGCCCAGGCGGGCCAAGCTGGGCTGGGTGGAGCCCAGCTGCAACTCGAGCTGCTTGTGCAACAAGAAGAAGCGGTGCAACGGGTAATCACGGTCCACACCCACGCCACCGTGAACGTGGTGGGCACCGTGCATGACGCGCCAGCCACCTTCGGCGGACCAGAACTTCGCCGACAGCAACGCTTCGTCCGCGGGCAGACCCTCGCTCAATCGCCACGCGGCCTGCCACGCGGTGAGGCGCACGCCCTCGGTGTCGATGTAGGCGTCACCGGCGCGCTGCGAGACCGCCTGGAACGAGGCGATGATCTTGTCGAACTGCTGGCGGCCCTTGGTGTACTCGGCCATCAACAACAGTGCGGCCTGACAAGCGCCCGACGTCATGATGGTCGCGGCCGAGATGCCGCGGTTCAACATGGCGTGCGTCGCGCCGGGGTTCCCCAGGCACTTCACCGACGCGCCGTTGAACTCGACCATGGCATCGGGAACGCCCGACGTGGTGTCCTGTCGGGTGATCGTCACCTTCGGATCGTCGGCCTCGACGCAGTACAGACCGTCGGCGGCGGTGACGACGAAGCGCTTGGCGAGGAGACCGTGCGGCACGCAGACCTTGGTTCCCGTGATCTTGCCGTTTTCCACCACGGTGCCCGGCGTGAAGGCGTCACCCACCGGTTCGTGGATGGCCGCGCTGACGATGACCTCTCCGCTGGCGACACCGGCGAGCAACTCGGGGCAGTCAGCCAAGGCCGGTGCGGCCAAGGCCATCACAGCGAGAGCGGGAACCGGAGCGGCGACGCGACCGATCTCCTCCAGCACCACGGAGGCTTCGATGATGCCCATGCCACCGCCACCCACCGACTCGGGCAACGCGATGCCCACCAGGCCGGCGTCGGCCAAGGTGCGCCACAACGCGAGGTCGGTGCCGCTCTCGGTGGCGGCGACCGCCTTCAGGTGTTCGGTGGTGCAGGTGTCGCTCAGGATCTGGCGGGCCAGCGAACGCAGTTCGTTCTGATCGGAGCTCAGTGAGAAGTCCATCAGCGGGCCGCCCTCGGGAATCCGAGCGAGAACATGGTGATGAGGTCGCGCTGCATCTCGTTCGTGCCACCGCCGAAGGTGAGGATCAACATGCCGCGATAAAGGCTCTCGAGGCGCGCGCGCAACACCGAACCCGGCGTGCCCTGCTTCAGATATCCGGGAGGTCCGAGGATCTCGAACAGCAGACGAAAAGCTTCGAGATAGAACTCGGTGCCGTACACCTTGATGGACGAACAGTGTCCGACGTCGAGCTTGCCCTGCGTGGCCTCCCACGCGGATTGCCAGTTCATGAGCCGCAACACGTCGAGCTTGGCGTGCACGCGGGCCAGGTTCAGTTGCACCCACTCCTGATCGGCGACGCGACGACCGTCGGGCAGGTTGGTCTTCTTGGCCCATTCCAACGTGTCGGCCAGCGCGCGCTCGACCACACCGGTGGAGCACAGGGTGACGCGCTCATGGTTCAACTGGTTGGTGATGAGGGTCCAGCCCTTGTTCTCTCCGCCGACGCAGTTCTCGACCGGAATGCGCACATCGTCGAGGAACATCGCGTTGATGTCGTGCTCGCCGATGAGGTTCAGCTTCTGCAGGGTGATTCCGGGGGTGTTCATCGGCATGATCAGGATGCTGATGCCCTTGTGCTTGGCGGCGTCCGGGTCGGTGCGCACGGCCAACCAGCAGTAGTCGGCGTCGCTCGAGAGCGAGGTCCACATCTTCTGTCCGTTGACCACGTACACGTCGCCGTCGCGCACGGCACGGGTTTGCAACGACGCGAGGTCGGTGCCGGCGTTGGGCTCGCTGTAGCCGATGCAGAAGTGGATGTCGCCGGCCAGGATCTTGGGCAGGAAGAAGTCCTTCTGTTGGTCGGTGCCGAAGTTCATGATGGTCGGACCGACCGTGTTGATGCTGAGCATGGGCACCGGCGCACCGGCGCGCATGGACTCGTCGAAGAAGATGAACTGTTCGATGGCGCTGCGACCCTGGCCGCCGAAATCCTTGGGCCAGCCGATGCCCGCCCATCCGTCGGCGCACATCTGCTTCCAGACGCGACGGGGCGCCTTGCCGATGCCGTGGCTGGTGTTGAGCTCGGCCACGGTGGCCTCGTCCAGCAGTTTCTCGTAGTAGCCGCGAAGCTCGGCGCGCATGGCGTCCTGCTCTTCGGTGTATCCGATTTCCATCCTGACCCCCGGGTTTGGTTCGCTTCGGTTCTAGCAGAAGACCACCGGAAATGCCCTTGCCAACTAGGGTCAAATTTTCATGACGACGGATCTGAAACTCGGCTGGCACATCGGCTATTGGGGCCGGTCGATGCCGGTCGGCGTGCCCGAAACCCTGAAGATGATCGAGGCCCTCGGCTACGACTCGGTCTTCACCGCCGAGTCGTGGGGCAGCGACGCCATCTCGCCCTTGGCATGGTGGGGTGCCGGCACCACGAAACTGCGACTCGCCACCAACATCGTGCAGATCTCGGCGCGCACACCAACGGCCACCGCGATGGCGGCCATCACCATGGACCACCTGTCGGGCGGTCGTTTCTGTCTGGGTCTGGGCGTCAGCGGACCTCAAGTGGTGGAGGGTTGGTACGGGCAGCGCTTCAACAAGCCGTTGGCGCGCACCCGTGAGTACGTCGACATCATCCGCAAGGTGCTGAAGCGCGAGGAGCGTCTCTCCAATGCCGGACCGGAGTACCCGATCCCGGCCCGGGATGGTTTGGGTCTCGGCAAGGCCCTCAACGTGATGACGCACCCCGTTCGAGCGGACTTGCCCATCTTCTTGGGTGCCGAGGGTCCGAAGAACGTGGCGTTGGCGGCCGAGATCGCCGACGGTTGGTTTCCCATCTTCTATGCGCCTCGTCACGAGGGCATGTACGCCAAACATCTGGCCGAGGGATTCGCGCGGCCGGGCGCGCGGCGCACTCCCGATGACTTCGAGATCCTGGCCATGGCCACCACCTTCATCGACGACGACATCGAAGCCGCGTACAACCGCGCGCGTCCGACCATCGCTCTGTACGTCGGGGGAATGGGAGCCCAGGAGATGAACTTCCACGCCGACGTGTTCCGTCGTCTCGGTTACGAGGAAGCCGTCGACACGATCCAGAACCTGTTCCTGAACGGCAAGCAAGCCGAGGCCATTGCCGCGGTTCCCAAGGAAATGGTGGACGAGATCTGTTTGGTCGGCCCGGCGGCCAAGATTCGCGACGACCTGGCCGCGTGGAAGGAGAGCAAGGTGACCACCCTGATCATCGGTGGTTCACCCGACACTCTGCGCACGATGGCCGAGTTGGTGTACGGCTGACGGGGAGGAGACGACATGACGATGCCCGACTACTTGCGCGACATGGCGGCTCGCGTCTCCAATTGGGGACGCTGGGGCGCGGACGACCGACGGGGCACCTTGAACCTCATCGACGAGGCGGCGGTGCGCCGTGGCATGGCCGCCGCTCGGCAAGGCAAAGTGTTCTCACTCACATATCCCTTCGACGAGGATGGTCCGCAGTTGGGGTTCATCCCGGGTCGCGTGAACCCCGAACGCAAGATGATCTCGCTGAATCATTCGATGTCGGGGGACCCGGGCGACTTCACCTCCAGTGACGACGCGGTGACCATGGGAGTGCAGGCGTCGACACACCTCGACTCGTTGGCTCACGTCGGTTACGACGGCCTGCTGTACAACGGCCTGTCCGACACCACCACCGACGAAACCGGCAGCACCGAACTTGGTATCGAGAAGGTGGGGCCGGTGGTGTCGAGGGGAATCCTGCTCGACATCGCCCGCGTTCATGGTGTCGATTTCTTCGACGATGCTCACGCCATTGGTGGCGACGATCTGGACAGAGCGGCGGCCCTCGGTGGCATCACGGTGATGCCCGGCGACATCGTGTGCGTGCGCACCGGACACCAGCATTGGTTGCGCGTGGGGGACAAGGTCCACTATTCGTACCCGACCCCGGGTCTGGGCCAGAAGAGCATCGAATGGATTCGCGACCATGACGTGGCGATCGTGGCCACCGACACGATCGTGTTCGAGTGCTATCCACCCGAGGACCCGGCGGCGATGTTGCCGGTGCACATGATCAACATCCGCGACATCGGCCTCACCCAGGGTCAGAACTGGGCTCTCGACGAACTGGCCGCCGATTGTGCGGCCGACGGGCAGTACGACTTCCTGCTCACCGCCACCCCCTTGCCGTTCACCCGTGCGGTGGGTGGCCCGGTGGCCCCCACCGCCATCAAGTGAGCGTCAGAGGCTGAGCAGTCGGCGAATGCGCTCGTCGGTGCTGGGGTGCGTGGAGAACAGTCGCGACATGTTCACTCCGCCCTGACGGCGTCCCTGGAACTCGGCCAGCGGATTGTGGATGTACGCCTGGGCCTGGGCCGGCGCCACGTTCATCGGGATGCGCTGGGCCATGGTCTCGATGCGCTCGAGCGCTCGAGCCAGCGGCACGCCCGTTCCCAGGAGTTCGGCGGCCGAACGATCGGCCTCGAACTCGCGACTGCGACTGATGGCCATCTGGATGAGTGACGCCGAGATGGGCGCGAGCATGGAGATGAGCAGCAGTGCGATGGGGTTCGGACGGTCCTCGTCGTCTCGCCCTCCGCCGAACAGCGCGGCGAAGTAGGCCATTTGAGCGATCGCCGAGATCGCGGTGGCCACGGCCGCCGCCACCGAGCCGATGAGGATGTCGCGGTTGCGCACGTGCATCAACTCGTGCGCCATCACTCCCTCCAGTTCGTCGTGGGGCATCGAACGCAACAGACCTTGCGTGGCGCACACCACCGCGTTGCGCGGACCGCGTCCGGTGGCGAAGGCGTTGGGCTGCTCGCTCGGTGAGATGGCCACGCGGGGCATGGGCATGTTCGCGCGCGCGGCGAGCGACTGGACCATTCGGTAGAACTCGGGTGCGTCGGCCTCGGTGATGACGACCGCCTGCGCCGATCGAAGCGCCAATTTGTCACTGAACCAGTAACTGCCGCCCACCATCACGAGCGCGATGACCAGACCGATCATGACCGCGCCACTGCTGCCTCCGCCGAGCATCGCCGCCACCGCGACGATCAATCCGCCGAGGCCGGCGAGCAGAACTGTTGTCTTCAGGGTGTTCTTGAACATGGCTCCTCTTGTCGAAAAGGTGAATCAGGGTGTGAGTTGGTGTGCGCGCGGTATCAGAAGTCGAAGATCTCGCCGAAGATGCTCTTGGTCTTGCTCTTCTTCTTGCCGTACTGATACTTGTACTTGTCGTCATCGTCCCAGTCGTCGTCGTCGCGTTTGGACGAGGGTGCCGGCTGTGACGAGCGCTCGATGATCTTGTCCAGTTCACCGCGATCGAGCCACACGCCACGGCACTTGGGGCAGTAGTCGATTTCCACGCCTTGCCGATCGGTCATGACGAGGTCGGTGTCGGTGCAGGTGGGGCACTTCATGATGCATTCCTCTTTCTGATGATGATTTTGTGGACTTCCTCGACCCAGAGAACCGACGAGGCGATCGCAATGGCGATCAGCCACTGCGCGCCGGAGATCGACGTGGTGTCGAACAGTCGCTGCATCGGACCGAAGTGGGTGACGGCGACCTGGAGTCCGATCACGGCGACCAGAGACATCCACAATCGGATGTTTTGCAGGGTTGCCCGGCGGAACACCGTGAGAGTGTCGCTGCGACTGTTGAGGATGTTGAAGAACTGGAACAACACGAAGGTGTTGAACGCCATGGTGCCGGCCACCGTCGCCACACCGGCGTAGGGCTCCTCGCCCGGGGCCCACTGCAACACCGCGAGTGTTCCGGCCGCCATGAGCACGCTGGAGATGATGATCGCCCGCCAGCGGTGAACGGTGAGGATCTTCTCGTCCATGGGTCGAGGCTGGCGCCGCATGACGTCCGCTTCGGGCTCGTCCAGTCCGAGGGCCATGGCCGGCGGTCCGTCCATGATGATGTTCACCCACAGAATGGCGATGGCGGCGAAGGGCTTGCCCTTGGCGATGTCGAACAACGAGGCCGCCAGGAACAACAGGGCGAAGCCGATGGTGGTGCTCAACTGGAAGCGCACGAACTTCACGATGTTGTCGTAGATGGTGCGTCCGCGCTTGACGGCGCCGACGATGGTGGCGAAGTTGTCGTCGGTGAGCACCATGGTGGCGGCTTCCTTGGTCACCTCCGTACCGGTGATGCCCATGGCGATGCCCATGTCGGCCTTCTTCAGTGCCGGCGCGTCGTTCACGCCGTCGCCGGTCATGGCCACCACGTTGCCCCGCTTCTGCAGCGCGGCGACCAGACGCATCTTGTGTTCGGGCGCCACACGGGCGAAGACCGCGATGTCGTCGATGCGTCGGTCCAGTTCCTCCTCGCTCATCTGGTCCAGTTGCTGACCGGTGACCGCATGAATCTGACCCTCGGCCAGGTTCAACTGTTCGCCGATGGCGGCGGCGGTGAGACCGTGGTCGCCGGTGATCATCTTCACTTTGATGCCGGCCTCGCGGGCCTCGACGATCGCCTGGCGCGCTTCGGGTCGTGGCGGGTCGACGATGCCGACCATGGCGAGAAGTGTGAGGCCGTCGATGAGGCTGACCGGATCCGCGCCGGACGACACGAACTCGTCCCACGCGTCCACGGTGAACTCGCGTTGGGCCACGGCGAGCACGCGCATGCCGGAGGTGGCGAGCTCGTCGTTGTGGGCCAAAACGGCCGAACGAACGCGTTCGATCGGGGCAGCGCCACCGGTCTCGTCGAGGGCCGAGACGCTGCGCGCGAGAACCACGTCCGGGGCTCCCTTCACGAACATCTGGATGTGGGTTTCGCCGTTTCCGTCGGGGATCTCGTGAACGGTGGCCATCATCTTCAGCGACGAGTCGAAGGGGACCTCGGCGAGGCGCGGATGCTGACGGCGCTCGTCCTCGACGTCGATACCACCCTTGGCCGCCAACACGTTGAGGGCACCTTCGGTGGGGTCGCCGACCAGGGTCCATTGCCCGTCGACCTTGCGGATGACCGAG
>JAJTEQ010000098.1 GCA_021298195.1 Ilumatobacteraceae bacterium
CTCGCGTCGTTCGCGGGATGGGCCCGCGAGAATCAAGACGTCGTGAAGGCGCTCGCGATCGCGGTCGGGGTCCTGGCGGGAGCGGTTGTCGCGATCAAGGTCGGGATGATCGCGTGGCAGGTTGCCACGACCGCGGCGGCGGCGGCTCAATGGCTACTCAATGCGGCACTCGCCGCGAACCCGATCGGGATCATCATCATCGCGATCGCGGCTCTCGTCGCCGCGGTCATATTCGCGTGGCATAACTTCGATTGGTTCCGCGAGGCCGTGACCGCGGCATGGGAAGGGATCAAGGCCGCGGTCGACGCGGTTGTCGAGTGGTTCTCCTCGACGGCGTGGCCGATCATCAAGCGCGTGATCGACTTCATCATCGCCTACTACTCGACGCTATGGCGTGCGGCGCAGGCCGCATGGAATCTCATCTATACCGCGATCGAGAAGGTGGTCGGGTGGTTCTCCGATACCGCGTGGCCCATCATCAAGCGCGTCGTCGACTTCATCATCGCTTACTACAAAGCCCTATGGACCGCGGTGCAGGCGGTGTGGGATGGGATCAAGTCGGCGATCTCCGCGGTGGCTCGATGGTTCGAGAATGAACTCGCGCCACGCATCGAGGTCGCGGTCGGTGTCGTGCGCGGGGTGTGGTCGGCGCTCAAGTCCGCAGTCGAGCGGGCATGGGATGGGATCAAGTCGGCGATCCGCTCGGTGTGGAATTGGCTCGAGGAGACCGCGTTCCCGCCGATCAAGCGGGCCGTCGGCCTACTGCAAACCGCGTTCGAGACGTTCCGGTCGGCCGTGGTCGGGGTGTGGGATGACATCAAGGCGGCAGTCGCGACCGCGTGGCAATTCATCATCGACAAGGTGAACTCGATCAAGTCGGCGATCTCGAACATTCCCGTCGTCGGTGGCATCGTCGGCCGTTCCGCGATCCCCGGGGATCTCATCCCGTACACGCGCTCGAGCGTGGTGCCGATGGTGTCGAGCCCGATCGGTGCCGCGGCCTCCTCGGGTGCCCCCGTGATCATCGTGCAAGGTGCGCTCGACCCGGTGGGGGTGGCGCGGCAGATCAAGCGCATCGTCGGCGGGCAGACCGCACGCATGGGAGCGGTCGCGTGATCCTCCCGGTGTCGCTCACCATCGACACTCCCGGCGTCGGGTCGTGGGCCGTCGAGGACGTCACGCTCGTCGGCGCGACCATCACCCACGGCTCGGATGATCTATGGCAGGCCCCGGACCCGTCGACCGCATCGTTCACGATGCTCGACCCGGCCGGGGAGTGGCGACCGAGGCTCGGGTTCACGACTCGAGTCACGCTCGAGGTCGACGGCCGGGTTCGATTCGTCGGCACGATCACCGACCTCCGCGCAACGTGGGATGGGGAGTGGGTGCTCGATGTCATCGCGGTCGGGCTCAAGGTGGCGTCACGTACTCGACTCGTCGATCCCCGGCCGCTCGAGACGGCCGCGGCCCGTATCGCCGGGGTGTGGGCCGAGGTGGGGATGACGGTTCACGCGGTCGACGCGGCCGGGTCGGTGACGCTCCTCCCGGTGACCGGGTATGAGACTGCCTCGGACATCACGAACGCGGCCGCGTCCGCGGATCTCGGCTACATCACACAACGCCGCGACGGGTCGATGTGGTATCGCGGCCGGGACACGATCGCGGCATCCCAACTCGTGCGGGCGGTGCTCCCGGCCGGGGGTGTGTTCCCGTCGTCGGCGTGGGTGAAGTCGATCGGGGACCTGGCGACCCGAGTCGTCTGCGGGTACGGGACGGCCGAGCCGCAGGAGATCGTGATGGTGTCCGACGAGGGACTCGAACTCGATCTCGGCCGGTGGCAGGAGAAGGCTCACTCGAGCCTCTACTCGACGCGGGCCGACGCGCTCGCGGTGGCGGAGGAGGTGCTCGAGCGGATGCACGCCCCGTCGTGGCGCACCGAGTCACTCGACCTCGATCTCGCGCTCCCCGCCTATGACGCGACCCGGACCCGTAACGTCCTCGACCTCGAGGTCGGTGACGTCGTGTGGGTGACCGGTGCTCCCGCGTCGACCCCTGCGGGGGTCGAGGAGACGTATGTCGTCCTCGGGTGGGATGAGACTCTCGACGGCACCGCCCACGGGATCGCGCTCCGCGTCGTCGAGTACGCGCTCCTGCGCGAGTCGGCCCGGTGGGGCAATGTGGCGATGTCGTGGCAGACCGCAGGCGACACCGCGGTCGGCGCGTACCGGTTCTCCCCGCCGACTCTCGAGCCGGGGGTGGCGGCGTGAAATACACACCCGTCCGGCTCATCCCGTACCTCGAGGACACCGACGCGATGCGGGGACTCTCATCACCGAGTCGGCCGCGATCGTGAAGTCGCTCGCCGAGAAGATCGACGCGGCCCTATCCGCGGTCGGCGTCGGCACGTCCTACACCGTCCCCGGGACCCTGGTGGGCAACGTCACCGCCTCGGGAACGTGGACACCCCCGCCCGGTGTCACGCTCGTCGGCGTCGTCGTCATCGGCGGCGGCGGCACCGGCGCGGCGCTCGACTACTCCGCAGGGATTAGAGGCCACTTCCCCGGCGGCGGCTCGGGTGGCGGCGTCCGTGTCTACCGAGGCGTCCCCGTGTCCACCCCCGTCGCCGTCACGATCGGCGGCGCGGGCACCGCGTCAGCGTTCGGCGCATTGACCGCCCCGGGTGGCAACGTCGGCGCGGTCAACTCCTCGACCCCTTCCCCGAATCTCGAGCGTGGGTGCGGTGACTCACCCCTGCCCGCCGGATACAAGGACGGGCCGACCGTGAACGGCACGCACTACGCGGGTGGCGGCGGCCGAGGCTCAGGATTGGCAGAAGGGAACAATTCCACCCCCGGCGGCGCGGGTGGCGGCGGCGGCGGCTCCTACTCGACCGACATCCCTCCCGGCGCGGGAACCGCGGGCACGGGCGGTGGCGGTGGCGGCGGTCGCTACGGCGCGCTCGGCGGGTCCGGCCGCGTGATGATCTTCACCGAGCAGGCCACCCGGCGCGGCGGCGCGACATTGTTCGGCGACAACGTGCCCGACCTCTACGCCGCGCTCGACGCGGCCGGGGTCCTCCTCGGCGTCTACGCGGTCGACTCGACCGACCCCCAGGTCCCCGGCGTCGACCTCGAGCACCTCATCCCCTACCCGACCTCCCCCGTCGACACCGGCCGCGTCGTCACCGTCCCGGTCGACCCGGCCGACCCCGACGGCCCCACCCACGAGGTCCCGGTGCTCGCGTGGCCGGAGCCGGGATGGACCCACACCCCCGCCGACGGATGGAAGGAACCCACACCATGACCGAACCCCTACCCGATCTCGATCTCGCCGACGTCACACTCGAGGACATCGAGCGAGCCGCAATCGACGTCCCCGAAACCGCCCCGGACCCGCTCGACCTACCGGTTCGGGACCTCGACGAAAATTCAAAGCTTTGAACCGGCCCACGGCCGCGGAGGTGCTCGCGGCGATGAAGGCCTCGACCTCGAGCGCGTCGACCTCGAACCCGGCCCCGTCGCTCGGGTGGGCCGTGACCGCGTATGACAAGCCATGCGCGAACGCGCTCGTCGGGAAGGTGCCCGGCTCCACGTACCTCCTCGCCGCTCTCAATGGTGCCGCCTACCACTGCGGGCAGGGTGGGCCGTGGCCGTGGGCAGGCATCCCCGAGGGCAACCGCCCCGACCTCCTATGGGGAATCGAGATCGACGACCCCGGCGTCAAGGTGGGCACGTTCACCGACTACCAGATCGAGAACACGACGCGGATGGTCGCGGCATTGTGGGAGGTGTTCGGGTGGACCGACCCGCGCTCGATCGCGACCCACAAGTGCTGGACCGACGGATGCCACGGCGGGAACACCCGCCCGTCGCCGAACCTCGGCCGCAAAAACGACACGATCGACGGTGCGTGGCGGGAGTGGCCCGGGTCCGATACCCCGGCCCCGTACAACGCCCCGTGGTGGCGGGAACGGGTCCTCGAGCGGCTCTCCACCGGCCCGGCCCTATGGGACGGCACGATCCCGTCGAGGTCGGCCGTGATGCGGGTACACCCCGAGAAGGGTGACCGGCCCGGCGACGCGAACCTCGCAGCGTGGCGAGTCAAGGCCCGTCTCGCGGATCTCGGGTACGTGGACCCGGGGAAGGTGCCCGCGAGCAAGCGTGCCCCCTACCCGGTGGCCGGGCTCAAGGCGTACCGGGAGGCGCAGGGGTGGCCCGGGGATGGATTCTCCGAGCGTGTGCAGGCTCGACTATTCGGGAAGGTGAAGCCGTGACCGGGACTCAACTATTCGGGGTGGTGGGGCTCGTCGTCGGCGGGGTCACGATCCTCGCGTCGGTGATCGGGCTCGTCGTCCTGGGACTCGATGACGCGGCCGCGGACGCGGTGACCGCGATCGCCGGAATCGGTGGCGCGGTGGCGGGTGGGTTCGCGGGGTGGATGCTCCGAGGGTCGCTCGGCCAGGACCCGCCAGACGCGGCCGACACGCGGTGATCGGGTATTGACCGGGCCGTGACCGGCGGGTGTATTCTCCTCGTGTAATCCTCCCGAGGCTCGAGGGATTCGCCGGTAACCGACGTTTATGACATTCTCGTGACGTAGGGCTCGGCCCTCCTCGACCCCTCGGGACTAACCGAGGGGGATCGACCTATGTCCGTTAGTACCTTGCACCGCCCGAGAAAGACCTTCCACGATGGAAGGTTCTCGCCCGCGGGCGATATCAAGCCTGCGTCAATGTCCCGCGTGGACGGGACTCGTAGGCAGCAGACCGCGGCACCGGCCGTCGGCTACACGATCGACACCCACGCGACCGGCCGGTCGCGGCTCCGGGTCGAGATCGACGAATACCCCGGCGTGCGACTCATCCTGCCGCTCGGCGATACCACGATCACCATCCGCGTCTCCCCCGACGAGGCCGCGCACCTGGCGGACGGGCTCGCAGTAGCGGCCGAGGCGTGCGCGGAGGCGCGGTTCGAGGGGGGTGCCGCGTGACCACTAAGCGACACACCTCGACCTATGTCTACCGGCCCGCGGTGGTGCCCGACGAGATCGCGAGGCTCATCCGCTACGGCGCAACCGACACCGACTGCGATGTGTGGGACGGCACCACCCGAGGCGGCTACGGCGTGATCCGCGTGAAGGTCGCCGGGCAGACCGGCTCGACGCGGCCGATCCAAGCGCACCGGTTCATCTACGAGATCGCGACCGGTGGCCCGATCCCGGGCCGGATGAATGGCGAACCCGTCGAGGTCGACCACCGGTGCCGCAACCCGCTATGCGTGAAGCCGCTCCACCTCGAGCCGGTGCCTAAGTCGGTGAACCTCTCCCGTCGAGTGTTCGGCGGTGGTTCCCGGTGATGTGGCTCCTCCTCGCGCTCGCGATGTTCCTCACCGGGTGGGCGGTTGTGCGGTTCTCCGACGGCTACCGCTCTAACACCATCGACGGCCGACGTCACCCCGACGACGTTCACGGCCAGGTGCTCGACTTCGAGCGGGCTCGAGCCGCGCTCGCCAAGCGCGACACACCTCGCCGGTGGTACGCGCACCCCCACAACGACAACGACGACAACACCGAAACCGAGGCCAACTAATGAACCTTGACAACTACGAGGACGTCGACACGCGAATCCATGCGTTCTACGCCGACAACCCGAACGGCCGCATCACGACCCGACTCGAGCACTACTACACCGACGACTCGGGCGCTCTCGTGTCGTGCGTGGTGTCCGCGTCGGTGTACCGGGCCGAGGGCACCGAGGTAGCCGCGACCGGGCTCGCGCAGGAGCACCGCTCCGAGCGCGGAGTCAATGCGGTGTTCGCGCTCGAGGCCGGGGAAACCTCGGCGATCGGTCGAGCCCTCGCCAATCTCGGGTACTCGACTAAGGGTGCCCGCCCGTCCCGGCAGGAGATGGAGAAGGCCGCAGCGGTAGCGGCCCCCAAGACGGGGAGCGGGGGTGACGTCGGCGCGACCCGATCCCCCTCGGGCCCGACGGCCCCCGCTCCCTCCCCCTCCCCCTCGATGGGTGAGGCGATCGGGAACGTCCTCGAGGAGATGCCCGGGACCCGGATTCTCGAGCAGTCGGACACCCCTCGACCCGAGGGCAGGCCCGCCACCGAGAAGCAGATCGGCGCGATACGGGCCCTCATGCGGCAGACCGGTATCAAGTCGGCCGAGGCCGCGGGGAGTCTCATCCTCGAGGTCGTGAAGCGGCCCGTCCGCTCGGCCGAGGATCTCACCAGCAAGGAGGCGTCCGCAGTAATCGACGCGCTCAAGGTGCTCGACGCGCAGCAAGCGAACACCGCCGCACTCGAGGCCAAGGAGTCCCCGTGGGCCGAGGAGCCGGGATGGTGACCAACTCGGACAACCTCGGCGCATACGCGCCCCGTCTCCTCGCCCGCGTCCGACACCTCGACACCGACTGCCCCGTCGAGATCCGCGTCGTCGATGGTGACGACTCGACGACCTCCTACGGGCTCACCCCCGAGCAAGCGACCCTCCTCCTCGCCCAACTCGAGCGGGCCGTGCGCCAGGTGGTCACCGTATGACCCGGCCCGTCGTGCGCCTCGAGCCGTGGGAGGTCGACGTCGCTCGAGGCGTGGCCGGGCAGACCATCCGGGCGATCGCGGCCCGAGGCATGGGCCACGGCTACTACACCGCAATCGACCCCACCGGCCCCGACGCGCTCCGCGACCGCACGCTCTCACTCGTCTGCGAGATCGCCGTCGGCAAGTGCCTCGACCGGTACGTGAACCTCGGCGCGTGGGCGGCGTACACGTACCACCACGACTCCGCCGACGTCTCGACCGACCTCGAGGTTCGCCGCATCACCCGAATGGGCAACCCCGTCAAGGTGTCCGAGAAGGATGTCCGAGCCGAGCGGAACATCGTCGTCACTCACGCGACCCTCGACCGCGGCGGAGCCGCGACCGTCACCATCCTCGGCTACGTCCCGGCCGCGATCGCATGGGACCACGGCACCCCCGTCAACTACGGCGGCACCGGATCATGGCGAGCCGCTCCCCCAACACTCCTCGCCCCCCTCACAAAGCTTCAATCCGCGGGGGTGCCCGCGTGACGCTCCTACGTGTCGGCCCGGCCGGGCTCGAGGCCGCTCGATGCCGCTCCTGCGGGTCGTGGATCATCACCGGCCGCCCCTGCCCCACGTGCGATCCCGCTACCGCGCAGGCGTTCGCCTCGCACCGGTGGACCCGCGACATCGACCCCGACTGCCCCACGTGCGCCGAGAGTGAGTACGCCAGGGGCGAGCGGCCCGGCGACCACAACCGGCCACGCCACGACCCCCCACCGCAGTAGGGCCCCCCTCACCCGGGCGGTGAACCCGCGTCGTAGCGGTTCCGGTTGCGTCCCCCGACCCCCCGGTCGGGAAACTGCCCGGGACGCACGCGGCCAGGAATTGCGGCCCGGCGTTGCTCAAGTCAACCGGGTGAGGGAACTCGACCGGGGAAGGACTCGAGCGAACCCCTCGACGGGTTCGCGACCCGGATCTTCCCGAGCACTTCCCGCTCATCCATTCATACGTCACGAATACGAACACGTCTCCCGAGGAGCCACCGAATGAACGTCTCCGAACTCAACCGAGCACTACCCCAACGTCTACGAATCGACGACGCACCCAACCTCGTCGGCGCACTCGACGACGCCGCCGCGGCCGGATGGACATCCGCAACCCTCGCGGCACACCTCACCCGCAAATGCGGAGAAGGTGCCGGGACCGGAGCCGTGATCTGGCAGATCCGCAACCTGCCCGCACCACCCGCAGGCCCGCAACCGCTCCCCCGGCATCAAGGCCACACCGTCTGCACCGAGCACCGCACCGGGTGCGAGATCTGCCGATGCCACCCAACCCAACCCACACACCACCGCACCTCGAGCGCACTCGAGGACGGCGACCTCACCCGCCTCGCGGAAGCGATCACCGCGATCCTCCTCATCGACGGCCGAGGCCCGCTCACCTACACCGAACCCACCGACCACCCCGGTCGGCTCCCCTGCCTATGCCCCAACCCCATCGACACCATGGCGCTCGTCGCCACCGGCCACCCCATCGAGCCCGGCCCCTGCCCCCTACACACCGCATGGGCCCGCACCGCCCACTAAATACGGGGGGGTATCCCCCGGAAACAAACACACACAAACACCCACCCCCAAACAAACACCCCCCGGGGGGACACAACAACCGGGAGCACCCAATGGCACACCGACCCCGCAAGTCCCCCACCAGCGCACACACC
>JAJTEQ010000099.1 GCA_021298195.1 Ilumatobacteraceae bacterium
CGTCGGGTTCGGCCTCGGCGTGAGCGTCACCATCGATCCGGTGAAAGCCAAGGTTCCGGGCTCCGTCGGTGACTACGGATGGGGTGGTGCGGCCAGCACCTGGTTCATGGTGGACCCGGTCGAGGACATCACCGCCGTGTTCATGACGCAACTGATGCCGTCGAGCACGTATCCGATCCGCAGCCAATTCAAGACGCTGCTTCATCAAGCACTCGTCGACTGAGAACTCGAAACAAACGAAAGGCGACAACTCATGAGCAGACAATTCCGACCGGGTCTTCCGGTTCTGTGCGTCGTGGCACTTTCGGCGGTTTCGTTCGCCGGATGTTCCGGGGGCGACGGTGGTCGCACGGATGCGTCGGTCACCACGTCCGATGATTCAACTTCGACCACCACCGACTCGACGGACGTGGTTCTCGAGACGCCGGACTCGACCATGCCGCCGGCGGTCGTCGAGCCGGTGGCAATGGGTGAGATCACCGACGCGTTCTTGGCGAGTGCACCGTTGCCCGATGGGGAATGTGGAACCGTCGCGGCGAGCATCGGAGCCACTCGACTCACCGACGGTTCGCTCCCGGAGTTCGATGCCTGGGCGACGTCCATCGAGAACGGCGAGATCGAAGAGCCAGCCTCCGATCCGAACGACCCTCAAATGAACATCGGTGACCTGGCGAGTTTCGGTGCGTACAACTTCGACTTCTCGGTTTTGGCGCGAGGTGACGTCGATCGCGACGGGCTGAGCGATGCCCTCGTGTGGATTCGGTGTCAGCACGGCGGTTGGGCGGGCAAGTATCCGCTGACGATCTACCTGTCGTCGGAGACCGCGCCGCGAGAAGTCCCCGAGTGCTACTACAACTACTTCGATTCGTGGATGTACGCCGAGTTCCAGCAGACGAATGTTCCATCGCCAGACATTCAGGGGAACACGTACCCCGACAAGGGTCCGATGTTTCTCGTTCGTCGCACATCCGAGGATTGGGACTACTCGTCGACCTTCTGGTACCAAGATGCGTCGGGGACGTCACGAATCAGTTCGGTCGAGTCGTGCGACATCGGGTGGGATCCGAACACGAAGTCCCTGGACGTCTACGCCTTTGGATGGGGCGGATGACGCGCTGACCGAAGCACTAGTCTCGCTCCAGGAGGTGCAGTGATGTTCCAACCGATGCCGAAGGATTCAGCGGTGTTCGTGGCCGGTCACGCCGGCTTGGTGGGAAGTGCGGTGGTTCGACGCCTGGAGGCGGGTGGCCATACCAACATCCTCACCGCCACGCGTCGCGAACTGGATCTGCGCGATCAAGGTGCGGTCAACGTGTGGTTCGAGAACAACCGACCGGACTACGTCTTCCTGGTGGCCGGCACCGTGGGTGGCATTCTGGCCAACAGCACCCGGCCGGCCGAGTTCATCTACGACAACCTGATGATCCACGGCACGGTGGTGGAGGCCAGCCACCGCACGAACGTCACCAAGCTTCTGTACCTCGGCAGCTCGTGCATCTACCCACGGCACGCCACCCAGCCCATCACCGAGGATCAGCTTCTCACCGGACCGCTCGAGCCCACCAACGAGTGGTACGCCATCGCCAAGATCGCCGGCATCAAGTTGTGCCAGGCCTACCGACGTCAGTACGGCTGCGACTTCATCTCGGCGATGCCCACCAACCTGTACGGCCCCAACGACAACTTCGACCTGGCCTCCAGCCACGTGTTGCCGGCCTTGATCCGCAAGTTCCACGACGCCAAGCAATCGGGCGGGGACGCGGTCGAGATCTGGGGCACCGGCAGCCCCATGCGTGAGTTCCTGCACGTGGACGATCTGGCCGATGCGTGCGTGTTCCTGATGGAGAACTACAGCGACGACTCGCACATCAACGTGGGAACCGGAGTGGACCTCAGCATTCGCGAGTTGGCCGAGAAGGTGCGTGACATCGTGCATCCGTCGGCCCGGCTGGTATTCGACACCTCCAAGCCCGACGGGACCCCGCGCAAGGTGCTGGACGTCAGTCGCCTGAACGATCTCGGTTGGTCACCGTCGTACGACCTCGACCGCGGCATCCGCACCACCTATCAGTGGTTCATCGACCAGCAGTCGAAGCAGTCGTCGTTGCGCGGCATGTCCGAAGCGTGAGCTGACCCCACACAGCGTCGACCCCCACCAACGCTCCGGGGGGAGGAGCATCGATGGGGGCCGGATCGCGCAGATCGGTGATCAGTAGTTGAAGTTGAAGAGGCTCTCGGTGATGGCCGGGCCGTACGGGGCGCCGTCGATGGCCATGAGGGCGAACATGAACACGGCGCCGCCGGCCATGGAGATGTTCTTCATGAAGCCGATCATGTCGGCCTGCTTGGCCTGCGGGTCCTCGATGGCCCAGAAGTTGTGCATCTTCACGGCCATGATCACGAGGATGGCGGCCAGCACGATGGCGCCGAGGTCCGCCCATACGCCCAGGATCACCGACAGGCCGCCGAGCAGCAGCACGACACCGGAGCCCTGAACCGCCAACTTGGGTGAGGGGACGCCCTTGAACTGGGCGTAGCCCACCATGTGGTCGGCCTTGGTCAGGTGATTGATGCCCGACATGACGAACATGAAGGCGAAGAGGATCCGCCCGATGAGGAACACGATTTCCATATTGTCTCCTTGCTGAAGCCGGCCCCGGGGGTGGTGCCGGATTGGTTGCGATCACAACTATACGGAAGATTGATTGCGATCACAACTATTTCGGCGGGTCGGGTAGATTGCCGCCATGGCTGGTCCGAAGTGGCTCGATCCCGAGGAGATGAAGGCGTGGCGCCTGTACATCACCACCTCGGTGGATCTGATGAAGGCACTGGAGGACGACGTGCGTCCCTTCGGCCTGACCATGGGGGATTATCAGCTGTTGGCGATGATCTCCGAGGCGCCCGATCGCCGTTTACGCATGTGCGACCTCGCCGACCAATTGCGCTTGTCGCGCAGCGGACTCACGCGACGCATGGACGGCGTCCTCTCGAACGCGTGGGTCGCGCGTGTGCAGGATCAGGCCGATCGACGGGTGGCGTACGCCGAGTTGACGACGAAGGGTTGGAATCTGTTGCGCAAGGTGGCGCCGATTCACCTGGCGAGTGTTCGTCGACTGATGATCGATCACCTCACCCGTGCCGAGGTGAAGGCCATCGGAAGTGCCTTCGAGAAGATCTCGAAGGCACTTCAGCCCTAGGGCGCCGTCGTGGATGGTCAGCCGTTGCTGGCGAGGTAGTCGGCGAGAAGTGAATTGGCGGCGTTGGCCGCGGCCTTCAGCGTGGTGTCCACCTGAGCACCCTGCAGGATCGTCGCGATGGCCTGCGCGGTGATGTTGCGGATCTCCCGTTGCGGTCCGAGGATCGCACCCACCGACGCCGGTGTGTCCGCGGCCTCTCCCAACTGGTCGTAGGCCACGCGGAAGCGCGGGTCTTCGGCGTAGGTCGTCTTCACCGGATCCAGCTCCAATGCCGCACTGCGCACGGGCACGTAGCCGGTGGCCGAGGCCCACGTCGACTGGGTCTGCGCACTCACGAGGAACTTGACGAAGTCCCACGATGCGGCCGTCTTGACGGCATCACCGTTGTCCACGATCCACAGCGAGGCTCCACCCACGATCGCACCGGGCGCACCTCCGGGTCCGGGCATGGGTCCCACGCCGATGTCGTTCACGCCCACACCGGCGATGGTGCCGGCGGCCACCACCGACAGCACGGTGCCCAGAGCGGCCGAGGTCGCGATGGTCATCGCGGCGGGCTTGTCGGGGTCGGCCAACTTCAACAGCGCGTCCTGGCCGCTCGCGTTATCGCCCACGTTGTAGGCGAGACCGTCGTTCACCAGCGACTGCAATTCGGTCAGCAGCGACGATGGCCTGCGACATGGTGCGCAGTTCCTCGAGCGACGTCGGCGGAGTCTCGGGGTCGAGACCCGCGGCTTCGAAGACCTTCTTGTTGTAATACAGAACCGGGTCGCTCACGTTGAACGGCATGGCCCACTGCACGCCCTCGGTGAAGTATTGGTCGAGGGCCTTGGCCTGGAAGTCGGAGGTGTCGTAGGTGTCGGCCTCGATGCAGGCGCCGACGGGAACGTTCGATTCGGTGTCGTTCATCACCTGCACCGCGTACTCCGGAGCCTGCACGATGTCGGGCAAACTGCCACTGCCGGATTGCAGGTACTTGTCGAGCGTCTGCTCGTATCCGCCCTGGTTCTCCAAGCTGATCTTCACCTTGGTCTGCGAGGCGTTGTACTCGTCGGTGAGCGCCACCAAGGACTTCTCCAACTCGCCGTTCATGCCGTGCCAGAACGTCAGCTCGACCGTTCCGTCGGCGCCGTCGAGTGCGGTCGGATCGCACGGAGGCAGCTCGGACAGGGGAGCGGCACTGGTGGAGGGCGCCTCCGTCGACGAGCCGCCGTCGCTGGCGGGCGGGGCCTCGGTGGAGCCACTGTCGACGATGGAACCTCCACCGCCGCCGCACGCGCTGACGGCGATCGCCATGATGCCGATCACGGCCACGGACTTCCTCGTCTTCATCGTTCGCATGTTCATGTCAACCTTTCACTGCTCCGGCGGTGAGACCGCGCACCAATTGTCGTTGGAAAACCACGAGGACCACAAGTATGGGGACGGCGGCGATGATCGTGCCCGCCATGAT
>JAJTEQ010000100.1 GCA_021298195.1 Ilumatobacteraceae bacterium
TCAAGGACAAGGACAACAAGGAGAACCCAGAATGATCTCAGTACGCACCACCGTCACCACGACGGCCGTCAAGTTAATCTCGGCCGCGATCAACGAGCCCCGGACGATCGTCATCCGGCCCGACGGCAACGACCTATTCATCGGCGGCCCAGACGTCACCACCTCCAACGGCCTCAAGATCGACAACAACACAAACTTCACCGTCCAGATCCCACAGGGCGAGGAGTTGTGGGCAATCGTCCCGACCGGCACTCACGCCGCGATCTTCCTCACGTGGCCCGTGGAGACTGTCGCATGACGGTTGCCACCCGCTTCCAGTCGTGGAACCGGGGCTTGGAGCCCGGCGCCCCATACGACGGCGCGTCGCCGAACCTGCAAGCCCTCGCCACCTACTGCCACGCCCGGTGGAAGCTCAAGAGCCTCGGGATCTACAATCGGCGCCCGGTACGCGGTGGCACCGCGTGGAGCTCGCACGCGTTCGGCGCGGCCGTCGACCTCGGATTTGGTGAACGGCACGGCGGCCCCGGCATCGCCGTCCTTGAGGCCGACATCCTCCCATGGCTCATCCAGCACTCCGCCGAGTTGGGCATCCAGAGGATCCACCACTACCAGCGCACCCGGTACTGGGAAGCCGGTCGAGGCTGGGTCGAGAAGTCGCCCGGGCAAGGCCACGACTGGATCCACGTCGAAACCACCCGAGAAGCATGGGCAGACGCGTCATCAGTCCGTGAGAGGCTCGTAGAATCCCCTCAGAGCCCCGCTAGCGCCACGTCCGCACCGACAGCGCCCATGTATCCCGGACGGCCTCTCAAGCGATCCTCAACAGGGGCGTCCGTGAAGCTCATCCAAGCCCGGCTTGGCCTCACTGCCGACGGCAAGTTCGGACCACAAACCGAGGCGGCCGTCAAGTCATGGCAGACCAACAATGGGCTCCAAGCGGACGGCATCGTCGGCCCAGCAACATGGGCCCGACTGTTCGGTACGTGACTTCCACACGCTGATCCGGTAGACCGTCATCGTCCCAGACCCCGACCTGAGGAGAACCCAATGAGAAGCAGACTGTCCGACATCGTCGTGATTGTGGCCATGGCCATCATGACGCTCATCGCAGGCACCGAGATCGTCCAACGAACCCTCGACGACGACCCGCAAACCGCGCCGGCCGTCATCACCGAGCCGACACCACGCACAGTGGTCATCACCCCAGTGCCCTCCACCCCGTCATCCACAACGTCCACAACTTTGTCCCCAACCACGACGGCGCACGACGCCCTCCAAGCCGACCTCGCCGTCCTCGAGCTCCCGATCGACACGCCGTGCCAAGAATGGGCGCCTCTCGCGCTCAAGGTCGGATGGCCTCAAGAGGAGCTCGTGAACGTGCTCAAGGAGATGTGGCAAGAACAACCAAGTGTGGAAGGAAGAAGTCGCCCACCTGTTCGGATCGTGGGAACGGATCAACGAACCCGAAGTGAACCTTGCGATGGCGCTCGAGATCTGGCGCTGGCACGACCACCATCACGGATGTGGATGGGAGCCGTGGTCACGTCCATGCCGATGAACATCGACCGGCCGGAATGGATGCTCCGAGCCGAATGCGTCAACATGGACATGAACATCTTCTTCCCCGGCCCCGGCAGGCTCGGCGCGGCCGACACCCGCAAGGCCGTGTCCATCTGCCGGAGATGTCCGGTCGCCGACCAATGCCTTGCCTACGCGCTCCAACACCCCGACATGGCTGGCGTCTGGGGAGGCACCTCCCACCGGGAACGGAACAGGATGCTCAAGAATGCGACACCGGCTCGCTACAGTGCCCAACAACAACCCAAGGAGACACGAATGACTGACCCCGACCAGTCCGACACGATCCGCAACCTACGGTTCCAAGTCGACACCCTCGCCGACCATCGCGGCCAGATGCGCAAAGCCCTCAACGAACTCGTCCGCGTGCTCGAGGAGACACCCGGCGGCCTGCCATACCTCACCGGCTCCACGCTCGAGGTGATCGTCGCCCTCAAGCTTTCAATGATTGACCGTCATACCCTCAAGAAGCCGACCGCGGGGGCGTGTTGCCGTTGTGGCGCACCGCTCGCCGGAGACGACATCTTCCACTGGTCGCCCGGGTCGTGGAGCATCTGGTGCTTCCCGTGTTACAAGGCCGAGCACTTCCACAACCTCGTCCGCATTCAACAGCGTGGGGAGGCGCGGCGTGGGGTTTGACCTGTCCACCTACGCCACCGTCGAGGAGCGTCTCGCCCTGTTCTGGGCCGCGCATCCCGACGGCCGGATCGCCACCGAGATCGTCCGCATGGACGACCATGCCGTCCTGTTCCGCGCCGACGTGTACCGGCACCGCGACGACCCTCATCCGGTCGCGATCGGCCACGCCTATGAGGAGAAGTCAGACCGAGGCGTGAACGCCACCAGCCACGTCGAGAACGCCGAGACGAGCGCAATCGGGCGTGCCATGGCGAACTGGATCTACGCGGCCGGGAAGCGTCCGTCACGAGAGGAGATGAACAAGGTGGAACGAATGTCCGGTCAGATGATGGGCAAGGTGGCGCAAGAAGGTGCAGACTCGACCCGCATGGCGGACAGACCCTCCGACGCGCAGATCAAGCTTCTCCGGTCGCTCCGCTACGACGGCGACCCGCGAGCCCTGTCCAAGCGTGAAGCGTCGGCGATGATCGACAAACTCAAGACGGAGCACCCGTTCTAATGCTCGCCACGATCACCGACGAGCACCGGGCGTGGGGCGTCCAGATGCTCCGCGACTCGCCGTTCCCCAAGGAACCGCAACGCCTGTCCGGCTTCATCGCCGAGGCCGCGCTCGTCGACTACTTGTGCAACGAGCTCCTCATCAACGCCGAACACGGCCCCAAGTATCAGCACGACATCATCCTCGAGGACACCCACAAGGCTGAGGTCAAGACCTCATGCGGGAAGAGCCGCTATAACCGGGACACATGGGTCGCATGGGCGCCCGGCTACAAGCCCGGGAACCAGCACCTCCTCATCTGTTGCTATCTATGGCTCGCCCACATGAGCATCGACGGCGTGCTGGCGTGCGATCAGGTGACCGTTCGCGGCTGGATCCTCGACGAGCAGGTTCCCACGTTCCCGATGCTCCGCAAGGGCGAACCTTGCCCGCAGGCTCCCGGCCGCCTTATGGAGATCGACACGCCGCAGATCCCCGACTTAGCGCTGGTAGACACTCGCTTCCTGCCGAGGGTCCTATGACCGAGTCCGAGTTCCAGTCGGCTGTGATCGAGTACGCGAAGATGCGCGGCTGGATGGTCATGCACACCCGCCCGGCTCAGGTTCGACCCGGACGGTGGGCGACACCGTTGTCCGGCAACCCCGGCTTCCCCGACCTCGTCCTCGTCCGTCCGGTGCACGGCGACATCGTGTTCGCAGAGCTCAAGAAGGAAGGCGGACGCCTCTCGATCGGCCAGAAAGCGTGGCTCACCGCGCTCAAGGCGGCCGGCGCCGAGGTTTACATCTGGTACCCCGACGACATGGAGGCGATCGTGAGACGTCTCGGAAGGACCCCATCATGAATCACCCTTGGCAACAACCGATCCGGCCCCTCGAGGTCAACCCCAACAACACAGACTTATGGATACCGGTGATGTTCATCGCTGTAGATGAACATGATGTCGGCTGGATCGTCATCAGCATGGGCGGACACCGATACCGGCCTCACAACTCAATGCTCCGCACAGCCGACTGACGGTCTGCTACCGTCCGCACTCCACAACCGATCACGACAGCCCACGGACGAGGTGGGCATCAGGCCCGACCGGCACGCAACCGGTCAGAGGACGACACTCGGAGACGAGGGTAGACCTCCATGCCCGACGTGGGGGAGCGGCGTCACGGAACGACACAAACCGCCAACGGTGTCCGCCCTACTCAATCCGGCTACCGGGGCTAGTTGCCCGAAGTGTGGGGGGCACAACGCACCAACTGGTCATACGTAGGATGAGGACAAGCGTCGAGGAACGAGACGCGCGTCAGCCGACGAAGTCGGAAGGAGAACCCGATGGCAGGCAACCCGATCTACAACACAGCCCAATGGAAAGCCCTCAGAAAGCAAGTCCTCGAGGAAGAACCCACCTGCCACTGGTGCCACCGAGCACCCTCAACACAAGCCGACCACCTCATCGAACTCGACAACGGAGGCGACCCCTACAACCGCGACAACCTCGTCGGCTCATGCGCCTCATGCAACGCCTCACGCGGCGCCCGCCACGTCAACCGCAAAACCGCCAGACGCCTCCAAAACCGCGCCAACGCCCCCACAGTTTTCCCGAACGACCAAGCCCTCACCCCGAGCCCCCATCTCGAATCTCTCGGAACCAGCCGGAACCAGCCGGAACCGAGTGGGATCGAGGGCGATCTGCCCGGATCGGGTCGCACTGAGCCGAGACTGATCACGGCGTACACGGCGGCCGGCGACTTCATGGATTCGGTGAGCCTGTTCGCCGAACGGATCTACGGGCTCGAGCTCATGGACTGGCAGAAGGTCGCGCTCGCCGGACAACTGTCCTACGCGGCGCCGGCCGATCGGGAGACCGGCACCCTGATCCACCGGTCGGCGTGCATCTCAACAGCCCGGCAGGTCGGCAAGTCGTCGTGCCTCAAGGTGCTCGCCTCATGGTGGGCGACCGTCATGGCTGGGATCCGCGGGGAACCGCAGACCGTCATGATCGTCGCCAACGAATACGAGCGTGCGTCCATCCTGTTCCGTGAGATGGAACCGGTGATGGCCGAGAAGTTCGGCGCCAAGTCCTACAAGTCGTTCGGCCGTGAGTCCATCACGTTCCCGGACGGCTCGACGATCCGGTTGGCGGCCGCGACCGCCGGGAAGCACGGCTACTCGGTGGACCTGCTCCTCGTGGACGAGATCTGGGACATCAAACCGCAGGTCATCTACGGCGCATTGAAGCCCTCGCAGATTGCCCGCCGATCCCCGCTCATGTCGTGCTGGTCCACAGCGGGGGACGCGTCCTCCACCGTGCTGATCTCCATGCGCGAGCAGGCGATCGCGTGCATCGACCGGGGCGAGCCGTCGCCGATGTTCTTCGCCGAATGGTCGCCGCCGCCCGGCGTCTCACCCGCCGACCGAATGTGGTGGCCGTGGGCGTCGCCCGCCCTCGGGACGACGATCACGTGGGAGGGCCTCGAGGAGGCGTTCGCCACCATCCCGCTCGCCGAGTTCGTCCGCGCTCACCTCAACCTCTGGCAAGGCTCCGTCAAGGCGTGGATCCCGAACGTGTGGGGCGACCGGCTCACCGACACTCCGATCCCGACCGGTGGCGTGCTCGCGATCGAGACATCCCTCGACGAGTCCCGGTATGTGGCCGTCCGCGCCGTCGGCGTCGAGGACCGGATCATCGTCGACACCGAGTTCGTCGTCGAGTCCATGGCCGCCATGTGGGGCGAAGTCACCCGAGTCATGGCCGACCCGGCTGTCCAGCTTCGCGTCCCACCCGGCCTCGTCGAGCACGTCCCTCCCGACTTCCGTCGACGCACAGAGATCGTCGGCTACCGGGAACTCAAAGCTCAAACCCCGATCGTCCGAGCGCTGATCGTCGAGGACCGGCTCCACCATGTGCCCGGCAACGAGGCGCTCGCCGAACACGTCAACCGGGCCGTCATGGTCAAGACCAACGACGGCGCCCCATTGTCCTCGCAGAAGTCGCCGGGCCCGATCGAGCTCGCCCGCGCGATGGTGTGGGCGGCCGGCGCCGCAAGCGTCCCAAGGCCGCATTCGCATTCGGTACATGACTGGGAACCGTTCCGGAACCGTGAGAGACTCCGGCCATGGGACTGTTCGGACGCAAGGACGCCACCCCCGCGTTCGGCGCTGAGACAATCAAGGCCGCGTCCGGCAGTGCCGCACAGGTTGGCCAGTTCTTCACGTACACCGTCGGGGCGACTGAGGAACTGGTCACGCAACTCCCGACGATCCAGCGCGGCGTGCAGATGATGACCGCCGTCGCTGGGTCGCTGGGCTTCAAGCACTACACGCTCCAATGGACCGGCGAGGAATACGAGAAGATCTATCTCGAGCTCGAGCGCTGGATGGTCCAGCCCGACCCCAAGGTGACCCGGAACTTCCTGATCTCCAACACGACCACGGACCTCATCATGCGAGGCCGAGCGTTCTGGTACGTGACCTCAAGGAGTCAAGCGACCGGCAGGCCGCTCTCGTTCACGTGGCTCCCGGCCGCGATGGTCAACACGCTCGACCAGACCGGCCCGCAGTGGTTCGGGCCGTCCACCGAGATCACGTTCAACGGCATGGAACTCGACCCGCGTGAGGTCGTCCAATTCCTCTCCGGCACGCAGGGCCTGATCTACACCGGGGCGACCGCGATGAAAACCGCGCTCCGGTTGCAGTCCGCCGCCGAACGATTCGCCGTCAACGAGATCGCGGCCGGGTACCTACAACAGCGACCGTCATCGGAACCGATGAGCGCCGAGGACCTCGGCGAACTCGCCCAAGGATGGGCCAACGCTCGACGCGTCTCCGCCGTCGGCGCCCTCAACTCCGAGGTCGAATGGCACGAGTTCGACTCCGACCCATCCAAGTTGCAGTTGGTGGAGGGCCGCCAGTTCCAAGCCCTCGAGCTGTCCCGCGCCATCGGCGTCCCGCCGTACCTGCTCGGCATCGGCGTCCCCGGATCGTTCACCTACCAGAACGCCCAACAAGCCCGGCAGGATCTCTACCTGTTCTCGGTGAAGCAGTACCTTGACTGCATCCAAGAAACCCTTAGTAGCAACGACATCCTCCCCGCCGGCCGGTACATCGAGTTCGATCTACATGACTACCTAGAAGTCAACGACATGAGCGAGAATGGTGTCGAGGTCGAGGACTCGGCCGACGTTCGCATCAGTGAGGACTCCCGATCATGATCAGATTCACCGCAGAACTCCCGACGATCGACGCGGCCGCAGGCGAGGACAAGCCCGCGACCGTGACCGGGATTGCCGTGCCGTGGGCTCCCACTACCGCGGTGGTGAGTAACGGGATCCGTGTGGCGTTCGCCCGGGGCGCGTTCGACGTCAACCAGAAACCCGCCAAGCTCCTCGAGAACCACGACACCGCACAGCTCCGAGGCGTCGTCAACGCGATCGCCGACATGGACGAGGGCCTCGGCTTCACCGCCACATTCGCCCGCACCGCCGCCTCGGCCGACGCCATCGAGCTCGTCAAGGCCGGAGCGTACGACGCCGTAAGCGTCGGCGCCGAGCCGATCGAGTCCTACTACGACAAGGAACTCAAGGCCACCGTCGTCACCAAGGCTCACCTCGCCGAGATCAGTCTCGTCGCCATGCCCGCGTTCACCGACGCGAAAATCACCGAGATCGCGGCCACCTCCCCCGAGGAGGAGCCGTCAAGCCCCGAAGAAGAACCCAACCCAACCCAAGACTCCGAGGAGGAGAACATGGAAGTCCAGCCCACCACCGTCGAGGCCGCTGTGGCCACGACCCCGATCTACGCCACCGCCGTCAAGCGTGAAGCCAAGCTCCCGACCGCCGTCGAGTATCTGGCCGCCGCGATCGCCGGAGGCGACGCATGGCACCGCATGAGCGACGCCCTCAAGGCCGCCGCCCCGGACGTGGTCACCACCGACACGCCCGGCATCCTGCCCACCCCTATCGTGGGCCCCGCCTACAACAACCTGCAGGGCCGTCGCCCCGTCGTCGACGCCATCGGCGTGAAGGCCATGCCCGGAGGCGGCAAGGTGTTCATCCGTCCGAGCGTCACCACGCACACCTCCATGGCCGTCCAGTCCGCCGAGAACGCGGCGCTCCAGTCCGGCACGTTCGTCGTGACCTCTAATCAGGTCACGAAGGGCACCTACGGCGGCTACGTCAACATCTCGGAACAGGACCTCGACTGGACCGACCCGGCCGTCCTGAGCCTGATCCTCGACGATCTCGGCCGCATCTACGCAGTGACCACGGACAACGTGGCCGCCGACAACCTGCTCGCCGGATGCACCCAGTCGGCCGTCCTCACCGACCCGACCTCGCCGTCCGAGTGGATCTCCGACATCTACGACGCCGCGTCGACCATCCTGAACAACAGCCTCGGCAACCTGCCGACCCATCTGTTGCTCAGTCCCAACATGTTCGCGTCTCTTGGAAAATTGACGGACACGACCGGCAGGCCTCTTCTGGCCCCCACCATGCCGATGAACGCGTTCGGCCAGCAGGTGCCCAGCGGAGCCAACGGCGCCGGGCAGGCGTTCGGCCTCACCGTGATCGTCGACCGCAACTTCGCGGCCGACACCGTCATCGTGGGCGACCCGTCGGGCTTCGAGATCTTCGAAAATCAGCGCGGCGCAATCAGTCTCGACTCCCCGTCAACGCTCTCCAGAACGCTGGCGTGGCGTGGCTACTTTGCGACCCTGATGATCGACGCGACCAAGTTCGTCAAGTTGACCTGATCCCCAGCACGGCATCGCAGGGACGAGGGTCTGGACCATGGCAACATTCGCAGTAATCGAGCAGATGAGGCTCGATGACTACGTCGTGATCCAGACCCTCGAGGCGACCGACATCGGCATCGGCCAGAGCATCACGCTTACCGGATGCGA
>JAJTEQ010000043.1 GCA_021298195.1 Ilumatobacteraceae bacterium
CGGAACCGACGGCGCGCCCCCGCGGACAAGTCACGTTCCGGTCGGGGCTTGCGTTCGGCGGACTCCACCAAGGGGTTGGCGATCAACTCGTGGCGCTCACCGGCGGCACCAACCAACGCCACCGCCATCGCCGCCACCGGCAATCCGAGCACCGCGCCCACGGGGCCGAGCAACGCTCCGCCGGCGATGGCCGAACCGAACGAAATGGCCGGATGGATCTCCATGGTGCGCGCCGTGATCTTCGGTGCCACCAAGAAATTCTCGAGCTGCTGATACGCGATGATCACGAGAATGATGATGAGGGCCTTCACCGGCGAGTCGATGAAGGTGATCAACACCGGCAACACACCGGCGATGTAGGTGCCGATGACCGGGATGAACTGCGAGACGAGGCCGACCCACACCGCCAGCGCCACCGGCGCCGCGGTCCCCAACGACTGGAACGCGATCCAGTGCACGAGCGCCGACACGCCCGCCAGCAGAGCGCGACTGTAGAGATATCCGCCGGTCTTCTCGATGGCCAGTTCCCATGTCGCCAACACCCGTTCCTGGCGATCGGGTTTCAGACGACTGCAGATGGCACGACGAAGTTTGGGCCCGTCGGCGACCATGTAAAAGGTGAACAACAGAATGGAGAACGCCTGCAGCAAAAGACCGAGCGCGGTGACCGACAACTTGATCGCCGTTCCCTGTTGCCCACGAATGAACTTCTGCACCGGTCCATCGGGATCCTGGATGCTGTCGTTCACTTTCTGCGCATCGATGTCGGTGTTCAGGTTGTCGTTCAGGAAGTCGACCGTGCGATTCACGTAACGGTCGGAGTTCTGTGCCAGATCGGCGGCCTGGGTGCCCACCAACGTGCCGATGGCCACCACGAAAAACAGCGTCCCCACCACGATGCCCAGGATGATCGACATCGTCGCCCGACCACGTCGCCAGCCTCGTCGGGCCAACTTGGCCACGCCCGGCTCGATGGCCAACGACAAGAACAGCGACACCAGACCGATGACCAACAACGACGACAGACGCGAATACGCGTATCGGAAGAGGATGGTGGCGAGGAACCCCAACCAGAAGACCAAGGTGGCTTTCCACACCCAACGCGGCATCCGATCGGTGTCGGACTTCGGCGCTTCGGACTCGTCGGCCATGTGACGAGCGTATCCCCCTCGCATGGACACTGTCCGAGGGTCGTGGGACGATGGGACATGGCCGTGGAACCCCGAGATGTCGTTGCCCGAGTGCGTGACGCGGTGGCCGACGCCGTCAAGTCCAAGGTGGTGGGCCCGAACGCGGACGAACGGGCGGCCCAATTGTTCGAGTCCCCCGGAGATCGCTGGTTCGCCGAGGATCGACCCATCCGTGTCATTCACGGCGACACCTGCATGTTCGTCGGTGGTCTACGCGCGTTGTTGTTCCAGTCCCTCCACCCCTTGGCGATGGCCGGTGTGGCCCAACACAGCGACTACAAGGCCGATCCGTGGGGCCGTCTGCAACGCACCGCCGACTTCCTGGCCGCCACCACCTTCGGCCCGGCCGAGCAAGCCCAGAGAACCATCGACATGATCAAGAGGGTTCACACCCGCGTGGTGGGCACGGCGTCCGATGGTCGCGCGTACAGCGCCAACGACCCGCACTTGTTGAAGTGGGTGCACATCGCCGAGGTGGACTCGTTCATCGCGGCTCACCGCGCGTTCGGGGCCACGACCCTGACCGACTCCGACTACGACGGCTACGTGGCCGACATGGCGGTCATCGCCACCGCGTTGGGAGTGGTGGACGCACCGCGATCGCTCGACGAGTTGCGGGTCGCCTTGGGCGAGTATCGACCCGGGCTGCGTTCGTCCGCCGAGGCCCGTGACGCCGCGCGCTATCTGCTGTTGACACCACCGTTGCCCATCCTGGTTCGACCGGCGTACGGCTTGCTGGCCGCGGCCGCGGTCAGCCTGATGCCCGCGTGGACCCGTATTCCGTTGCGCTTGCCGTGGTTCCCCGTCAGCGAACGCGCGCTGGTACGACCGGCGGGCACCACGTTGGTGAGGACCTTGCGCTGGGCGCTGGCGCCTACCGCGCCGCGCTGATCAACGCGTCGTACAGATTCTGCTGGTGCGAGTCGGTGGCCGCGGTGTCCTCCGGATGCCACTGCACGCCGATGAGCCATTGATCACGACCGGTGTGTTCGAGACCCTCCACCAGACCGTCGGCGGACCGCGCCACCACTTTCAAACCCTTGCCGACTATGTCGATTCCTTGGTGATGAAAGGACGCGACGTTCACCTTCGTCGCTCCCACGGCCTTCGACAACTTCGTGCGTGGGGTGATGTCGACATCGTGTAACACGTAATCCTGACCGGCCGGAAACTTGCCCGGCGCGTGTCGAACGACACCGGGGATGTCGCCGATGTGTTGGATGAGGGTTCCGCCAAGAGCCACGTTCACCAACTGGATGCCACGGCACACCGCCAGCGTGGGCAACTTCATCTCGATCGCGGCGTGGACCAACGCCATCTCGAAATGATCCTGCTCGGCGTTCACTCCGTACACGTGAGGTTGACGTTGCTGGCCGTACAGATGCGGGTCGACGTCGGCCCCGCCCATCAACACCAACGCCCGGAATCCCTTCAGCAGATGTAGCGCCTCATCGTGGCGCAACTCGCGCGGGCTGAGCGTCAGTGGTTCACCACCGGCTCGCAGCACGGCATCCAGATACACGCGACCAGCGAACGAGATGGCACTACGCGACACGCGGCCGGCGGCCGCCACGCGACCGGCGATGGCGATGGGAGGTCGCTTCATGGGATCAGACTACGATCAGCAGCATGCGGATGGGCGGAGAGCATTGAGCATTCGGCGATTCGCCCTTCGCGCCGGTGCAGTCACTGTCGCGATCACGCTGGTCGGTGTGGTCGGGGTCAGCGGATCGCCGCCGGTGGCGCTCGAGCCCGCGCGACGCGGAGAGTCCGTGCAGATTCGCCAACTTCCAGCGGTACCCGCACCGTTCGCTGCCCCGCGGGTGAAGTGGCCGCAGCCGGGCCAGGTGGCACTCACCTTCGACGATGGGCCGTGCGCTACCAAGACTCGTCGAACAGTCGATCTACTGGGTGACACACCGGCAACCTTCTTTGTCATCGGCGGACAGGTTCGGCGCACTCCATCAGAGGCGAAATATGCAGCAAGTTTCGGCCACAGCATTCAGAACCACACGATGGATCATCGTCGATTGAGACAACTCGACTCCGAGGGAATTTCAGATCAGTTGAGTATGGCGGCTGACTGGATCGAAGAAATCGTCGGCACACGTCCGACCCTCTACAGGCCACCGTACGGCTCCACCGATCAACGAGTCCGCGCCGCGACGAGTGCTTTGGGCTGGTCCGAGGTCATGTGGAATGGCGGTCCACCTCGAATGGACTCCGATTCAGCGTCGATCATTGGCGCGGTGAGGGGCCAGATGACACGAGCCCGAACTACCCAAAAGGGCCTGGTGCTGTTGTTTCACGACTGCTCGGGAAATTTCGGCGGAATGACGAGGGCTCTCCCAACTGTCATCTCGATGTTGCGCGATGATGGGTGGGAATTCGTCGCATTCGGATGAGGACTAGTCGACGATGACTGCCGAAACGTCGAGGACGTAGTTCAAATACCCATCATCGTTGTAAATCGACATGCTCCCCCCACCAAGGCGAAAGAGACCGAGATTCGACTTGGTGTCTCCCTCGATCAGATTGAGATTCGAGGTCGACGGCATTGAACCCCCACTGGGGTACGCCGAGAGAAATGTGGTCACTGCGAGGCCCGGATACCGACGCCGTAGGTCGGTCCCGATGAGATTGCCGACGAGCGCTGTTACCGAACCCAGTCCATTACGGCTGGAAGCCAGACTGCGACCAAACTCGGTGAAATCCCATGCCTCCGAACGACCGGGGCCGAGCGGATCCGGACGAGAGTCGATCGCCCGGAACGGAGTGTCGAGAACCACGATGCGTCCCGGCGCCGACTCCGACACTCCACGGGAGGTGGCGTATCCCCACACATCGACGATCACATCGGTCGCACCAGCATCGTTGAAAATGCTGATGCTGCCATCAGAAGCGAGGGGGACCAACCCAAAGTTGGCTGCCATACGCCCCTTGTCGACGTTGACGAGCGAAGTTCCGGGAGTCGTCGAGATCCACGTTGGTCGACTGGATTCCAATGTGTTGACGACAGTGATGTTGACCGCCACCGCCGCGACCGAGCCATCAGAAGGAACTATGTCACTTGAGCCGTCGAGAGCCTTGCCGGTGATAGGTATCGATCGCCACTCGCCGGGACCGACGCGAGATGTCGAACGTGTGTCATGAACACGCCCCGGGGTAATGGTGCGAATGACCGCAGACCCCGATCGCGTCGGATCGCTCGTCACCAAAGCAAACACGTCAACGATTACATCGACCGTGGCATTCGCCCGCGGTGTTACCACCGCAAAAGTGCTGGAACCCTCCGGTCCTCGAGCGATCAGGGTGGATGCGGCAACAGTTTCACCACGTGAAAAGTTCACGGTGGAGGCATTCGGTTGATCACGCCCCGTCGGATAGACGGTGACGTAGCCATCCGCCCCCGCGCCAACAACGGTCACATTGGCGAACACACCGATGACATCCACCGATGCGAACACGGGCTTGAACACGTCGATCACGCGCCCTGAACCAGAGGGTGACGTGGTTAGCGGTTCCGCTGATTCTCGCGAGTCGAAGACCCGGATCGGAGTGATGGGCACGACGAATCCGTCGGGCGCCTGTGCCGACGCGCCGACCGATGTTCTCGAATTCATCGAGACGCTGACGGCGAGCACGACCGCCAGTGACACGACGCCGGCAAACAGTGCCACGATCGATAGAACGCGTCGACGCCGAATCATCTCTCGACGATAACCCGACTCGACAACGCCGAACGCACGGGCTTGGACAGGTCGCCCTTCGTTCCGACCCGGATGTTTTCGAGGTTCAACCACGTCGCCATCTCGCGCAATTCCGCGGCCAGGGCCACAGCCACGACCTTCGGGTCCGCGTGATGTTCGGTGAAAGCACCCGGCACCAGAAGGGTGCCGTTGGCCCGATCGGCTTTCAGATCGACGCGGGCCACCAGTTGGTCGCCCAACAGAAACGGCAACACGTAGTACCCGTACTTGCGTCGTGACTCGGGTGTGTAGATCTCGATGCGGTAGTGGAAGTCGAACAACCACTCCGCCCGTGGACGGAACCAGACCACCGGGTCGAACATCGACAGCAGCGCACGAGCATCGACAGAGCGTGGTGAGCGCGCATCGGCGTGAACGAACACTTTGTGTTTCGAGCCGTGCACGACCGCGGGCAACAGCCGACCGCTCTCCACCAGCTCGTCGATACGTGGTTTGGCGACGGCGAATTTGATGCGGAAGTAGTCGGCGATGTCCCGCGCGGTGCCCACGCCGACGGATCGCCCGGCGATGTCGAGGAGTTCCCGTTGCGCATCGTGCACCGATGGCGTGGAGGCGTTCAGGTGCGCGGCGGGGATCACTCGTTCGGGAAGGTCGTACAAGCGCGCGAAGTCCTTCGGCCGACGCGTGGCGGTGACGCGTCCACACATGAACAGATACTCCAGCGCCAACTTGGCGTGATCCCAGTCCCACCACGAACCCTTCTTCTCGGTGCGCTCGGACAAGTCGCCGGCCGCCACGGGGCCGTCGGCGACCACGCGTTGGAAGACCTCTTCCACGTAACCACGACGCTTCTTCAGCAGCTCCTCGGCACTGCGCCACGGACCACTGAGCGACTGCTCCATCTTCCAACGCCACAAGCGATGGTGTTCGGTGCGCACGTGCGCGGCCTCGTGCCCCCAGTATTCGAACAATTCACCGGCTTTGGTGGCCGACGGTATGAGCGATCGATCGTGAGAACCCAGACGAGAAAAGAGTGGGAGTTCCTGACTGCGCACCAACACGTTGACCGAGTCGATCTGAATCAACCCGACGTGATCCAGCACCTTGCGCAGGTGACGACGATCGGTTCGTCCGGAGGGTCGCGGGTTGGCGAATCCCTGAGCGGCCAGTGCGATGCGACGAGCCTGTTGCGGGCTCAACTGCACCGGCTCGGCCGACATGTGGTGGTTCAGTCGGCGACGGTGATGGTGACCGAGTTGATGACCACATCGGTGTGCGGACGGTCGCCGGGCCCGGTGGGCACGTTCTGCATGGCCTCCACCACGTCGAGCCCCTTCACGACCTTGCCGAACAACGCGTATGCCGGTGGCAGACGAACACCGTCGGCACCACTGATGAGGAAGAACTGCGAACCGTTGGTGTTGGGGCCGGCGTTGGCCATGGCCAACGAACCGATCTCGTACTGGCCGGCCTTGGGCAGTTCGTCGTCGAAGCGATAGCCGGGGCCACCACGACCGGTGCCGGTGGGGTCGCCGCCCTGGCAGACGAAACCCTTGATGATGCGGTGGAAGATGATGCCGTCGTAGTAGTGGTTCAGGGCCAGGAACACGAAGCTGTTCACGGTCACCGGTGCGCGCAGAGCGTCGAGGGCGATGACCATCGTGCCCATGGACGTGTCCATGGTGGCCGTGTACCGCTTCGACGGGTCGATGCCCATCTCGGGGGCTTCCTTGAATTGCTGGCACTTGGGGGCGGAACCGTCGAACGGCGGGAAGGGAGTGGGCATGAGGCGACACGCTACCTGCGACTACGCTTCGGCCATGTCCTCGTTCCCGTCCGAGCAATCCCCGACGACCGCGCCCATCGACCTCGACGCGATCGAGCAGGACCTCGCCGACGTGGAAACCGCGCTGGCTCGACTGGACGCCGACACCTACTGGAGCGACGAGGTCACCGGAGCCCCCATCGCCGACGCGGTGCTCGAGGCCAACCCCTTGGCCCGTCGTAACCCGGCCTGAACCACTTCACGGGTTCCTGACGGAAACTGTCCGGAGTCCAGACAGGTCCTGTCACTGCCACTGACGACGATTTGTTACCGTTTCTTCGAGGCGGCGGGGGTCGCCGCGAGGAGGGGTCATGGACATCGACGAGATCAATCGGTTGCAAGCGCAAATAGACGCGTTGCAGGCGCAAGTGGAGAGCATGCGCGCGGAGGCCGAGCCCGAACGGGCCTCGCGACGCGGCATGTTGAAGTTGGCCGCCGGTGCCGCCGCGGGTGCGGTGGCGGGCGGACTTGCGTTCGGCGCCAATCCGGCGAGCGCGGGAGTAACGGTCCCAGTGGGACTGAGCGTTTCGAACACCGCATCTGCACCTACTCGAATCATTCGTCCCTCGGCGGGATACTCGGCCACAGGCAGTTTGGGTTTGTTCCATCTCACATCGGACAGCACAAAATCCGGCAACCTCAACACTGTCGCGTCGATGCTCTCGGTCTACTCCGACATCGGTCCTGGGCTCGTCGTCCAATCGACGAGCAATGCAGGTGCGAAGCTCGATGCGCCGGTGCCATTGAAGCTCCTCGACACCTCGAACAACTCGGCGACAATTCCCACTTCTGGGTACAAGGGACAATTCCGTGTGTACTCGGGAAACCTCTACTTCTGTGTCGCCGACACGAACGGCAACAACGCAACGTGGCGCCGAATCACCGGGCCCGCTGCCGCCGGAGCTTTTGTGGCCGTCGCGCCGTTCCGTGCGTACGATTCTCGTAAGACCGCTTACTCATCGAACGGAGCATTGGCTCGCAATTCCAGTCGCACGATTTCCGTTGCCGACGCGCACGACAGCAACACCGGTGCCGTTTCGACGGCGAACGTGGTGCCTGCGGGAGCCACCGCCGTTGCGTACAACATCACCGCCACCGGTTGTACCGGCACCAACTTCTTCGCGGTAGAACCTGGTGACTCCACCACGTACTCCGCTTCGGCAGTGAACTTCGGTCAGGGTCAGAACATCGCCAATGCGTCGGTGTGCAAGCTGGACAACAGTCGTCAACTGAAGATCTTCTGTGGCGATGATGCGGGCAGCGCCGACTTCATCATCGACATCGTCGGCTACTACCTCTGATCTTCAGCGCTATCCCGTTGGGGGGCCGAAAATCATGGATTCAGTTGCGCACGAAGACGTTTCGTGGCGCTTGTTCGACAACGAAGATCTTGTCTTCGCTTACGAGCTCGCGGCCGTGCACGGAGCTCGATGGTGGAACGTCACGAAAAACGGCTCGTCTCCGGAGTCCATGATCAGCTTGATATCTCGCTTCGCTGCGGGGGTCACCATTCTTCGTGGTCAAACCCCGATCGGGATTGGAACACTGAGTGATACAGGCTCGGCGGGCACTGGCCTCTTCGACATCCGGGTGGTGGACGACGAGCACAGTAGGGAAATCGTCGGCCGGATCGTACCGGAGCTGATCCAATCGGTCTTCGCGGTATCGGACATTCGCGCTCTCTACCACGAACGATTCGAAAATGATCCTCGTCTTCTTGGACCAACGGAACCGTACTGGCGCACGCAAGTCATCTTCCCTTCGTACGCACTCATCGAGGGTCGGTACGAATCCCTGGAGCAACGAGTGCTTTGGAGAGATGAATTTCAAGAGGTGTTTCTTCCACTCGTGGATGCACCGAAATGATCATCACCACCTCTCGGTCCATTTTCCGTCCCGTAACTCCAGGCGACTACCAGATGCTTTACGAGATCGAGAGCGATCCGGGGACGAGTTCGACTTGGCGATACAAGCAAGGGATGCCTGCTCCCGAGGAGTACGAAAGCGCACTCTGGCGACAGACCGACGCAATTTGGGTGGTCGTCGGCCGGGACACTCTTCGAATCAACGGATATCTGCAGTTGCATGACGTGGATCTTCGCGCGGGACACGGATGGTTCTCTTTGTATGCGTCGCCAGAATCTCGCGGTGCAGGATTCGTGATGGAGGGCCTCATGGCATTCTGCGAGAGCGTGTTTGCTGAATGGCCCTTGCGCTGGATTTATGCCCACTCCCTCGCGCAAAACGTCGGAGCGTTCGAGTCCGGCATTCGTCGTGGCGACGCGGTTCGCCTCGGGATTCTCGAGAAACGGATGATGATCGACGGTGAGCCAAGTGACGTGCATGTGATTGGCATCTCGAGAGAGAGTTGGATGAACAGCAAATTACGCGAGCGGTTCAACGCACTCAGGGCACGAGCCAAGTGAATTGCTGCACGGTTTGATCGGCAATAATGCGGAGATGCACACTCGCCAACGCACCATCCGAACCAACGGCGTCGACCTCGTCGTCACCGAGGCCGGCGACCCGGCGAACCCGTGCGTGTTGTTGTGCCACGGGTTTCCAGAGTCGGCGCACTCGTGGCGCCACCAGATGGAACCATTGGCGGCCGCGGGCTACCACGTGCTCGCACCCGATCAGCGTGGCTACGGATTCTCGTCGGCCCCGCGTGACGTCGCGGGGCACGACACCGCCACCTTCGTCGGCCACGACTGGGGTGCGTTGGTGGTGTGGGAGTCCGGTCGCCTGCATCCCGAGCGCGTGAACGCGGTCTGCGCGGTGAGCGTGCCATTCACGCCGTGGCCGATGAAGCCCACCGATCTGTTCAAGATGATGTTCGCGGATCGCTTCTTCTACATGTCGTACTTCCAGGAAGTCGGCCCCGCCGAGCGCGAGCTGGAAGCCGACATCCGCCACACGATGCACACCATCATGTGGGGGGCCAGTGGCGAGATGTATCGCCCCGGTCCCACCGACATCAACGAGTTGCCCCCGATGACCGGCACCGGATTCCTCGACATGTTCAAGGACATCCCCGACGGCCTGCCCTTCTGGCTGACGCCGGACGACCTCGACTACTACGTGAAGCAGTACACCAACAGTGGCTTCTTCGGGCCGGTCAGTTGGTATCGCAATCTCGACGCGAACTTCGAGGTGTTGAAGGACCTGTCGCCCGAGCGCATCTCGATGCCCACCTACTTCATCGGCGGCGACAAGGACGGTGTCATCGCCTCGCGCATCGACACGCTCGACGCCATGAACGGCATGACCCCGAACTACAAGGGCAAGGCCATCATCCCCAAGGCCGGACACTGGACCCAGCAGGAATACCCCGCCGAGTTCAACGAGGCTCTGTTGGGCTTCCTGCGCACCCTCTAACGTTCGACGACGTCGGCGGGGGTCGACACACCCTGCAATCGATACGCGTGCCGTTCGAACGGGTTGCGGTAGTACGCGTACGCGTCCACCGTCCGCGACAACGGCACCGATCGATCCGACGCGAGCCACTTCACGGCGCCCACCAACGCACCACCGGCGAACCACGCCGCGTACACCACCACGTAGATCGGCCCGAACATCCGCGCCTGCCACACGTGAGCGTCCTCGTGAACGGTCACCAACTTTCGACGACGCTCGGTGAGTTCGCCGTTCTCGTCGGCGGCTCCGTTCACGACGTTGCCGAACGTGACCGCGAATCCTCGACGCAACACGAAACCCCGTCGGTACACCATGCGGTTCTGTCGTTCGGACAAGCTGGGTTCGAATCCCGCGTCCCGCGTCATGTTCACCGCCATCGCGATCACACCCGTGGTCGTCGTCGCCAACGCCCACGTGTGATCGGCCAGGAATGCCACCACCCCACGACGTGATCGCCAGTCGTACACGCGACGCCGTCCGGCCACCGCACCACTGACGGCGCCAACCAATATCCCCCATCGCCCCACGCCCACGACGCGACCGGTGAGACCGGCCAGAATCGCGGCGGCCACGCCGGTCAGGATCGACTCGCGATGAACGAACCTCACCCGAGAAAACCCTTGTGACCCAACGACGACAGATCCATCAACGCCGCCACGCCCACGTGCACGGCCACACCCCACCAGATGCTCTTCGTTCGCCAGGCGAGCGTCCCCATCACCAGCCCGCCGACGATGGACGCCACCGCTTCGATCGGTGGTTTCACCAGATGGATCATCAGATAGGGAACGGTGGCCACCAGGATCGCCGACGAACCGAGTCGACGACCGAGACCGATCACCAGGAACCCGCGGAAGAACGCTTCGATGGCCACGAACTGCAGAACGTAGAACGGCCACCAGATGGCCAGATCACGCCACACTCCGTGTTGACCGCGATAGATCTCGTACAACGGATAGCGATCCTGGAACTCGTGCGAGAAGCTGGCGACCACCACGAACGGCACGGCCACGGCGAAGATCGTCGCGTACACCTTCCAGTGCGACGACGTTCCCCGCATCTTCCAGCCGAACTCCGACGGCGAAACGCCGATGGTCGACATCACCACCATGGGAACGAACAGGTAGAAGACGATCTGCGTTCCGGCCCACCAGTTCATCTCGGCGAGGCGCGTGAACGAATCGGGTGCCCACTCCACACCGAAGTGCGCCGCCCACAGACACACCAGTGCCGTCAGGAAGACGGTCAGTGTTCGACGATCGAGATCGTCGTCGATCAGTCGACTCACCGATCGCGCAGTTTGGCGAGCAGGCGCAGGATCTCGAGGTACAACCAGACGACCGTCACCAACACACCGAAGGCCGCGTACCACTCGACGGACTCGGGCAGGCGTTCCTTGGCGCCACGCTCGATGAAGTCGAAGTCGAGGGCCAGATTGAACGCCGCCAGACCGGCCACCAAGAAGCTGAATCCGATACCGAGGGCGCTGCTGGACGACAGGAACGTGGGCGTGGCCCCGAACAGGCTCATCAGCATCGAGATTCCGTAGAACACGGCCACGCCGAGGGTGGCGCCGATGACGATGCGACGCATGCGGTCGGTGACCTTGATGATGCGCAGCCCGTAGAGCGCCAGCATCACGCCGACCACCGCGATGGTTGCGCCGGCGGCCTGAACCACGATGCCGTCGTAATACGTCTCGTACGCCCGGCTGATGGCACCGACGAACAGTCCTTCGGCGATGGCGTAGATCGGGCCGAGGATCTTGGCCAGGTTGGGCTTGAACGCCAGAACGATCGCACAGACGAGACCGACCAGAAGTCCGCCGATGGCGAACGCCGGGAACTTGTACACCTCACCCGCGGGGGCTTCGACTCCGAGCCATCCGACGGTCGCACCGGCCAACAACAAGACGAACAGAACGGCCGTCGCACTGGCCGTGCCACCAACGGTCATGACGCGCGTCGCCGGATTCCACGGCGAGGTGGGACCATCGCTCATCGGAGCGCGCGTGGCCGGGTCCGGCGCTCCCCAACCGGCACTGTCTGATTCGGCGGCGGCGCGCAATTTCTTGTCGTTCAACATCGGATTGGCCATGGCTCGACTCCTGTTCTGGGACGGTGATTTCGCTCGATTTCGGTAGCGAGTTTCGATGGGGATCGCAACCCGATCACCGTTCGATTTCACACGAAAAACAACCTACCGAATCGACCGGTTCGAGTCATGGCGGGAAGATTTTCGAGGAAGTTTCGCTCGCTGGTTGTTGATGCGAGATCGTTCGGTATCGTTCCCGCCATTAGCGCCGAAGGGGTTCGGCAAGCCCCAATTTTCAGCGCTAATCGACCGAGGAATTCACACTTCCCCGGGCGTCAATCCGGTGAGCAACTATTCAAGTGAAGTGAGGTTCCCAGGTGGCCAAGGATCGCGTCGACCGTGATGAAGAGGACCTCGTTCGGCTGTATCTGTCCGACATCGGCCAGTACACCTTGCTCACCAAGGACGACGAAGTTCGTCTGGCCAAGCAGATCGAAGCCGGCAAGACCGCGCGTGAAGAATTCGGTGCCGACGGTAAGGGTTTGACCCCGGCCAAGAAGCGCGAACTGCGCAACCTCATCAAGGACGGCGAAACGGCCGAGCGCGCCTTCGTGCAATCGAACCTCCGCCTGGTGGTGTCCATCGCCAAGAAGTACCAGGCCTCCGGACTCCCGCTACTCGATCTCATCCAAGAGGGCAACCTCGGCCTCATGCACGCCGTCGAGAAGTTCGACTGGCGCAAGGGCTTCAAGTTCTCGACCTACGCCACGTGGTGGATCCGCCAGGCCATCACCCGCGGCATCGCCAACACCGGTCGCACCATCCGTCTGCCAGTCCACGCCGGCGACACGTTGGCCCGACTGCAGAAGGCCCGCTCGCGCCTCGAGCTGAAGTTCGGCCGTCAGCCCAGCCTGCGTGAACTGGCCGCGGAAGTCGAGATGCCCGAGGACAAGGTCACCGAGGCCCTGCGCTTCGCGGCCGAGCCGCTGTCGCTCAGCGAGCCCTTGCGCGAGGACGGCGACGCCGAGTTGGGTGACGTCGTCGAGGACCGTTCGGCCGAGAGCCCCTTCGAAGTGGCCGCCACCGCGTTGCTACCCGAGGAGATCCAGCGGCTGCTGGCTCCGCTCGACGAGCGCGAGCGCGAGATCCTGAAGTTGCGTTTCGGACTGGATCGCGGTGAGCCCCGCACCCTCGAGGAAGTGGGCGAACACTTCAACCTCACCCGCGAGCGCATCCGTCAGATCGAGGCGCGCGCCATGAGCAAGTTGCGCCACCCCTCGAGCGACACCGGCGCCCGCGACCTTCTCGCCGTCTGATCTCGACCGGTTACCATCTCCCCGAGGGGGATTTGGTCATGGCCGAGATTCATGGAACATGTGACGACCGCTTCACGGAACTGAAGCGCATCCTGTCGAGCAACATCGACTCTGGTGACGACGTTGGCGCGTCCGTCGCCGTGGTGTGGAACGGCGAGATGGTGGTCGACTTGTGGGGTGGTCATGCCGACCCCGCACGCACCACACCGTGGCAAAGTGACACCATCACGAACGTCTGGTCGAGCACGAAAACGCAGATGGCGTTGTGCGCGCTCATGTTGGTCGACCGGGGTCAGTTGGACCTCGACGCACCCGTGGCCACCTACTGGCCCGAATTCGCCCAGAACGGCAAAGAGGGTGTTCTGGTGCGCCACTTGCTCTCGCACACGTCCGGCGTCTCGGGTTGGGACCAGCCCATCGCCGTCGCGGACCTGTACGACTGGGAGAAGTCGACCGCGAAACTGGCCGCCCAGGCACCGTGGTGGGAACCCGGAGCACACTCGGGCTATCACGCGCTCAACCAGGGTCACCTCGTCGGTGAGGTGATTCGCCGCGTGTCGGGCCAGAAGTTGGGCGAGTTCTTCCGCACCGACGTGGCCGAGCCACTCGATCTCGATTTCCACATCGGTCTCGATCCGCGCCATTTCTCGCGGGTCTCGAACGTGATTCCTCCCCCGCCCATCCCGATCGACATGACCACGCTCGACCCCAACTCGATCGTGGTGAAAACGTTCACCGGACCGGCTCCTGGCGCCGAGGAATCATGGACCGACGAATGGCGTCGCGCCGACATCGGCGCTGCCAACGGACACGGCAACGCTCGATCGTTGGCGTGGGCCCAGAGCGCCATCAGCAACGGTGGTGTCGTGAAGGGTCGTCGTCTGCTGTCGCCCAGCACCATCGACAACATCTTCCGTGTGCAAGCCGACGGACCGGATCCGGTGTTGATGGTGCCGGTGAAGTTCGGCATCGGCTACGCGCTCCCGAACGAGTCGGTTCCCCATCTTCCTCTCGATCGTCGGGTGTGCTACTGGGGTGGCTGGGGTGGATCGAGCGTCGTGAACGACCTCGACAACAACCTCACGGTGGTGTTCGTGATGAACAACATGCTCGCCGGACTCGTCGGCGACCATCGCGGCACCTCGTTGGTGAGCGCCGCGTTCGACGCCGTCCGTCGTTAGATCTGTCGCATCAGTGCGAGTGGCGCTGGCGCTCCATCAAGCTGCACCAGTCCCAGGCGTCGCCACCCATCCGTGAAACTTCGGCGAGCATCTCGCCCACCATCGTCGTGACCGGTAGAGGCACGTTCATCGACTTCGCCTCGTCCAACACCAGACCCACGTCCTTGCGCATGAGCGTGGTGGAGAAGCCGTAGTTGTATTCGCCGGCCAACATCTTCTCGGCACGATTCGCCATCTGCCACGAGGCCGACGATCCCTGCAACATCACGTGGATCACCTTCGACACGTCGAGACCCGCGGATTCGGCGAAATCCAGGCCCTCGGCCAGTGCCTGACACAGACCCACCACGCAGATCTGGTTCGTCATCTTGGTGATCTGACCGGCACCGCTGTCTCCCATCAACGTGATACGAGCGGCGTACGAGCTCATGACGGATTCCGCGCGGTCGAACGCTTCTCGATCTCCTCCGGCCATCACCGTCAACGTTCCGTTGCGCGCACCATCGACACCACCCGACACCGGTGCGTCGAGGAACGCCACGTTCCTCTCCGCAGCGCGCGCATGCACCACACGAGCACCTTCGGCCGAGGTGGTGGAATGATCCACCCACAAAGATCCGTTGCCGAGCACCGGCAGGATCGCGTCCGCGACGGCGAACAACTCCCGATCGGCGGGCAACGAGGTGACGACGATGTCGCAACCCACCACGGCCGCGGCCGCATCGGTGAACGCTGATCCGCCGTTCTCGTCCACCCACTTCTCGGCCACGCCGGGCACCACGTCGCACGCCGACACGACGTGCCCGGCTTTGGCCAGATGAGCGGCCATGTGCCAACCCATGCGACCCAATCCGATGATCGCGATGCGTCGCGGACTCATGCCGGAACTCCGGGCTTGCCACGATCGGCCAACGTGAATCCGCCGGCCAGCCGCGCGTGCACGCGACCTCCGCAGGCCATCGCCAGGATCACCACCATCTCGTCGGGCTTCGGACCGTCGGGCACGCCCACTTCGATGGCGTCGTAGTGACTGCCGACGTAACTCCACTCGAGGTGCGTGATCGGAACGTCGAGACGCGCTCCGATACCGGCGACCTTTTTCGTGCTCGGAACGATGCTGGTTCCCTTGCCCAACGCGGCGCGCATGCCGCCACCGCCCGGGATGTGCCACATCGCGCCGTGCTCGATCTCGCCGGCCGACCCGACGATGGTTCCTTTGCCGTACCCGTCGATGCGCGTCGCGTCGCCACCCATGTGCGAGATGAGGATGTTGCCCAATCGCTCGCCGAGCGCGCGCAGTTCGTCCACCGCCGAGCTGAGATCGTCCACCCAACGACCGACGTACGGATTGCCGACGACCGCCGCCACCGCACCTTTCAGGGCCGGAGTCTCGGGAACGGGTCCGAGATCGTGGTGGATCTCCTCGACGACCGTCAGGATCTTGCGCACCGGAAACAACATGACAACTCCTTCTCGCGGACGCGTCGTCCGCTCACGTGGCGGAGGTGGACGGGAATCGAACCCGCCGGACGAGGTTCACTCGTCCCAACCGCTTTGAAGGCGGCGGAGCCCACCAGGTACCCGGACACCTCCGCTTCGCAGGGTAGTCGCCCGTCATCGCGGGGCTATCCTTCACCGCATGAAGCGCCTCATCATGCTCGTCGCACTGGTGGCCCTCGTCGCGGCCGCGGTGAAGAAGCTCCAGACCGCCTGACGTTCACCGCACCGCGGTCCGGCTCGCCCACACAGGGCCGCCGTGTTCGGCCCACTTCCCCTGCGCTCCACTCTCGTCAGGGGTCTCCATGCTCGTCATCTGTCGCTCGGTCAAAGGTGGCGCGGGCACGTCCGTCGTGGCCGCCGCTCTCGCCTCCATCTCATCGCGCACCACCTCCACCCTTCTCATCGACTTGGCCGGCGACCAACCGGCGATCTTCGGCTCCGTCACTCCCGTGGCCGGACTGGCCGATTGGTTGCAGTCGCCTCACGGCGACCCGATCCTCGGCACCGCCATCGGCGTCGACGATCGTTTGCGCGTTCTCCCGACGGGTGATTCGCCACTCCCTCACCCGACGTCCACGGTCTGGGCGGAACTCACCCGCCACCTCGTCGAGATCTCGCGGGCGCCGACCAACATCATCGTCGATCTCGGTTCCGTCGTCTCCCCGTCCGTTCTCCTGGATGCCGCCGATCGCGTGTTGTTGGTCGTGCGTCCGTGCTATCTCACCTTGCGCCGGGCGGTGGCACTCGGAGACATCGCCGACTCCGTCATCGTCGTCGACGAGGACCAGCGAGCCCTACGACCCCGCGACGTGGAGTCGGTGCTCGGGCTACCGGTGGCCGCGGTCGTGAAGGTGCATCCCATGATCGCTCGACGCGTGGATGCGGGCATTCTTCACGGGCGACTCCCCGATTCACTGGTCAGCCCACTACGAGAGGTGTTCGGCGAATCCACCCGCGCGGCGTCGTGACGACACTTCCCGATTCACTGCGCGAGCTCGCGGCCGACCCGTTGGTCACCGACATTCTCGTGAACAACGGTGTGGAGGTCTGGTACGAACGACAAGGGTGTCTGCATCGTTCGCACGATCTTCCCATCGGAACACTGGAATCCCACTTGGAGCGCATTCTCGCACCGCTCGGTCGTCGTCTCGATCGACTCTCACCCATCGTCGACGCGCGACTGAGTGACGGAACCCGCGTCTGCGCCATCATCCCTCCCGTCGCGGTGGCGGGCACGTGTGCGGCGTTTCGATTGTTCCGCGACGTCACTCATTCGCTCGAATCGTTCTCCGACTCCTCCGAAGCCATCGACTTTCTGCTTCGACCACGGGGCAACCTGTTGATCACCGGAGCCACCGGCTCGGGCAAAACCTCGCTCATCGCCAGCATTCTCGAGCGCGTGGCCCACACCGAGCGCATCGTCGTCATCGAGGACACCCATGAACTGCCCGTTCACCTTCCCAACGTCGTGCGCCTCGAGGCCCGGCCACCCAGTGCCGAGGATCGCGGCGCAGTGAACCTCGATGACCTGTTGCGAGTGGCCCTACGCCTGCGACCCGACCGGATCATCGTCGGCGAGGTCCGGGGAACCGAAGCATCGACATTGGTTCACGCGATGAACACCGGCCACATCGGATCGATGTCGACCGTCCACGCCAACTCCGCCGCCGACGGCTTGGAACGGCTCGACCTGTTGGTGTCCAAGGCGGCGCCCTCGTGGAAATCCGAGGACATCCGGCGCACCGTGTCATCGGCCATCGGAACCGTCGTGCACCTCGTTCGCTCCGACGATGGTCGACGCCTGGTCGATCACATCGCCCACGTTCACCATTCCGACCGTCGCATCATCGACACGGTGCATCGTGCCGTGGCGTGAGCGCATCATGCGACATCGACGCCATCCGGGCGAGTCGGTGGGCAACGAACAACTCCGTGACGCTCTGGCTCACATCGCGCGATGCCTGCGTTCGTCGCACACGCTCTCGGTCGCTTTACTGTCGAGCACGACTCGCCATCCGACCGATGTCACCCGACAGCTCGCACGCATGATCACGTCGGGTGTGCCACTGAACGAGGCCTGCCGTCGCATCATCGACCACGAGTCGGATCGTGACGTCCTGATGAGCCTCCACGTTCTGTCCATTTCGGCATCGTCCGGAGGTGACATCGCTCGCACCATCGACTCCTTGGTCGACACCCTCGACGATCGATCACGTGCGCGCGCCGAACGTCGCGTCCAGGCCGCCACGGCGATGGCCTCCACCCGCCTGATCACGTGGCTTCCCGTCGTCTGCGGCGGGTACGTGATCGTGGACAACCGTGAGGTCCGCCACACCCTGATCGCGACACCACTCGGTTGGGCCTGTCTCGTGGTCGGAGCCGCGTTGAACCTCGTGGGGCGACGTTGGACCCGGATGCTGGTGGAGCGACCATGACGATCGCCATCGTCCTCACGTTGGCGATCGTCGTCCTCGTGCGTCGACACCGCTCGTTGCGCGACCGTCGACAGCGCACGATCGCCGACGACCTACCCGACGCCGTGGATCTCTTGCTGGCGGCCCTGCGCGCCGGGCACACACCGATTCTCGCCATCGAACTCCTGGCCCGTCATGCGCCGCTCTCGGTGCGCGGTGCGTTCCAGGCGGTGATCGTGGCGGTCGACGAGGGTCGACGTTTCGGTCTCGCCCTCGAGGAGATCCCCCGGATCCTGGGCGACATCGCCCGCCCGCTCACCGAGATCCTGGCCGACGGTGATCGGCTCGGCATCCCCCTCGACCAGATCACGTTCCACCTGGCCATCGCGGCTCGCCATCATCGTCGTCGTCTGGCCGAGTCGTCGGCGCGACGACTTCCCGTGCAACTGGCCGTTCCCTTGGTCGCCTGCACTCTCCCGTCGTTCGTGGTGTTGGTCATCGTGCCGGTGATCGCCGCCACCCTGCGACACATCCGAATCGCCAATTGAAGAGAGAAGGACCATGGAACCCGAAAATGAAACCATCGACACCCGTGACGGCGGGCAAGCCACCTCCGAGTACGCACTCGTGATGCTGGCCGCCGGCTTGATCGCCTTGCTGGTCATCGCGTGGGCCACCGGCGGAGGGGGAGCCGGAAAGATCGGCTCGCTCTTCGACGGCGTCGTCGATGGCATCACGTCGAAACTGCCCTGAGCTCGTCGCTCGCGATCGGGGCCAAGCCGCGCTCGAGTTCGTGCTCACTCTCCCCCTGGTCGTGTTGCTCGTCCTGGCCGTGGTGCAGGTGGCCATCGTTCTCACCGAACGGGCCCGAGTCGAGAGCATCACCTGGAACGCGGCACGAGCCGCCAGTGTCGCCCCGTCGCCGGCCACCGCGGCGCGACGACAGGTCGATGACTTCCCGGGTGGCCACACGACCGTGATGGTCGAAGAGGAGGAGGGGTTCGTCACGGTGCGGGTTCGACGCACGGTCGCCACCGACGTGCCCGTGATCGGGCGCTTCTTCCCCGACGTCACGGTCGAATCGGAACTCACGTTGCTGCTCGAGCCACCACTAGGTTGAGATCGTGAGTCTGCGCGTGAGCACTCAGGAGATCGGTGGCCACATGGTGTTGGTGTTCGATGGTGCACTCGACGTGTCGTCCGTGCCGCAACTGTCCGATGCCCTCACGCGCCACGTTCGCCCGACGGGGACGATCGTTCTCGACCTCGACGAGATCACGGTCCTCGACGACACCGCCATCGGCATTCTTCTCGGAGCCGCCGCCCGCCAACGCGAGTCCGGCGGAATGCTGGGCATCGTGTGCACGAACCCGGCCATCGTCGATCGACTCCGGCGATCGGGCGTGGGAGCCGCCATTCCCGTCGGGTCGTCGGTGCACGACATCACATCCCCGTGACCCGTGCACCACACTGACCCCATGCCCGACGGTCGAGTCTCCCCCGAACGAACCGTGTGGGTTCTCGGCGACCAACTGAACGTCGGCTTCTCCGCTCTGGCCACGGCGTCTCCCGCCACCCATCGGGTGCTGATGGTCGAAAGTCGCGCCAAGGTGATGTCGAAGTCCTGGCACATCCAACGCGCGCATCTGGTGATCTGCGCAATGCGCCGTTTCGCCGAACAACTACGAGCCGACGGTTGGCACGTGGACTATCGGCGGACATCCTCACTGGCGGTCGGGCTTCGTGAACACCGTGCCGAGTTCGCGCCCGTGGCGGTGGAAGTGATGGAACCCGCCAGTTGGTCGGCTCTGAACATGGTGCGCGCCAACGACTGTGTCGTCGTGCGCGGCAACCAGTTCCTCTGCCACTACGACGACTTCGGTGCGTGGAAGGCCGACTGGTTGACCGGGCGCAAGACCTTCAAGATGGAGGACTTCTATCGTTGGCAGCGTCGCCGTCTGGGCTATCTCATGGACGGAGACCAACCGGTGAGCGGGTTGTGGAATCACGACGCGGAGAATCGCGAGCCACCCCCGAAAGATGCCGCGGGCCGCTGGCCGGCTCCACTGGTGGACGATCTCGACGACCTCGACCACGAGGTGATCGCCGAACTACGTCCCCACTGTGTCGGCGACGATCCGATCGGCTTGTGGGCCACCACTCGTGAAGGTGCGCTACGTCGACTACGGCACTTCATCGACGTCTTGTTGCCCGGGTTCGGTCCGCACGAGGATGCCATGACCACCCAGAGTTGGCATCTGGCGCACTCGATGTTGTCGCCGTACCTGAACATCGGTCTGCTCACGCCCGCCGAAGTGTGCGACGCGGTGCAGCAGGCGTTCGACGAGGGGCGGGTTCCCGTCGCGTCGGCCGAGGGATTCATCCGTCAGGTCATCGGATGGCGCGAGTACGTCTGGGGTCTCTACTGGGATTCGATGCCGGACTACGCCGACATGAACGCACTGAACGCCACCCGCGCCCTGCCACCGTTGTTCACGGGTGGCACGACGTCGATGCGTTGCATGAGCACCGTGATGGGCGAGATTCGCGAGCACGGCTGGGCGCACCACATCCAACGGCTGATGCTGATCGGCAATCTGTCCCTGACCGCTGGCATCGATCCGAAGTTGCTCACCGACTGGATGTGGGCCAACTTCGTCGACGGTGCCGAGTGGGTGATGGTCCCCAACGTGATCGGCATGTCGCAATACGCCGACGGTGGCATCATGGCCACCAAGCCCTACGCGTCGGGTGGCGCGTACATCCACAAGATGAGCGACTACTGCAAGGGGTGCCGCTACGACCGGGCGAAACGCACCGACGACGACGCCTGCCCGTTCACCACCCTCTACTGGGATTTCATGATGCGCCACCAGGATCGATTCGTGCGCAATCCGCGCGTCGCCCAACAGGTGCGCGCCGCGCAGAAGTTGAGTGACATCGACGCCGTGCGCGAGCACGCGGTGACGGTGTTGCGTCGCCTCGACGCCGGCGAACTCTGAACCGTCAGGGTTTGCGCTTGCGAAAACCGCGGCGGTCCTCGACCTTCAGCCGCGCCTTCTGCTCTTCCTCCAGAGCGGCCTCTTCGGCGACCAACCGCTTCATGCTGTCGAGCCGTCGGGGGTCGAGCGACCCTTCGCGCACCGCGAGGCTGACCGCACAGTCGGGTTCTTCCTCGTGTTTGCAGTCGCGAAAGCGACACGACTCGGACAGCGCGAAGACGTCGGCGAAGGCCCGCTCGATACCGGTACCACTGGACCACAGACTGACGGCTCGCACACCGGGCGTGTCGATCAGCCACCCCTCGGCGCCAACGGGATCCGACGGAAGGGCGACCAGTTGCACCGCCGTGGTGGTGTGTCGTCCGCGTTGATCACCTTCGCGAACCACTCCGGTGCTCTGCACCTGACCACCGACGAGAGCATTGACGATCGTGCTCTTGCCCACTCCGCTGGCTCCCAACAGCGCCACCGATCGATAGCCCCGCGCGTATCGACGAAGGTCGTCCAGACCGTCACCGCGCACACCGCTCACCACGTGCACCGGAACGCCGGGAGCCACCGCTTCGAGCGTGGCCACCCGTCGCACGGTCTCGTCGGGGTCATCCATCAGGTCCAACTTGGTGAGCACCAGAACCGGTTGGGCACCACTGTCGAAGGCCAGTACCAATTCGCGCTCCAGACGACGTTGGTTCGGCGGTGACACCAAAGCGTGCAGCAAGAACACCACGTCGATGTTCGCCGCGATGGTGTGGGCCTCGGCCCGCTGGCCCTCGAAACTGGCCCGACGCATGAACGCGCTCTGACGAGGAAGAACGACGTCGACTCGCTCGCCGTCGTCGGACACCACCACCCAGTCACCCACCGCCACCTCGGCGCCGATGTTGCGCGCCCGAACCGGCGCCACGCCGCTGTCGGGCGCCCCATACCAGATGGTGCTCCAGCCCCGGTCGAGACGAGCCACGCGTCCGGCCCGGCGACCGTCCGGCGATCCGGCATGCTCGAGTGAATCCCACACGGCGTCCCATGTGACATTCCAACCAAGCGCGGTCCGGGGGTCGTTCACAACGGTGACCGTAGCCTGCCGGAGGCGCAGTACATTCGTAACCCCCACACGGCGCCAGAGGAAAACATGCTCGCTCGTCTCGGTCGTTGGTGCTTCCGCCATCGTTGGCTCACCATCATCATCTGGCTCGTCGCTCTCGTCGGTGGAAGCGGCGTTGCCAACGGCGCGATGGGTGGTGGGGCGTTCGAGACCCGCTTCTCGATTCCGGACTCGCAGAGTCTGCGTGCTCTCGATCTGTTGCAGGACGCGTTCCCCGACAGCGACAGCATCACCGACGCGCAGATCGTGTTCGAGTCGCCGCGCGGATTCGGAGACACCGAGGTTCGCGCCGCCATCGACATGTTCCTCGCGTCGATCGTGGCCGGTGTCGACGGCGTGCGCATCACCAGCCCGTACGACGATCCGAATCTCGTCAGCCAGAACGGCACCATCGCCTACGCGATGGTCGGACTTCCTTCCGGAGAGTCACAAGGTGACCAAGAGCGTGTCGGCACCGAGATTCGGGCAGTGGGCGACCCCATCATCGAGTCCGGAGATCTACCCGCGGGTCTGGTGATCGAATACGGAGGCGACCCGTTCGTCTCGTTCGAACTTCCCGAGAGCGAAGTGGTCGGACTGTTGGCCGCCATCATCATCCTGGTGTTGGCCTTCGGTTCGGTGCTGGCGATGGGTCTGCCCATCGGCACCGCCCTCGTGGGTCTCGGCACCGGCATCGCCATCATCACCGTCCTCAGCCACGTGATGGAGATGCCCGAATTCGTGGTTCAGATCGGCGCCATGATCGGTATCGGCGTGGGTATCGACTACGCACTCTTCATCGTCACGCGATTCCGCGAGGGTTTACGGGCGAACCTGAGTCCCGAAGAAGCAACCGTCGATGCCATCGACACCGCGGGTCGAGCGGTTCTCTTCGCCGGCATCACGGTGATGATCTCGTTGCTCGGCATGTACATGATGGGCATGAAGTTCATCTACGGCCTGGCCGTCGGTGGATCGGCCACCGTCGGTGTGATGGTGATTGCGGCCCTCACGTTGTTGCCCGCTCTGCTGTCTCTCGTCGGTCATCGCATCGACGTCACCACTCGCGCCGCCTTGTGGTCGTTGATCGCCTTCGCCTCGTTGTCGCTCTTCGGAATCATCTTCCTCGGCACCATCGACCTGCTCTTCGTCGGATTGTTGGTGGCCGTGGTGATCGTCGCACTGAGCTTCGTCGTGAAGTCCTGGCGTACCCCGATCAAACACCGCGCTCCCAAGCCCAAGGACCAGCAGTTCTGGTTCCGATGGAGTCGTTTCGTGCAGAAGCGACCGTGGACGTCGTTCATCGCCGGCCTCGGTGTTCTTCTCGTGCTCACCATTCCCTTGTTCGGCATGCGCCTCGCTCTCAGCGACAACGGAAACCGGGCCGAATGGCAGACGGCGCGGCGCGCCTACGACTTGTTGGCCGAGGGTTTCGGTCCCGGATTCAACGGACCGTTGCAGTTGGTCGCCGAGGTCCCCGAAGGCACCAGCCAGGACACGATCGATCGCATCGGTGCGGCCGTGACCGCCGACCCCGACGTGGTGTTCGTGTCGCCCGCCGTTCCCGCACCCGGGAATCTGGTGCTCTGGAAGGTCGTGCAACGAGAATCGCCCCAGGCGAAGGGAACCGCCGAATTGGTGCACCGACTTCGCGACGAGGTTCTTCCGCCGGTCGTCGCCGATTCGGGCGTGGTGGTGAACGTCGGTGGTTTCACCGCCATTGGTGTCGACTTGAGCGACTACTTCGGTCGTCGGGTCTTCTTGTTCGTCGCGGCCGTGCTGGTGTTGTCGTTCCTGCTGTTGATGGCGGTGTTCCGAAGTCTCTTGGTCCCGTTGAAGGCCGTCGTGATGAACTTGTTGTCCATCGGAGCCGCGTACGGAATCGTGGTGGCGATTTTCCAGTGGGGTTGGGGTGCCGATCTGATCGGGATCGGAGCCGCCGGCCCGATCGACCCGTTCATTCCGATGATGCTGTTCGCCATCGTGTTCGGCCTGTCGATGGACTACGAGGTTTTCTTGCTGTCGCGCATGAAGGAAGAGTTCGATCGCACGGGCGACAACGCCACCGCGGTGGCCGACGGACTGGCCGCCACGGCACGCGTGATCACGGCGGCGGCGCTGATCATGGTCGCCGTATTCGGAAGTTTCGTGGCCGGTGACGACCGTACCGTGAAACTTTTTGGCATGGGTCTGGCCGTGGCCGTTCTCATCGACGCCACTCTGGTGCGAATGGTGCTCGTACCTGCGACGATGGAACTTCTCGGGGCGCGCAACTGGTGGATCCCGAAGTGGCTCGATCGCGTGTTGCCGAAGATCGACGTGGAGGGGCATTCGCACATCGCCGATAAACAGACGGCTTGACAAACCTCATCGGTCTCTCGTAACGCTTTATATATATGTCCAAGCCCCTCGTCATCGTCGAATCACCCGCCAAGGCCAAGACCA
>JAJTEQ010000044.1 GCA_021298195.1 Ilumatobacteraceae bacterium
TCCTTCTGGCTTCCGTCGGCACCGGCGTTCACTTGCGAGGGCAGGGCGCACAGACTCAGTACCGATGCGATGCCCACTGCTGAACCGAGCAGCTTCTTCACGTGTGTCTCCTAAGGGTGAGGAAATGTCGAACGATTTCGACGCCTCATCCTGAAACAGCAACGTGAACCGAGGACCAGAGCCACCTGTCCGGAAAGTGAACAGTGTCTGTGCGTTTGGAAACGGACTCGGACCGGTTCAGAGGGCCGCGGGACCGGTCAACGACAGTGCCGCCCACGCCTCGACCGCGATCCACATGCCCACCGGCACCACGATCATCCAGGCCACGCGTCGTCCGACCTGACGCACGATCAGCGGATACGAGAACGCCACGATGGTCGCCAGGAACATCCACGCCGCCACGGATGACCACGATGACGCATCACCGGCCAGTCCGAGTTAGTCGACCGACGTCGAATGGACGGCGGGTTCGCCCCCCGGGAACACCGGTGACGTCAACGACGCCCGAACGACCAACCGATCGTTGCCGTCCACCACGGTGGCCAGGATCAGCATGTGCCCCTCGCCCTGAAACGCGGCCATGTCGCGCGAGGCCCGAACGGTGATGTCGATCACCTCGTAGGTGTGAACGCCCTGCCCGGTGGTGGCGGTGATCTCGTCGCCCACCTCCACCTGATCCAGGTTCGCGAATTCGGCGCCGTGATCACGACTTCGGCCGAGAACGGCCGACACACCCGGCTGTCCAGGCAACGCGGAACCGACCAGATGCCCCGCGGCCTTCGACAATTCGCGCGCCCGTGTTCCTTCGATCACCACGGTGCGAATGTCACGTTCCGGGATGTCGATCAGTCCCACCGGTGCACCCACGGCGATGGGATTCGACACCGGAGCCAAGCCGTTGATCAGGTCGTACGCCAGTCGATCCTCCAGCATTTCGGACTGCCGATCGTGAATGAGCGGAGCGAACACCGACCCGAACACGAGTGAACCCACCGAAAGAGCGAACAAAGCCACGGCCAGACGTCGTGCCAGGCGAACCACGGGCTTCGTCTCTGGTTCCGCGACCGAAATGGAGTCGACGACGTCGTCACCGAACACGTTCTCCTCCAACGTCCACTCACGGGTGTCGATGTCGCTCATGATTCGCCCTTCTCGCGTCGCCGCAACCATCTCCGCCACGGGGCCGTGCCGAGAATCGCCGCTCCGGACAGTCCGCCCAACCCCAACATCAACGCCGACGATCCGCTGGTCGCGCCCATCGCTGCCTCGAAGCGGGGTTCGGGAACGGTGATCGGGGCCAGCTCGGTGGTCGTGGACCGAGCGATGGTCGTCGACGTCGTCGTGCTCGTGGTGGTGGTCGTCTCCTCCACCGCGACGACCGTCGCTGACGGTCGGTACCGCGGGCGGGAGGTGGTCGGAGCGGGAGGAACCTCGGTGGTCGTGGTCGTGGTCGTGGAGGCTGGCACTCCGATGGCCGCAACGACGTCACGAGTGGCCGCTCTCATTGCCTCGGGAAGAGACACGTAGCCCGACGGCAACAGACCCTGTCCCTCGTCGACCGCGTAGTTCAACACGCGCTTCACGTCGGCGATCTTCGCGGGCGACTCGAACGTCTTGGGCACCATCGCGTAGTCGACCTTGACCATCGGATACGCCAAGGGATCCTCCGGCGTAGGGTCGGCGATCAACACGCCCGACGGCGACACGTCAGCGTCGGCCACACCACGAGCGATCGCATCCTCGGTGGGCAGAACGACGGAACCATCGGGCTTCGACAAACCTGCCACCTGCAAGCCGAAACGCTTGGCGGTGGGAAGGTCGACGATTCCGATGACTCCGCGAACGCTGGTGGGTTCGGATTGCGACGCCGTCGGAGACACACCGTAGAAGAGTCTCAGCGCGATGCTCTTCTGCCCCTGACGCGGCAAATAGAAGGGATCGGTGTCGACCAGTTCGAAGGCATCGCGCGGATACGTGTAGCCCAGATACGGCGCATTCAGATTCACTCGCCACGTGTCGTTATTCGCGAGGAACTTCTGAGCCTCGGGATCGGCCGCGAACCACGCGGTCAGAATCGAGGCCGACGCCGCGCGTTCGGCACGAACGAGAATGCGATTGACGCCATTGGTCGGGAAACGAACGGTCGGGTTCAGGTTCAACAACTCACGATCGCGAACGAACGTCTCGATGGAGGTGTTGGTGACCAAACGGGCCACCAACCGCGGGGACAACACCAGGTTCTCGATGCGCTGTCCCGTGAACGGGTCGGTCATGTTGTACGCCACCACCATCGCACTGGCGGCCACCGGAGCGTACGAGAACTCCCGGTGGTCCGGATGGTGGGACAACTCGTCCTCGGTGGCCGGCATCGCAGTGACCCCAATGTCGACCAAGCCCGCCAAGAAGTTCTCGCGCCCGGTGGTGCTGGAGGTCTCGGTGTAATCGACGACCACCGGATCCGACCCCTGACAGATCCGCGCCGCCCACGAATAGAACAGACCGGCCGACGTGGCCGATCCGTCGACGCGCACGTCGAAGTCGGTGATGTTCGGACAATCCGCCTGCGAGGGCGCGAAACTGATCGGAATCACCACGTGCGCCGCCGGCAGGGTGCCGGGGGGAATCGGCTGGGCATCGTTCTCGTACACCAGAATCGAACATGGGTTGGAGGCCGAACACGCCAACTGGGGCAGGTTGCTGGCCGGGCGCACTTCGAACTGGGCCGAACCCGTGCCATCGGACGCCGTCACGTCCAACAAACGATTTCCGTTCGCCAGATCCGGGAACGGCTGAGCCGTGTAGCAATCGTCGAGGGACGTCGGATTGGCCCGACACTGCAGGATGATCAGCGTGTACACGTTGGCTTGAGTGGTGGGCCGGAAGCCCGACCATGACACGTTCACCACCTCGTTCGTCAGGTCGACGCCGGGGCTGACCGAGGCCGTACGACCACCGGGACCCGAAGCTGTCACGGGCGCACGAGGGGCCGGCTCGGCCAATGCGGTTCCACCTTGGCCGGCGGTGGCCAACGTCGACACCGAGAACGCCGCCAAGAGCAGCGCGAAGGTGCGACGCAGTCGGTCGGTGATTCGCGGAGAGGATGAGGGTGACTCGGACACGGCGAAAGGTTCCTGTCGTTCGAGCATCGGCTCGTTGGCGGGGACGACTCGAAACTAGAACCCGAGTTCCATCCACGAAAGTGGGGCGGGAATGACTTGGCACGATGTTCAACTCCCGTTCACCTTCCGGTCAGAGGACCGTCAGATGACGCATCAAGGCTGATCACGTGACCAGTGTGGCCGACGTGAGCGAAGTGAATCTCGTCGACGAGACCCGGGTCTCCCCCGTCGTTCGTCGCAGCAAGGTGGACCGGGCCTACCGCGCCGTGGCCACGTTGTCGGGCTCCATCGTGTTCGTCGTCATGGCGCTCATCGGCGGCTTCCTTCTGTACCGCGGCATCGATGCGCTGCGCATCTCCGGATGGGGGTTCATCACCGAAAGCCAGTGGGCCCCCGACATGGGTGGAGCGTTCGGTATCGCGGCGGTTCTCCCCTACACGATCTCCATTGCGCTGGTCGCGTTGTTCCTTGCCGTCCCGATCTCCGTCGCCACCGCGCTGTTCATCACCGAATACGCCCCGCGACGACTTCGTCGCTTCCTCACCGCCACCATCGACCTTCTGGCCGCGGTGCCCAGCCTCATCTACGGCCTTTGGGGGCTCTTCTATCTGCAGCCCCGACTCATCACCTTGTCGAAGTGGCTCGCCGACAACCTCGGCTTCATCCCTTTTTTCGAGGTGAACGAGGACTTCGGCACCTCGTTGGGAGTGTTCCCGTCGTCGACGTTCGTGGCCGGTGTCATCGTGTCGTTGATGGTGATTCCCATTTGCACCTCGGTGATGCGCGAGGTGTTCGGTCAGGCCCCTCCCGGTGAGCGTGAGGGCGCCATGGCCCTGGGCGGCACCCGATGGGGCGTGGTACGCGACGTCGTGCTGCCCTTCGGTCGTGGAGGCATCATCGGCGGGTCGATGCTCGGACTCGGTCGCGCGCTGGGTGAGACGATCGCAGTGACGCTCATCATTTCGCCGTCGTTCGACGCCAAGTGGTCGATCGTGGAACAGGGCTCCAACAGCATCGCCGCCTTGATCGCGTTGAAGTTCTCCGAGTCCACCGAGACCGGAATCAGCGCGCTCATGGCCGCGGGCTTGGCGCTCTTCGTCATCACCCTCATCGTGAACACCGCGGCCTCGAGCGTCGTCAATCGTTCACGTTCCGGCTCGGCAACGGAGATCTGACCGCCATGGCTCTCACACTGCGTCGTCGTCGAAACGTCACCGAAGCCGTTGCCGACGAGAAGATCCGCATCCGATCGGTCGAGTCCATCGACGTGACGGTGATGATCGGTTCGGCGATCGCTTCGTTCGCCCTGTCCCAACTCCTGTACGAGACGTTCCTGCCCCTCTCGGGCGCTCTCGGATACGTCGTGGTCTGGTACGTGCTGTTCCTCGCCGTCTCCTGGATCGCCGTGCGCGAGCTTCGCGGGAACGTGCGCGCCAAGGATCACCTGGCCCGAGTGGTCGTGTGGAGTGGTGCTTCGATGGCCATCGTTCCTTTGATCCTCATCGTGCTGTACGTGGTCGGAAAGGGTTACCACGCACTACGACCCCAATTCTTCGCCGAAGATCAGCGTTACGTCGGCGCACTGAGTGATGCCACCGAAGGTGGTGGTGCTCACGCCATCATCGGCACCATCCAGCAAGTGGGTATCGCCAGCCTCATCGCCGTTCCGCTCGGCATCACCACCGCGGTGTACCTCAACGAGGTGAAGGGCCGCTTGGCCAAGCCACTGCGAACGGTGGTGGATGCGATGAGTGCGGTTCCCTCGATCGTGGCTGGTCTGTTCATCTACGCCGCCTGGATCCTGGCCCTCGGCAATCAGCAGACCGGTCTGGCCGGATCGCTCGCTCTCTCGGTGCTCTTCCTCCCCACCGTCACGCGAACCGCCGAAGTGGTGCTACGACTGGTGCCCGGCGGACTTCGTGAGGCATCACTGGCCCTCGGCGGCACCGAATGGCGCACCACGTCGCGCGTGGTGTTGCCCACCTCGCGTTCCGGTCTGGTGACGGCCGTGATCCTCGGCGTGGCCCGCGTCATCGGCGAGACCGCACCGCTCATCCTCACCGTCGGTGGCGCCTTCATCATGAACTGGAATCCCCTCTCGGGCAAGCAGGACTCGTTGCCGTTCTTCGTGTTCCGCCTCATCCGTTTCCCCCAGGAGTCGCAGATCGCGCGCGCGTGGACCGGCGCCCTCGTGCTCATGATTCTCGTGCTCGTCCTCTTCGTCGTCGCCCGTGCGATCGGAGGACGAGGTCCCGATCACATCGGCCGCTTCAAGAAATGGCGCCTTCAGAGAAAGGGTCTGGCATGACCAACCTGCAGATCACCACTCCGATTCCCACGGTGGCTTCGTCCACCGCGGTTCTCGCAGACGACACCCGAGGCGCAGCCGGGCTCACCGCCAACAACGTGGCGTGCTGGTTCGGCGGCGCACCCTCAACCGCATGCACGAACTCGTGCCCGGCGCGACGTTGGGGGGCGAAATCCTCATCAACGGTGTCGACATCTATCGCGGTGCCATCCCGGTCACCGACGTCCGTCGACGTATCGGCATGGTGTTCCAGAAGCCGAACCCGTTCCCGGCCATGACCGTGGCCGAGAACGTGGTGTCGGGTCTCAAACTTTCCGGCATGAAGGTCACCAAGTCCGAACGTGACGATCTGATCGAGTCGTGTCTCTCCAAGGCCGGACTGTGGAACGAGGTCAAGAACCGACTCGGTGATCCGGGCCGCGCCCTGTCCGGTGGACAGCAGCAGCGTCTGTGCATCGCCCGTTCACTCGCCGTCAGCCCCCAGGTGCTGTTGATGGACGAACCGTGTTCGGCCCTCGACCCCACGTCGACCCGTCGCATCGAGCAGACCATCAGCGAGATCTCGGAGTCGGTGACCATCGTGATCGTGACCCACAACATGCAACAGGCCCAACGCGTCTCCGATCGTTGCGCCTTCTTCCTCGCCGCCGAGAACGAACCGGGTCGCATCATCGAGGAAGGCCCCACCAAGGACATCTTCACCAATCCGCGCGACTCGCGCACGGAGGACTACGTGAACGGACGATTCGGATGAAACTCATCTCCCGCTGGACGATCGCCTCGGCACTCGTCGCATCTCTCGTCGTGTCGACCGGAACCTCGGTGGCCTCGGCCTCCGATCCCGTCGACGGTGCCGGCTCCACGTGGAGCCAGATCGCCGTGGACCAGTGGCGCGCCGACGTGGCCCGCCAAGGGTTGGTCGTCAACTACCAGGGTGTCGGCTCCACGGCCGGTCGCGTGGCGTACTACCAAGCGCAGGTCGACTTCGCCGTGAGCGAGATTCCGTTCCAATCGGCCCAATACGACCGGCAAGGCAACCTGCTGGCCGATGAAACGCAACTGGCAGCGTCGCGTCCGTATGCCTACCTGCCCATCGTCGCCGGTGGCACGGCGTTCATGTACAACCTCAAGGCCAACGGCCAGCGGGTGACCGACCTGAAGTTGTCCCCCACCACCGCGGCCAAGATCTTCACCGGTCAGATCACCATGTGGAACGACCCGTTGATCGCCGCGGACAACCCGCAACGGGTCATGCCCGCCACGCGCATCAAGCCGGTCATCCGTTCCGACGGCTCGGGCACCACCGCACAGTTCACCGCGTTCATGGCCGATGAGACCACCTCCGACTGGAACGTTCTCTGTCAACGCGCGAACCTCGGCTCGTCGTGTCCGGCGACCTCTCTCTACCCGGACTTCCCCAACTCCGGATTCGCCGCTCAGCAGTTCTCCGACGGCGTGGCCAACTTCGTGGCGGCCCAGTACAACGACGGTGCCATCACCTACGTCGAATACGGATACGCCAAGGAACGCGGATTCCCGGTGGCCTCGGTGAAGAACGCCTCGGGCAACTACACGCAACCGACCGCGGTGAACGTTTCCGTGGCACTGCAGGGAGCCCGCATCAACAGCGACGGCACACAGGTGCTCGGAGGCGTGTATCGCAACTCCGATTCTCGTGCCTACCCGATCTCGAGCTACTCGTACATGATCGTGCCCACCACCGAAGCGGCACCGTTCAACGCGTCCAAGGGCCAGAGCCTGTCGGAGTACATCTTCTACTTCCTGTGCGCGGGCCAACAGAAGGCCGAGCAACTCGGATACGCCCCGTTGCCCCGCAATCTCGTCGAGTTCGGATTCGAGGCTGTGGCCCGAATTCCCGGTGCGGTGGCGGCACCGACCATCGATTCGTGCTCGAACCCCACCATCACGGGAGGCTTCTTGGTTCCCAAGGCCACCACCGCACCGGCCACCGCACCGGCCACCACTCCATCGGCCAATCCGACCGCCACTGCCGCACCCTCTGGTGCCAGCGGCGGCAACAGCGGCAACGGCGGTGCCTCCACGACGGGCACCACGATTCCCGGCGCGACGACCGTTCCCGGTGCCGTCGGAGAACCGGTGACGCAAGACGATGAAACGACCGATGGAGAAGTCTCCGATGCCACCGGTGGCGACGCCGTCATCGCCACACCGGGCGTGGCCATGGCCACCAGCGTCGAGATCGACACGGAAGGCTCCGGCACATCGCCCTTCATCTACCTGCTCATCGTCGTGCTCATCCTGGGCATCGCGGTCGGTCCTCCGATCGTCGCCGGACGCCTGCGTCCGTCGGTGAAGCAGTAGGGTCCCCCTCCTGATGATCCGTCGGTCCGTCTCCCTCATCGTCGTCGCGCTCGTGTCCCTCGGGGGAATCTCGGCGTGCTCCGGCGACGACGCCGCCCCGGACAGCACGACACCCGAAGTGGGAATGCCAAATCCGCCGATTCCATCGGAGGTGAACGCCATTCCCTTCACCGTGGGAGCCGTGGCCGCGGCCGGCAACGCCGACGTCCGCATGCAATTGGTGGCGGAGCCGCCGGTGGTCGATGAGGACGTGTTCCTCCTCGACGTGTGGGTGAAGAGTGGTGCGCTCGAGCCCTTCACCATCACGCCGGACATGTTCCGCGTGTACACGGTTGACGGGAAGTCGTACACACCCGAGGCCGTGGGTGACATCGCGCGCTTCGGCGAGGCCACGCTGAACACCGGCGAGACCTACAGCGGCTTGATGGCCGTGCGGATCACGACGGACTCCGAACCCGCGATGTTCCTGGCCGACTTCACCGACCTCGGTGACCGCTTCTTCGCCGTCGCGTTCTCGGTCGACCCCGACTTCGTGCCCGTCTCGCCGGAAGGCTGATCAGTTCGGCAGAGTGCCGACGGTCTCGTTCGGACCGACGGCTTCCCATTCGCCTCGACGACGAACCAGCGCCGACTCCGACGGCAGGAACACCACCGGCACGTTCGCCAACTTCTTCGTGCGCACGTGACGATCGGGGGTGACTTTCTCGGCCTGCGCGACCACCGCCATACCGGTCACCAGTCCGAGGCCCAAGGCCAAGGCACCACCGCGCGGGTCGATCATCGGGTCGCACAGTGCCGAGGCGGGTGCACCCGATCCCACGACCACACCACCTTCTTTCAACACGTGATGCAACGCATCGAAGATGGGAGTGTCCTTGATGACACTGCGCAGATGAATGGGGTTGTCGCCGACCAACCAGACGGCATCCGCCTTGCGCACCGCGTCGGCGGCATCGGTTTCCATCGCCTCGATGCGTCGCATCACCATCAACGCGTCGATCTCGACTCCGAGTCGTTCGCCCCACGACATGGCCGCGGCCACGAGAACCTCCGGACGTTCGAACGCGTCGGCGGTGGGAAGTACCACCACCTTCTTCGCCTTCACCTCGCCGAGCAGCCGCCGATCGAGTTCGTCATGAGCGGTGAACGCGCCCCCGCCTTGGAAAACGATGATGCCCTTGTCGGTGGAGTCGCCCATGTCGCGAGCGTACGCCATCACACCGGTTCGAGCAGGTGCGCCTCCAACGAGCGCCAATGATCGTCGGTGACACCGATGGTCGAGCAGAACGCGCGAATGTCACCGTGGGCGGCGCGCAGGTCGCTCAACACGCCGGCGATCGAATCCGGATGCGCGGCTCGGAACACCGCGGGCATCGTGGTGAAACGTTCGGCCAATTCCGGCGCCGCCGTGACCGCCCATTGCCGCGTGCGTTCTCCGGCTTCGTGACTGAGCCCGTAATCAGCGGCCACCGTGGCGTCGTCCACGCCCAAGCCCGACAGAAGCAACCCGGCCACCAGGCCCGTGCGATCCTTGCCCGCGGCGCAGTGGAACACCACCGGCGAGTTCTCCGAATCGGCGATCACCCGCAATGCGGCACCGACGAAGTCGCCCCCTTGCTCGAGCATCAAGTGGTACTTCTCGCGCAGGAACTCACTCTGGTGCTCGGACCACTTGCGAGCCTCTTCCATGTCCCAGGTGCGATCGATGATCGAGAAATGATGAAAGTCCACGGGATAACGATCGACGGGGAACGTCCCGCGCTCCTCCAGTTCCTCGGCCGTGCGCAGATCGATCACGGTTCGCAAGCCGAGCGGACGCAGCACTTCCAGGTCGTCGGCGGTCAGCCGATACAAACCATCGGCGCGAAAGACCTTTCGCCACGCGACCCGCCGGCCATCGCCGGTGGCGTATCCACCGATGTCACGGAAGTTGTGCACCGCCGTCAGCGGAACGAGGCGGTCGGGGTGGTCGATCACTCATCGGATCGTAACCGGCGGTCCTGAACGTCGGGCTTTGTCCGGGTTACCAAACGGTAACTATCCTTCACCCAACGCGGGATCTCGTCCCCCACTCAAGGAGCACACACATGGCCATCACGACCGTCGGAGTTGTCGGATCCGGAATCATGGGTTCGGGTCTCGCCGAAGTCATCGCTCGCGGGGGCATGAACGTCATCGTCCGTTCGCGCAGTCAGGCCACCGCCGATGCGATGGTCGCCTCGGTGGGCAAGGGCCTCAGCAAGCAGGTGGAGAAGGGTCGACTCACCGAGGACGAGAAGGGTGCCATTCTCGGTCGCATCACCGCGGTGAGCGATCTGTCGAAGTTGGCCGACTGTGATCTGGTCATCGAGAGCGTCGTCGAGGATCTCGAGACGAAAAAGTCGCTGTTCGCCGAACTCGACAAGGTCGTCAAGGCCGGAGCGATCATTGCCACCAACACGTCCACTCTTCCGGTGATCGAGTTGGCCATGAGCACCGGTCGCCCCGAGTTGGTCTGCGGTATCCACTTCTTCAACCCGGCCACCGCCATGCCCCTCGTCGAGATCGTGCGCCCGCTGTCGGCCAGCGACGAGACCATCGCCGCCGCCACCGGTTTCGCCGAGGCCTGCGGCAAGCAGCCCGTGCAGGTGAAGGATCGCGCGGGCTTCATCGTGAACGCGCTGCTCTTCCCGTATCTGAACAACGCCGTGCGCATGCTCGAACAGGGCACCGCGAACATGGCCGACATCGACACCGCTATGAAGGGTGGCTGCAACTTCCCCATGGGTCCGTTCGCGTTGCTCGACCTGGTCGGCCTCGACACCTCGCTGGCCATCCTCGACGCGCTGTACAACGAGTTCCGCGATCCCAATTACGCCGCCGTGCCGACACTGCGTCGCATGGTGGCGGCCGGACAGCTGGGTCGCAAGACCAAGTCCGGCTTCTACACCTACTGAACCCGATGACCGCGCAGTGGCCGGTCGTCGACGAGGACGTCGCTCGCTTCACCGCGCCACAGGGTCCGATCCCCTCCACCGATTGGGACTTCTCGCACGTCGTCTTCGGTGACGACGACCTGATCGCAGTGGGCGCCGACCTCGAGGTGGGCACGCTGTTGAACGCGTACTCGAACGGTCTCTTCCCCATGCCGATCGGTCGGGGCAAGCTCGGCTGGTTCAGCCCCGTGCAACGGGGCGTCTTCCCGATCGACGGGTTCCACGTGTCCGGATCGTTGCGCAAGCACGCCAAGCGATTCTCCGTCCGCTTCGACACCCGTTTCACCGAGGTGATGACGGCCTGCGGCGACAAGAAGCGCGAGCACGGATGGATCAACGACGAATTCATCGAGGCCTACACCGAATTGCACCGACTCGGTTGGGCCCATTCCTGCGAGGTCCTCGTGGACGACGAATTGGTCGGCGGCGTCTACGGGGTTCGCATCGGACGCTTCTTCGCCGGTGAGAGCATGTTCCACCGACGCACCGACGCCTCCAAGATCGCCCTCTGGGCGTTGACCGCCACCATGGCCGCAGCGGGCATGAGATTGTTCGACGTGCAATGGACCACCCCCCATCTCGTGTCTCTCGGGGCCGTCGACGTTCCCCGCACGGAATATCTGAGACTTCTGTCCGAGGCGAGAAACGCCTGAATTTCCCGACAGACTGACCCCATGTCCGACGTTCAGAAGACCGGCGCTCGACAGACCAAGCGCGACGAGCCGTGGTTGATGCGCACCTACTCGGGGCACTCCACCGCCAAGGCATCCAACGAGCTGTACCGCACCAACCTGGCCAAGGGTCAGACCGGTCTGTCCATCGCCTTCGACCTCCCGACGCAAACCGGTTACGACCCCGACTCGCCGATGGCCGCTGGTGAGGTGGGCAAGGTCGGCGTGCCGGTGGCGCACCTCGGCCACATGCGCACCCTGCTCGACGGCATCCCGCCCGGGCAGATGAACACGTCGATGACCATCAACGCCACGGCGGCCTGGTTGCTCGCTCTGTACGTGGCCAACGCCGAGGATCAAGGCGTCGCTCGCGCGGCGTTGCGCGGCACCACGCAGAACGACATCGTCAAGGAATATCTGTCGCGCGGCACGTACATCTTCCCGCCCGTTCCCTCGCGACGACTGATCGTCGACATGGTGGCTTGGTGCGCCAACAACACGCCCAAGTGGAATCCCATGAACGTGTGCTCGTACCACCTGCAAGAGGTGGGCGCCACGCCGGTGCAGGAGATCGCGTACTCACTGGCCACCGCGGTCGGTGTGCTCGACGCGGTCCGTGACTCCGGGCAGGTTCCACCCGAACAGTTCACCCAGGTCTTCGGGAGCATCTCGTTCTTCGTGAACGCCGGCATTCGTTTCATCGAGGAGATCTGCAAGATGCGGGCCTTCACCGAGCTGTGGGACCGCATCGGCCTCGAACGCTACGGCGTCACCGACGACAAGGCCCGTCGCTTCCGCTACGGCGTGCAGGTGAACTCGCTCGGACTCACCGAGGCTCAGCCCGAGAACAACGTCCAACGCATCGTGCTCGAGATGCTGGCGGTGTCGCTGTCGAAGAACGCCCGCGCCCGCAGCATCCAACTGCCGGCGTGGAACGAGGCCCTCGGTCTGCCGCGTCCGTGGGACCAACAGTGGAGCCTGCGCATGCAACAGGTGCTGGCCTTCGAGACCGACTTGCTGGAATACGGCGACATCTTCGACGGCTCCACCGTCATCGAGGCCAAGACCGCCGAGTTGCGCGACGCGGCGTGGGCCGAGTTCGAGGACGTGCTGGCGAACGGCGGCGCGTTCGAGTCCGTCGACATGCTGAAGGGTCGTCTGGTGAAGTCGATGGCCGAGCGCAGTCGTCGCATCGAGAGTGGCGAGCAGGTCGTGGTGGGTGTCAACAGCTACACCGAGTTCGAGTCGTCACCCCTCGGTGGTGAGGGCAACATCGTGAAGGTCGATCCCGACGTCGAACGACAGATGATCGACGACGTGAACGCGTGGCGGGCCAGCCGTGACGAATCCGCCGTGCGGGCCGCCCTCGACGAGTTGCGTCGGGCGGCGCAGGGCTCCGACAACATCATGGAGCCGTCCATCGCACTGGCTCGAGCGGGCGGAACCACCGGCGAGTGGTCGGGAGTGTTGCGCGAGGTGTTCGGCGAATACCGCGCTCCCACCGGTGTGGCCGCGGCGGTCGGCAAGCGCCCCGGCGAGTTGGCGGCGGTCGCCGAGTTCGTGCGCTCCATCCCCGGTGGGCCGCCCAAGATCCTGGTGGCCAAGCCCGGACTCGACGGTCACAGCAGTGGCGCCGAGCAGATCGCCGTGGCGGCCCGCGACTCGGGGATGGAAGTGGTGTACTCGGGCATCCGTCTCACCCCGGAGCAGATCGCGGCCAGTGCCCGCGACGAAGACCCCGACGTGATCGGTCTGTCCATCCTGTCGGGATCGCACATGGCGTTGGTCCCGGCGGTGTTGGCCCAATTGCGCGCCCAAGGCGTGGATTCACCGGTGGTCGTTGGCGGCATCATCCCCGAGGAGGACCGACCCACATTGTTGGCCTCGGGCGTGACCGCGGTCTACACGCCCAAGGATTTCCAGCTCAGCACCATCATGCGCGACATCGCCGAGATCGTCGCCGCCAATCGCGGCTGACTTTCAGGCGGCGCGTTCGGCGTCGATCCAGCGCTCGAGCACCGGACCACTCTCGAAGCTGGTGATCAACGCGTAACGCGGGGTGTTCGCGTTGTGCACCACCACGTGCCACAGCCGTTGCGTGTCGACCACGAAGCGCGCGCCGCGCGCCAACGGCACTCGTCGCTCGGTGGCGCGATCGGGAAGTCCGTCGGCGTCGTTGTCCATGAGCAACATGTAACTGTCGGGAGAATCGGTGAGCTCCACCCACGAACGCACCACCCAACCCTCGTCGTCGGGATTGAAGCGGTTGTTGTCGTCGCGATGAATGGAACGGATCGCGGTCTCGCGATCCTGGGGCTCGAGCTTGATGATGCGCACGCGACCGAAGTTCGCACCCACCGCCGTGACGTAGTCGCGCAACGTGGGTGCCTTGTCGGCGTTGCTGGTCCAGAGCGCGTCCTTGTCGGTCTTGCCCTTGTCCCAGAAGCCACGGCAATCCAATTGTCCGTCGGCGGACGCGAGCGGTGCGAAGTTGGTGTCGCCACCGCTCTTCCAATCCATGTACTCGAGCGATTCCCACTCGTGCGACGGAACGTGCACCGGCATCGGCTTCAGCATGACGAATCCGGTCTCGGCCAACGCCTTCGAACGGGGATGCGGAGTGTCGAGCGGGATCTTCACCGACCAATGCTCACTGTTGGGCCAGAACGGTGTCGTGCCGGTGCTCATGCCGGCAGTCTACGAATCGTCAGGGGGCGGGGGTGGTCGACGACGTGGTGGTCGTTGCCGCCGGCGCCGAGGTGGTGGTGACGACGCCACCGGAGGGGATGATCACCTTCTGCCCGGCCTGAATGGCGTCGGGATTCGCCAGTCCGTTGGCCGCCACGATGGCTTCCACGGTGACACCGAATTGCCCGGCGATGTACGACAGCGTGTCACCCTGCTGAATGGTGTACGTCTGCTCACCCATCACCACGGTCGTCGTGGTGACGGCCTCACCCGCGGGAGTGGTCGGAGCGACGGTCGCCAGCGTGCCGAGCATGGGCAGCGAGTCGAGGCCCGACTCGTTGCCGTCGCCACAAGCGGACGCGAAAACGACGATCGGCAACGTCAGGACGGCGAAAAGACGCGTGTTCACGCCCCTCAGCGTAGGAGCACGTCCGGGTTTTGCCACGCGAATCGGCTCGTCAGGTGAGGCGATCGGTGACGTACACGGCCAGCGATTCCAGTTCCGTCTTGGCCGAGGTCGCGATGGGAGCGACCGCGAGCGACGCCACGGCCTCGTCGCGGAGACGCGCGATCACCGACTCCAGCTCGTCCAGAGCCCCGCAGTCGACGATGGCCTGCTGGGCGTCGGCGACCTGAGAATCGGTCAGCTGTTCCCGACCGACCACGGTCAGCACAGTGCGTTGCGCGGACGAGGCCCGCTCCATGGCGATGGCCATCAACGGTGTCGGCTTTCCTTCGCGCAGATCGTCTCCGACCGGCTTTCCGGTGATGGCGGTTTCACCGAACGCTCCCATCACGTCGTCGCGCATCTGGAACGCGTCACCCAAGGGCAGACCGTAGGCGCTCAGTGCGGGCAACAACTCCGCCTTGCGCGCCGGGGCCGCCAGCATCGCACCCAAGTGCAACGGGCGCTCGATGGTGTACTTGCCGCTCTTGTATCGGCAGATTCTTTCGGCCTTCAGCCGGCGACGTTCGTTGCGAGCGGATCCGATGAGATCGAGCAGCTGCCCGACGTTCAACTCGATGCGCAACTCGTGCCAGATCTCGCGCGCCTCGGCCGACACCTCGGACATCAGACGGTCGCTGTACACGAAAGCCAGGTCGCCCACGAGGATGGCGATGCCATCTCCGTAACGACGTGACTCTCCGCTACTACCACTACGACGATGCTCGTCGGCGAACACCTCGTGCGTCACCGGTGCGCCACGGCGCGAGGTCGAGCCGTCCATCACGTCGTCATGGAACAACGCGAATCCGTGCAGCAACTCGAGAGCCGCCCCGGCGTCGAGGCTGACCATGGAGTCCGGGTCACCGCCCGCACCGACGAACCCCCAATGACAGAATGCCGGTCGCAGTCGCTTGCCACCCGACGCCACCAGCCGACGAATCTCGGCCACCGGTGACGCCAGGTCCTCGTCGAAGGTCGACCAGCGCCGTTCTTCCGGCGTCAAGATGTCGGCGATTCGCCGTTCCACCCGCGTGGCCAAAGCGACGAGAGAAGCCGGGGGCGGGGTCACACGAACAGGCTAGGCCGATCAGCCGTCGAGACCGCCCACGACGTCCTCGATCCGGGTACGCGCGTTACCGATGCGGTCGCGACACAGCCGGATCAGTTCCGACGCCCGCTGAACACGGGCCGCCAGCACGTCGACGTCGACGTCGGCTCGCTCCAGTTCGGCGAGGATCTTCTCGAGTTCGGCCAACGCCTCGGCGTATCCGATCTCTTCGTCTTTCTTCGCCATGTGCTCCTCCTCGGGGTCGAAATGATCATGAACTCTCGTCGGTTGGCGACGTCCGCTTGTCGACCACCGTGGCCGAGGTCGACCCGTCGCGCAAGGTGGTGACGATCTCGTCGCCCACCTTCACGTCGTCGACCGAACGCACCACGCGCCCATCGGTGGTACGGGTGATCGACCACCCTCGCGCCAACACGTTGACCGGGTCGAGAAGGCCGACGCGCTTCTCCAGATTGTCGATGGCCAACGTACGTTCGGCCAACAATTGCGGAGCTCGACGACGAAGGCGATCGACACGATCACCCAGACGTTCGTCGGCGCGATCGACCGCGGTGCGAGTGTGCACGGCGATCTCGCGGGCCACCTTCGACAATGTGTGCCCGGACTCGTCCAGCAACTGACCGGCGCGAGATGCGATGTCGGACCACGCGCCTTCCACCGCGTCGACGTAACTCTCGACGTACTCGATCAACGCCACCGCGCAGGCCGTCGGGGTCTTGTAGTGCGCGAAGGCCACTTCGTCGGCGACGTGAAAATCGACGTCATGGCCGATACCGGTGAACACCGGCAGCGGGGAATCGGCGATGGCCATGGCGATGGCTTCGTCGTCGAAGGTCGAGAGGTCCGTCTTGCTGCCTCCACCACGAACGACGACGATCACGTCGATGTCGTCGCGACGACCGAACGCGCGGATCGCCGACGAGATCGCGGCCGGCGCCGTGTCGCCCTGAACGGTGACGTTCGCCAGTTTGATGTCGAACCCGATTCCGGACTCCTCGATCTGCTTGCGGAAGTCGGTGATTCCGGCGGTGTCCTTGCTTCCCACCAGGCCGAGTCGGAGTGGCACGGGATTCAGGTCGACTTCACGATTGCGACCGTACGCCCCCGTCTGCTTCAACTTGCGGATCAGTTCCTCGCGCTGCAACGCGATGTCGCCCAACGTGTAGTTGGGATCGATGCCTCGCATGATGAGCGACAACTTGCCGAAGCCCCCGTAGTAGTCGAGGTTGCCGAAGATGCGGATCTTGAGGCCGTTCGCCAACTCGAGACCACTTTTCATCAGCGTGGGTCGGAGTTTGTTCAACTCCGTTCCCCAGAGGTTCACGCTCACCTGCACCTTGCGTCCGCGGGAATCGGCGTCGACCAGAGTGAAATACGTGTGCGGGTTCTTGAAGTTCATCCCCGACACCTCGCCCCACACCCAGAGGCCCTCGTCGAAGTGATCGGCCAGGACCTCGTTGATCTCCTCGGCCAGTTCGGCGATGGAGAAGGTGCGCACACCATCGGGACCGTCGATGTCCTCGTCGGCGAACACGTCGTCGAGGTCGCCGTCCAGATCGTCGAGGTCGTCGCTCATGGTCCCCCGATTCTGCCCCAAGACCGACGGCGTCGGGCACGGTGCTGTCACACTAAGTTGGTCGCGTGACCGGCACCCTCGTCATCCTCCGCCACGGCGAGAGCACGTGGAATCAGCAGAACCTCTTCACCGGCTGGCACGACGTGCCCCTGTCCGACAAGGGCCTGGCCGAAGCCGCCCAGGCCGGCGTCACCATGGCCGAAGCCGGGTTGTATTTCGACGTGGCTCACACCTCGCTTCTCACCCGCGCGGTCATGACCTGCCATCTGGCCCTGAACGGCATGGGCCAGGTGTGGTTGCCCGTGAACCGCTCGTGGCGCTTGAACGAGCGCCATTACGGAGCCCTGCAGGGCCTCGACAAGAAAGCCACGACCGAGCTTCATGGTGCCGAACAGACCAAGTTGTGGCGCCGCAGTTTCGACGTACCGCCGCCGCCCGTGGGCACCGACAGCCCCGAGCATCCGGTGAACGATCGTCGCTACCGTCTGTTGGATCCGGCGGTTCTACCCGCCGCCGAATGCCTGAAAGACGTGGTGGGGCGGGTGTTGCCCTATTGGGACGACGCCATCGTGCCCCAACTTCGCGATGAATCGACGGTGCTCGTCACGGCTCACGGGAACAGCCTGCGCGCCCTCGTCATGCACCTCGAGGGCATCTCCGAGGACGCCATCGCCGAGCTCAACATCCCCACGGGGGCCCCGCGTCGCTACACCTTCGACGATGCGATGCGCGTGACCTCGGCCGAGTACCTGGGTGACGCGGCCGCCGTGGCCGCGGCCGCCGATGCGGTCTCCAAACAAGCCGGGGCCTGAGGTGCACGCCGCCACCTGAGGGTCGCGTCGCCCCGACGAGGTGGTGTGCCCGTCGGCTCACCGGGGTGTCCACCGGCTCAGGTCCGTGACGATCGGGACAACGCTGGTGGTTCTCACATGTTCACGAGCGTTATAGGGTTCGGGGCATGGCAAGCAAAAAGAGTTATCTGGACAGCCTCCGCCGCGTCGCCTTGTTCTCCTCCTGCTCCACCAAGGACCTGGAGAAGATCGCCAAGGCCGGCGACGAGGTCACATTGGACGCCGGAGCCGTCATCGTCGATCAGGGTCAGACCGGTCGTGAGGCGTTCGTCATCATCAGTGGTTCGGCCACGGTGAAGCGCAACGGCAAGAAGGTCGCCACCTTGGGCGCCGGATCCGTGGTGGGCGAGCTCTCGCTTCTGGATCATGGCCCCCGCACCGCGACCGTGGTGGCCGACACCGAGTGCACGATGCTGGTCATCAGCCAGCGTCAGTTCCTCGCCGTGATCGACGCCATTCCGGCGATTTCGCACAAGCTGCTGGCCACACTGGCCGGTCGCATCCGCGAACTCGACCGTCAGTACTTCGGCTGAACTCCATCTCATTGGGTCGAGGGGTTCGCCCCATCACCCACTTGGCAGTAGCGTTCTCCCTGCATGGGAACGCACGCTGAGACTCCGGCCGCACCTTCGGGTTCGCGGCGCCTGAAGCCCTACCAACTCTCGATCGCCATCGGTTCTTTCATGGCGGTGTTCATCGCGGTGTCGGGCGTGTTGCCCCTCATCACCGGGTGGAAGAACGACTCCCCCATTCACCGCGAGGTGTTCGGCGGAATCCCCGGGCCGTTGAAGCTGGCGTTCTACACGGTCATCCCCGTTCTCGTGTTGTGGGGATCGCTGCGCTTCGCCGATCGCATCCGCAACTGGGAGCGTGGTGCACCCGATCGCCGTCGCACCACCGCAGCCAACGCCAAGCGCCGCCTCGCCGATTTCCGCGCCGGTGTGTACATGCGCACGTTGCTGCGCGATTCGGCCGCCGGCCTCATGCACTCGTTGATCTACTTCGGCTTCCTCGTGTTGCTCGGTGTCACCACGGTGTTGGAACTCGATCACCAGCTTCCCGAGAGCCTGAAGTTCCTCCACGGCGACGTGTATCGCGGGTACGTCATGATCGGAGATCTGGCCGGCCTCATGTTCACCGGCGGCGTGGTGTGGGCCATCGTGCGTCGCTACGTGCAACGCCCGTATCGCATCCGCATCAAGTCGAAGCCCGAGCACGCCATCATCCTGGCCACCCTGCTCGGGATCGGTCTCACCGGTTTCGGCGCCGAGATGTTCCGCATCGCCGAGTCGGCCGCCAGCGGAGAGAACATGGACCACGAGAAGTGGTCGTTCGTCGGTTACCCGTTGGCCCAGACCGTCGACGGTCTCGCCCCGCGCACGCTCGAGTTGTGGCACCAAGGTTGGTGGATCGCCCACGTTCTGACGTTCGTGGTGTTCCTGGCGATTTTGCCGATCACCATGTTGCGACACATCTTCACGTCGCCCTTGAACATGTACCTCAAGGATCGTGATCGTCCCAAGGGTGCGATGAAGGCCATGCCGAACCTCACCGAGACGTCGCTCGAGTCCTTCGGTGCCGCCGTGGTGGAGGACTTCACCTGGAAGCAGTTGCTCGACACCGACGCCTGCACCATGTGCGGACGCTGCACCAGTGTGTGCCCGGCTCACGCCACCGGCAAGCCGTTGGACCCGCGCGAGATCGTTCTGAAGACCGGCGAAGTGATGGCGGCCACGGCTGCGCACGCTCCCGGTGGCAAGGTGTCGCCTCCGCTCGGCACCGACCCCGAGATCACCATCGGCGCGAACTCGTTGTTCGAGCGCATCACCGCCGAGGAAGTCTGGAGCTGCACGTCGTGCAAGGCCTGCGACGAGATCTGCCCCGTGAACATCGAGATCCTCGACAAGATCCTCGACATGCGTCGTTACCTCTCGCTGATGGAAAGCAACTTCCCCGCCGAGTTGGGCAACGCCTATCGCTCGATGGAGAACCAGGGCAACCCGTGGGGCATGAACCAGGGCGAGCGCGCCGACTGGGCCAAGGATCTTCCCGTCGACGTGGTCGACCCGGGCGACGCCTTCTCGCACGAGTACCTCTACTGGGTCGGTTGCGCCGGATCGTTCGACGACAAGAACAAGAAGGTCACCCAGTCCATGGCCAAGCTGTTGAAGCGCGCCGGCATCGACGTGGCCATCCTCGGTCCGAGCGAGATGTGCACCGGTGACTCGGCGCGTCGCTCGGGTAACGAGTACCTGTTCCAGATGCTCGCCATTCCCAACGTCGACATGCTGAACGGGATGGGCGTGAAGAAGATCATCACGCAGTGCCCGCACTGCTTCAACACCTTGGCCAACGAGTACCCGCAGTTGGGTGGTCGCTACGAAGTGATCCACCACACGCAGTTGCTCGAGCAGTTGATCGACAGCGGTCAGTTGGACGTGAGCAACGCGTCGCTCGAGGAGCGCATCACGTACCACGACTCGTGCTACCTCGGCCGTCACAACGACGTGTACCTCGCACCGCGCAAGGTGGTGGCGTCCATCAAGGGCATCGAGGTCGTCGAGATGCAACGCAACGGCACGAAGGGAATGTGCTGTGGCGCCGGTGGCGCTCGTATGTGGATGGAAGAGTCCATCGGCACCAAGGTGAACGACGAGCGCGCCCGCGAGGCTCTGAGCACCGGCGCGAGCCGCGTGGCCACCGCGTGTCCGTTCTGCTACATCATGCTGGACGACGGCGTGAAGGCCGCCGGTGCCGAGGAAGATCAGGTGAAGGTGGCCGACATCGCCATCCACCTGTTGGAAGCCATCGAGAACGGCGAGAAGGCTCTGGCCAACCCCGCCACTCCCCTCACCGCATCGAACTGATCCGATCGCACTGATTCCGTCGTTTCCGGTTCGGGAACGGCGTCAATTCAGATGACCGAGCACCAATGACCGCAAGGTGTCGATTCCGATGCCCTTGCTGGCACTGACCCACACGATGTCGCCGGGCTCCAACATGCAACCCGCGGCCAGGTCCCTCTTGCGCGTTTGACGCTTGGCCGACTTCACCTTGTCGTGCTTGGTGGCCACCACCGTGTGCGGGATGCCGTTGGCGCGCAACCACTCGAGCATCTGAACGTCCAGTTTCGTGG
>JAJTEQ010000045.1 GCA_021298195.1 Ilumatobacteraceae bacterium
TGGGTGTAGCGACCTCGGTCGGCTTCCGTGATGGCGGCCTCGATGAGGGCTTCGTCGGCTCCGTCGGGGCCGGGTCGACGGACCACGCGGAAGGGGTTCCACTTGCTCTGCACGGCGAAGGCGTGCTTGCCGTTGCACCCCGTTCCGACGATGGCGTGGTCACCGGGTCGCAACCCGGTGGTGTTCACGTAGGCGGATTGCCACTTTCCGATGATCCACGGGTCGATGACTCGCGGGTCACCCATGAGGTTGTCGATGTCGATGACGTGCAACGGACGGGGAAGCTTCAGGAGGGCCATGTTCAAAAAAACGATCTGAGCGAGGTGAAGTGTGCGGATGAGAAAAAATCGGCTCGGAACAGGTCGAACGCACACCTTCAACGGTCTTCGTCGTTTCGATGTCCATGAAGATTCCCGTGTATTTCTCCACCGCATACTCCGTCGACGGCGGTTTCGACACCGTGGGCAAGGCCACCGTGGTGGCCCGATCCCTCGTCGACGACCCCATTGTCGGAGTCGAACTGGTCGAGCCCCGTCCGGTCGACCTCGAACTGCTCCGTGTGGTCCACGACCCGTCGTACGTCGACCAGGTTCTGGCGGGCGAGCGCGGCCAGTTCACCGAACACGGCCCCGAGTTCGTGGCGTCGGTCCTGGCCTCCACCGGTGGAGCGGTGGCCGCGGTGGAGTCCGCGTTGGCCAACGGCGGATTCGCGGGTTCCTTGTCCAGCGGACTGCATCACGCCCGCTACGACCACGACTCCGGGTACTGCACCTTCAACGGTCTCGTCGTCGGCGCGGTGCGCGCCCTCGAACTGGGCGCGACGCGCGTGTTGATCATCGACTTCGACGCCCACTGCGGCGGGGGAACGGCCAGCCTCATCGAACGTTTGAGTGATCGGGATGTCGTGGGGATCGAGCAGGTGGACGTGTCGGTGTCGTCGTTCGACAACTATCCGTCACGTCCCGGCGTCTCGTGTCGTGTGGTCGGCGGCACCGACTACCTCGGGGCCGTCGACGAGGCGTTGGCGTCGGTGACCGACCCGGAGTTCGTCGATCTCGTCATCTACAACGCGGGCATGGATGCCCACGAGAACGCCGGTGGCGCACCGGGCGTCACCACCGAGGTGATTCGCCAACGCGAGGCACGGGTCTTCGAATGGGCGACGCGTCATGGATGCCCGGTCGCATGGGTGTTGGCGGGCGGATACTCCTCGGCCCGGTTCCCGGTCGACGAGGTGGCTCGGTTGCATCGCATCACGGCCGAACAGGCCGCGAGGTGTCAGGAGAAATCGACGATGACGGCCGCGTCGGCCACCGACTGACGCTTGATGCGCGAGGTGATCGCCGTGGTCCACTCGAGCAAGCGGAACTGAATGGCGTACTTCTTGCGCATGGCGACATTCACGGGCTCGCAGTCGGCCCCGGTGACCACTCGAGCCGTCGCCTCGATGACCGGTGCACCCGGTACGACACGACCCTTGTAATCGCACTTCTGCAGCGTGACGCGCGCATCGTTGCGCAGGCGCTTCACCTTGGCCGAGTCGCCACCGGTGGTGAAACACGCACGTCCGGTCTCGTAGGGCGCGATCCACACCGCGGTGCCGACGGCCGACCCGTCGCGTTTGAAGGTGGTGAACAGGACGTAACGCTCGTTGGCGATCGATGAATTCGACATGAGCGCAATGTAGGTCAACGCTCGTCGCGATAGCGACGAATGTTCGCCTTCTTGCCCCGAATGGACGCGTGCTTCATGGATCGCAGGATGTTCTCGACGTCGTCGCCGGGCACCTCCACGATGGAGAACTGATCGCTGACCTTGATGTCGCCGATGTCGCGGCCGGAGATGCCACTTTCGTTGGCGATCGCACCCACCAGGTCCTGGGGTCGGATGCCCGCCTTGCGTCCGAGGCCCACGTACAACTTGGCCATGACCGGACCGCCACGACCACGGCCTCCGCGCTCGAAACGGCCACCGCGATCGGGTCGCTCGTCGCGGCCGAAACGACTGCTGCGATCGTTGCGCTCGGAGCGATCGAACCGATCCCGGGGATCGCGGCGGTCGCGTTGTTCGCGCGGTTGCGACAGATCGGGAATCTCGACCTCGTCCATGGTGGACTGCTCGGCGTTGTGCGCCAGCTTGATGGCGGCCAGGGCGATCTGCTCGACCGAGAAGTCGCCGGACAATTCGCGCAGAACCGACTCGAAGTGTTCGAGACCGTCGGTGGCCAACGCCTCGCGCATGGTCTCGGTGGTGAGTTCCATCTGTCGGGCGCGCAACGCATCGACCGAAGGCACCTTCTCGAAGGGGATCTTCTGCTTGGTGAGGCGCTCGATGTTCTGCAACTGACGTTGCTCGCGCGGTTCGGCCAAGGTGATGGCCACGCCGGCGCGACCGGCGCGACCAACGCGACCGATGCGGTGCACGTACGACTCCGGTGCCGACGGCACGTCGTAGTTCACGACGTGGGTGAGATGGTCGATGTCGAGACCGCGCGCGGCCACGTCGGTGGCGATCAACAAATCGGCCGTTCCGGCGCGGACTCGGCCCATGACACGGTCACGCTGCTCCTGGTCCATGCCGCCGTGAAGGGCCTCGGCGCGATAGCCACGTCCGTTCAATGTTTCGGTGAGTTGGTCGACTTCTCCGCGGGTGCGGCAGAAAACGATGGCGGCCTCGGGGGCCTCGATGTCGAGAATGCGTCCGAGTGCCGCGGCTTTGTGGTGGCGGGGGATCAGATACGCGGTCTGCTTCACGAGTGGCGACGTTCCCGCCTGCGTGGTCGAGCGTTCGATGGTGACACGCACCGGATTGCGTTGATGTCGACGGGCGATGGCGTCGATGCGCGGGGGCATGGTGGCCGAGAACAGGACCGTTTGCCGCTCCTTCGGCGTCGCTTCCAAGATGGCCTCGAGGTCCTCGGCGAAACCCATGTCGAGCATTTCGTCGGCTTCATCGAGCACGACCATCGCGATGCCGTCGAGTTCGAGGGTGTTCTTGCGAATGTGATCCAGCGCGCGGCCGGGGGTGGCCACGACCACGTGGCATCCGCGACGAAGTGCGTCGATCTGGCGACCGATGGGCTGTCCGCCGTAGATGGGCACGCAACGCGCGCGCAGATCGTGTCCGTACTTGTACACGGCCTCGGACACCTGCATGGCGAGTTCGCGGGTGGGCACCAACACCAAGGCCACCGGTGACGGACGATCCTCGTTGGCGTCGAGCAGTTGCAGGATGGGCAACGCGAAAGCCGCGGTCTTGCCGGTGCCGGTGGCCGCTTGACCGAGCAGGTCCTTGCCCGCCACCAGGTGCGGGATGGCCTCGCGCTGGATGGGGGTCGGTTCCTCGTAGCCCAGACCCGACAGGGCCTTGAGCAGTTCGGTTCTCAGACCCAGATCGGCAAAGCCGGATTCCACGCTGCGTTCGTTTTCCATGAGCGTTTCTCCTGCTCTGTGCGGCACTCAATCCTACGGCAGTAGCGCGCGGAGCGGGCGTATGTATGTGGACACCCATGAGATGGAACGCGAGCGTGGACGTGTGTCCACGCTCGCGTTCTCGATGGTCACACGTCCCAGTCGTCGCGGAGTCGATTCACGATCGTCTGGGCCCGTCCCAGAGCGATCGATGCTCGCTCGCGACGGATCCCCAACTTCTGGGCGGCGTCGGTGACGCTGTAGCCCTCCAGGTTCACCAACGTGAAGACCTGACGTTGGAGGGGGTTCAACGCCGTGAGCATGGCCTGCATCATCATTTGATGCTCGTTGTCGCGGGCCACGTCGATGCCGGAATCCAACTTCTCGATGAGCGACAGGGCTTCGGACGAATCGTTGTCACCGTCCTCGAACTCCTTGGCGGCCACCGTGTGCGTCGGCGCGTACCCCGAGGGTCCCCAGCCGGCTTGGTCCAGGTACTCCATGAACATGGTCCGCTCGGTCGCGTCGGCGTTGTACGGCTTCAGCGGGGACTGTCGGTGCTGGCTTCGAATGAACTCGATGAGCCGCTGTTTGGTGGCCACGCTGACGATGGCGGCCGGTGTGTAGGTCACCATCAAATGGGGCCGATTGAGCAACCACTCGCAGAAGAACTGGGTGATGTCGTCGGCCTCTTGAACGCGGACCTCGCCGCGCCGAATCATGCCACTGAGTCGTCGGTCGAGCAGTTTCATGATCTGCTCGAAGTATCGGTCCCGGTCCATTGGTTGTCCTTTCGCTTGGTGATCGTTCTGGTTGGTGGTGTGGAAGGTGTTGGCGGGAGTGCCCTTTCCGTGATGGGGCGTCGGAACGCCGGTGGTTGGTGGTCTCGGCAGAAACGATCGCGGAGATCGAAAACGTGCGCGAGGTTCTGGCGCGGATCACCCGGCGCTGCGAACACGTTGCAGGGCGTCGATCATCTGATCGAAGGCCCGACGGCTGATGGTGCGAAAGCGCACCACCTGCACGTTGGTCTCGGTGTCGAGCAACGTGCGGAAGGCCACCTCGAACACGTGCGGACTCGGGAATCCGAAGATTCCCGACGAGATGGCCGGTGTCACCAGTCGATGGATCTCGTGTCGATCGGCGACGCGAAGGACGGATCTCCAGGTGCGTGCCAGCAGTTCGTCCTCACCGTGAAGCGAGACGGTGTGGCCACTCTTGTCGTAGGGGCTGCGCCAACGAGGCCCGTGGGCGTGGATGACTCCTTCGAAACCGATGCCCGTGCCGCGACCGGCGTCGCTGAACACGGCCGTGCCGGCATCGAGCGGGGTCAGGCCCGACTTGGCGAGTCGTTCACTCTCGCGACCGAGCTCCTCGTGACCACAGACTTCCCAGATGCGCGCCGAGGCTCCGCCGCCACGAGTGACCTCGGCATCGGAGGAATTGACGATGCCTCCGTTGAAAGGTGCGGCGATGTCGGCCAATTCGATCTCGATCTTCAACTTGCCGGTGTCGGCCGGCATGGACGCGGCGGCCAACGGCGCGAAGTACGTCTTCACCACGCGCAGCATCTCGCGCACGGCATCGTCGGAGGGAGCCACGCCGGTGCCGTGCAACGTGACGTCCTCCCGCAACGCCACCGTCCAGGAGTTCTCGACGCGAGGTGCGCTGAAGTGAGAGTCGATGGCGGACAGGACGATGTCGTCGGTGAGTGGCGTCATCGAGGCGTTGAGTTCGGTGAACAGCAGTTTGCGTGTCGACAGATCGTCGTCGTGGGACGGACGGGAGCTCTCGCGAATCTCCCGACCGCCCAGATCGGCCACGGTCTTGCCGGCGTCCAATTGACCCTTGATGTTGACGAGGGTGTTCACGTCATGGTTGGTGAAGAATCGTTGGTTGCCCTTGTGGGGGAGGGCACGCTGCTGAATCTCGGGCAACTGGTTGACCATGAGGCCCTTGGTGAACAGACCACGCTGGATGTAGAAGCGCACCGCGCGCACCGACAATTCACCGATGTTGAGCTCGCGCGCTTGGGCGTTGGCGCGCTCGACCAACTCGGTGATGTCGAAGTATTCGGTGTTCGTGTCGTCGGGCATGGTTCGGTGTTCTCGTCTCGTCAGTTCCACGCCTGGGCCAGGTCGGCGATCGCCTGGCGTGCCTTGCCCAACTCACGTTGGGCCCACTCACGCCGGTAACCGAACATGTTCGCCACCTCAGTGACCTTGTACTGGAGCCCTTCGACAAGGAGGTAGATGTCCCGCTGTTCGGGGGTCAGCACGCTCACGACTCGGGCGATGACGTCATTGGAGAGCAGACGGTCCATCCAGTCGTCGTTGCCCTCGAGAGCGTCGGCAAGGGTGAACACATCGTCACCGTCTTCGAAGAGGACATGGTCCAGTGACCAGATGGCGTTGTGAACCTTGCCGGCCTTGTGGTCGTACTCGCCTTGGGGCAACTGGCGTCCCTCCTGGCGGAGAAAGTCGATGAGCCTCTGGGTGAAGCTCGCTGACACCAACGCTCGGGGGACGTACTGCTCCCGGAGGTCGGGGCGACGCCACGCCCAGACCATGAAGTACTGGACGAAATCCTCCGCCTGGTGGATGCGAAGTTTGGTTCGCTTGCCCACCATGCGGCGCACCACTTCTTCGACTTCTGCAAGGTAGGCGTTCTCGTCGCCCGGTTCGCTCATTGCGGTGGTGATCTGGTTTCTGCTCATGTTCTTCGGTCCTTTCTCTGACTGGTTCGTGGTGAGCTCGGGTTGGCGATGGTCGCCGTGGTCTTCTGTCCTGTACGTCGTGCCGGTGGTGCTCCTTCGGTGTTGCGCGGGGTCTTCTCCCGCGGTTGTTTGGTGCGGGGGATTCCCGCAGGCCTCAATCTATGTCGCCGAACTACTACTTGTCAAGTATCAAATGTAATCAACAATCTGACACTTTACAACCCTAGAGGAAGATTTGGTGGTAGTCCCTCGTTGGTGAATGTATTGTAGCACATGGGTGTGTCAGGGTTCGAGCGGCGGCGATCACCCCGACAAGAGCGGCGCATGGATGCCTGCGACGCTGGTTCTTCAGGGCGAAGAGCCGATGTCGTTCTGCCTTGCGAGGGTTGTCCATGGCTCCTCTGTCGGCAAGCGTTCAGTGAGGATTTGGATTGCTCGTCCCATTTCAGGGGGCTACTCACTGTATCGGGGATTTCTCCCTGAACGAAATAGGTACATCATCCCTGCTCAGCGCATGTTTCCACGGGGAGTTTCGGGAAAAGCCGGGAAGCGGTCAGGACACCAGCACATGGTGGAGCATGACGGCGCAGATGATGCCACGGGCGGTCCAGGCCACAGTCCGGGGCCAGTTGGTGACCACCAATCGGTGTCCGATCGTCGCATCGGGGGCCTCGGACATTCGGGCGTGCAACGGCACCGACAACAGCACCGTGCTCCCCAGGGCCACGGCCAAAAAGACGGCGTTCACCCAGACCCAGATCGGTGCCACGGCATCGGGCGTCCGCACCAGGAGTCCGAGAGTGGTCACACCCTCGACGGCCATGGGCAATCCCACGACCTGGGCGGTTCGCCGCTGGTGCTCGATCGCGACGGGTCGGGCTCGGTCGGTCCCGATCAGGGCCAGCAAGGGGTAGTGGACCCGCTGAACGAACCAGATGAGCCCCACCATGGTCCACGTGGCCACGGCATTCAGCAACAACAGCAATGAATCGACATCGTTTTGCTCCACGGGGCACCGTATGTCGCAATCCCCCGTGTCTTCACATCGTGGACCGGCGAGACTGGACCCGTGCGACCGGTGTTCTGTCTTCGACTCGACGGGCCCGTGTGGCCGTCGGCCCAGCAGGCCACCGTGCGCGACGTCGTGACGCGATGGCTCGAGAAAGAACATCCGACCGACGAGCGCGAGGCCGGAGTGTCGGTGCGCATCGACGACGAGGATCCCGATCGTTGGTGGCGGTGCAGCATCGACCGGCCCGTCGGCGACGGGTCGATGGCCGGTATCACCATCACGTTGGCTACGTCGGACGCCTCGTCCACCCTCGAGATTCGTTGTTCGGTCACTCCCGCCGGTCGGCGCATCACGCGCAAGCCCCCGTCGACGAGCGTGATGTCGTTGCGCATGTTGGCCAGTGAACTGGTGGCCTCCTGCCCGATCTACGACGCGGGTATGCGTCTGCGCACCACCGTCGCGGTGATCGATCGACCCGACGGCGCCGAGGTGATGGCCGCCTTCTGCGATGCTCCCGGACGCGTGTTGCCACTGATCATCGAATCGGTTCCCGATGGTGGCCGTCCGGTTTTCGATTCCGGCCGCCTGTCGTTGAGCCTCACCGGTTTGGCCCACATCGTGCAGATTCACGGTGACGCCTCGCGTGTCGCATTCAACCGTTTGTACGGCAAGGACATCCTGGTGCGTCAGGGTCTCACCATCGTGTGGCCCGGTGGCACCGAGCACGCCACCTCCAACGGCACCGGCTTGTCGGTCGATGCGGGAAAGACCGAACGCGGTCGGGTCATCGACATGGTCACCGAGTCGGCGGCCGGTTCGTTGGCCCCGCTACGCGCGCCCCTGTTCCGTCGTCGTTCCAACGATCCGGTCGTCGAGGCCGTCGAGACACCGGCGGCCACGGTTTCGTCCCCGACGTCGACGAAGGAACCCGGCCCGAACGATCCCGCCGCCGACCCCGAGAACGTTCCGTGGTCCGAGTATCGCGCCGTGCTGGAACAGTGGCAGGAGGATCTCAATCGCCTCGACGACCTCGAACAGGCCATGGCTGAGGCCGATCGGGTGATCGCCGAGAAGCAGGACCTGCTGGAGAACCGCAACGACCTCGTCGAGACCCTGGTGTTGATGAACACCGAACTCGAGTTGCGCCTCGGCCGTTCACCACAGGGGCTACGCGCCGTCAGCGCGATCGACGCGGTGAATCAGGCCTCGCGCATCTGCGAACACCTCACGTTCCACGACAACGCCTTCGCCACCGCGCGCGAGTTGGAGAACATCGACGCGAACCGACTTCTGCAGGACTTGGTCCGCTTGAACGTGGTGGCGGCCGACTGGCAAACCGGACGAATCAACAACGCGTCGCTCACCATCTCGTGCCGAAGCCTTGGTCTGAACTACGCCGCCGGGGTGTCCGACACCGCCGAATACAAGTTCGGTAGTGACTACGCGTTCATGTGGCGTGGACGCACCGAGTTCGCTCTCGCCCACATCCGCAACGGGAAAGGTGCCCGCCTGTACCGCGTGCACCTGTTCTTCGACGACGACGCTCACCAGGTCGTGGTGGCCTACGTGGGTCGTCACCTGCGCGGGAAGTTCGGCTGATCGGCCTTTCGGGGGCCTCCGCACACTTTCGGCAACCCCGGCCGTTCCTTCACGTGTGACCCAACCCGGGTCGAGAAGGAGCACCGAACATGTCCACCACCGTTCTTCGTTCGACCGCCATCGGTCGGCCCATCACCAAGCGCGGCGTCGCGATCTTCCCCGTGTACCGACCGGGTTCATCGCCCGCCGGCCTCGGTCTGGCTCGCCCCGGGGAGGGATTCCAGGTGCGCGAGAAGGCCAGCCCGACCGTCCCCGTCCTCGAGGTGGAGAACACGAACCCCGAGCCGGTGGTGCTGTTCGCCGGCGAAACCCTGGAAGGTGGGCGGCAACACCGCGTGCTGAATCAGAGCGTCATCATCCCGGCTCACACCGTCGCGGACATTCCGGTGTCGTGTGTCGAGCAAGGTCGCTGGCACGGATCGCAGACGTTCCACGGAGTGGGAGAGATGGCCCCACCGTCGATCCGTCGCTCGGCGAACCGCCGCGACCAGAGCGCGGTGTGGAGTGACGTCGACATCTTGTTGTCCTCGCGCCGGCTGCAGTCCGCGACGAGTTCGCTCGACGACTACTTCCAGAGTCGCCCGGCATCTCCCGACACGGGGCTGATCGACGAGATCGCTTCGTGGGGTCCGTTGCCCGAGCAGACCGGGATCGTGGTCATGAATCAGGGTGCGGTGGTGTCGTTCGATCTCTTCGGCGAATCGACACTCCTGGCCTCGATGTGGGCCACCCTGATCAGTTCCGCCTTCGCTTCGGTGGTCACGTCGGACTCGTCCTCCACGAACCGGGCCGACAAGGCCCTGAATTTCCTGCGTCGATTCGAGCGCGAGGTGCGCGGGCCCCTGGGTCGCTCGGACTTCGGGTTGGGTGAGTGGCGCCAGGTGGTGACCGATCGGGTGACCGGGCAGGTTCTGGCCCTGAACGACCAGCTGGTTCACGCCTCGGCCTTCCCCTCGGGTTGCTGACCGGTTCGGGCACCGGGTCGACCGCGGGACGCGGGTTTCGGAACTGTGTCACACCCTCTTGGCATCGTTCGGTGTCGGCATCCGCCGACATCAACAACGACCGACACCGGACACCCGGGTCGCACAAAGGAAACCAAACATGTCCAATTCCCCGTACACCCCCCGTGAACTCACTTTCATCGCCGAGGCGCTCGTTCGCCTCGACCGCCGACTCAATTCGTGCGGACTGCCCGTCGTTCTGCGCGACGAGGTGGCCAGTGCCATGGATGAGTACCTGACGAGGAAGGTCCGCGACCTCGTCATGCGATACCCGTCGGGCGCCACGTTCATCGATGCGGTGTTCACCACCCGTTGCATCGATGCGTTGCGCACGTGGCGCGCCCAACGAGGGGAGGGCGCGCGCGGCGAGCGCATCGTCGAGATCTTCGACGCGGCCACCGCCGACACGTACGCCGACGTGCGTCTGCCCGATCCGCTCGAACTCAGTCACGCTCAACTCCGAGCCGGCCTCATCAAGCGTTTCGGCGTGCGTAAGGGCCAACTGGTCTTTCGCGTGAAGGTGCTCGGTGAGGACACCAGTGTCGCCGCGGCCGAGTTCGGCATTTCGCGTTCCCGAGCCGCGCACATCATCAGCGAGGTTCTGCGCGAACTGGGTGACGATGACGGGCTTTCCGGGGGGTGGGTCGCATGACCCGCGCCGTCGAGTTCTCGGTGTCGTATCGGGCACTCTCGGATTCGGCACTCATCTCGTGTGCCGATTCCGAGGTCGCCGAGGCCCTGGGCGTGCCGGTGGACGAGGTCGATCAGCAGCAACTGGATCATGACACCACCGTGGAATCTCTGGGTGTGGAACGAGGTGACGCACTCGAGCACTACTTCCTCGCCGCACAGGTGTTGGGGGTGGCGTTACGAAGTCGTCTCGGCCTCGTCGATCATGTGCTCCCCACCCGGTTGCATTCCACCTTGATGTCGTTGGTGCATGAATCGACTCCCGAATCCGCCGACCACTTCACCGCACGTCGGGTGACCACGTGGGTTCCTCTGCATGAATTGACGAGGGTGTGGTCCGCTCGCGCCACGACGCGTCGGCCCAGCTTCGAGGTGAAGGCCGTGACCGCGGCCCTCGACGATCTTTCTCGGGCGTTCGGTCGCCGAGGGTTGCGTCCACTCGCTCGCCAAGGACATGCCGAGATCAGTGAATCGTTGTGTTCACTCATCCACGACCTCGAGGAGGCCGATGGTCTTCCGGTCCCGATGGCGGTGGCTCGCACCACTCGCGCGCTGTCGAATGCCCCCGAACCTCTTCGTGACATCACCGTGCCCATCGGCGAAGCCGTGATCGATCTGGCATCGAGCGAATCCTGGGTCGACTCGGCGCGCATCATGCGTGACGCCCGCCAGCAACTGGCGCGACATCGTCCCGGCGACGGACCGAACGTCTGAACGTGCCCTGACTGCGCAAATCAGTGTGAACAGGAACTCGCGAGCCCCACGCCGTTCGGCCACACTGCCCCGATGAGTTCGCGGGCCAACAAGAAAGTCAATCCGATCGAGCGGGTGCTCAATCTGTTGACGCTCCTGTCGCGCGCCGACGCCCCGATGACCCGCGAGCAGATCGTGGCTGCCATGGCTCGCGGTGAGTCGCCGTATCCCACCGACGAAGATCCACAGCGTCAGTTGTTTACCAGCGACAAGAACGTGATCACCCGAGATCTGGGCATCCCCGTTCGTACCGTGGCCGGCGTGGGCGACGAAGCCGGTCAAACGCGCTACTACATCCGCGAGGAGGACATGTGCGTCCCCGACCTGGCTCTCACCGATGACGAGTTGTCCATCTTGTCGTTGGCGTTGGAGTCGTTGCACCTGGCGGTTCCTCAGGCCGGCGAGGCGTTGATGAAGTTCGACGGCCGTCTCGGTTCGTCGCCGCTGGCGATGAACATCGGTTTGCCTCTCGTGGTGGTGCGCATGTCGGAAGCCGCCAAACAACGTCGGGTGGTGCGTGTCGTGCACGCGGGCCGACCGATCGACATCGAACCCATTCGCGTGGTGTTCGACAAGGGCACCTGGTACGTCGTGGCTTACCATCGTTCCGACAAGAAGACCTGTGCATGGCGGAGTTCTCAGCTCACGGATGAACACGAGATCCTCGACTGCGAGCCGATTCTCGGGCGCCGCCGATTGTCCGATCGTGAACTTCGCCGACTTCTTCACGCCGCCGAGCAGGACGAGTTCGTGGCCACCGTGCGGGTGGACGCACTCGGCGCCTCGTTGTCCTGGTGGGATCGACGAGTGATCGAGACCGAGCCGTTGGTCGACGGCGGACTCCGCATCAGCGTGGCCGTCGACGATCGGGCGCGTTTTCGCGGGTGGTTGCTCGGGCTCGGAACACACGCGGTGGTGGAAGGTCCCACCGATCTTCGCGATCACGTCGTCTCGTGGCTCGATGCCGCGGCACTCGACATCGACGTCGTCCCCACGCCGCCCACCCGCCCGCCGTCACCCTCGACTCGACCGGGCCCTCGTCCACTCGGAGAACGACTCCAGCGATTGATCTCCATACTTCCGTGGTTGCGCAACACCACGTCCACTCCGGTCGCCGAACTGGCGGGCCGACTCGGCGTGAGTGTGGAGATGTTGCTCAAGGATCTGGAGGCGGCATCCATGTGCGGCGTGCCTCCCTACACCAGTGACGCACTGTTCGACTTCTGGGTCGAAGGCGACATGGTCCACTTTTGTGGGGACGGTTCCCCGACCGGACGTTTTCGTCGTAGTCGTTCGTTGATGACCCGCAGTGTGCGACTCACTCCGCGTCAAGCGACCGCACTGTCGTTGGGCTTGGCATCGATGGCGGTGGCCCTCGACGAGACTCAACGCACCACCGGTCCGTTCGCTTCGTTGACCCGCAAGGTCGAAGAGGCCCTCGGTGAGATCCCCGTCGAGATCCGTCTGGACGAGGCACCGTTGATGGCCGAGATGAACGACGTCGTTCGCGAGCATCGCGAGATCGCGGTGACCTACGTGAACGGTGAGGACGAGATCAGTGAGCGTGTGCTCCACCCGCGGCTGGTGTTCGTCGACAAGGGCGAGACGTACTTGATGGCCGATGACGTGTCGGCCACCCCGATCGAGATCGATCGCGTGTTTCGGATGGATCGCATACTCGACACGACGACCACGGGCGTCGTCTTCGATCACCGTCCCGTCGAATGGTCCGGGTGGGGATTCCGGGGTGAGGCCGTCGAGGCCGTTCTGTACATCGCTCCAGGCAACGGTTGGTTGGTCGATCGCTCGACCCTGAAGGCCTGTGTCGTCAACGACGACGACTCGATGTTCGTGTGGGTCGACGTCGTCAGTCGCACGTGGCTGGCCAAGCTGTTGGCGCGTTGCGGACATCCGTCGTGCGTGGTGTCGCCCGATCGGCTACGCGACGCGACGCCCGCATGGGCACGCACCGTGCGGGCCCAGTACGACGCCTGACGCGCGACGGCTCGCATTTCGATGTGAGTACATGTGAGCCATTTCGCAGCATTATTGGTGTCTCGGGGTCCCGAAACTGGCAACATGGTGGTGTGAAAGCGCAACTGACGCTGAAGTACCGAGCCCTTTCGGACACGGTGCTCGGTTTCGTGGAAGGGATGATCCCCGATGAGGGGGACTCCGCGCCGACTCCCGACATCGAGTCGTCGATCGTTCGTGATCGGTTGGATGCCGACACCACTGTCGAATGGGCACCCATCGGTGGTGTCGACGTCTTGGTCGGATTCCAGCAATTGCACGCATCCGTTCGACCACGAGTGGAGGGCTTGCCGGGCCTCGTCGGTGTGCTGGTGACCGAGTTGATCCTGAAGGCCAAGGACGACGAATCGTCGTCGGACGCCGCCGGCCCGGCGGCCATTTTGCGCACGTTCGAGATGCGTCACGACGTCGACGTCGCGTTGTTGGTGAAACCGACGGCGGTGACCGAGACTCGACGGGCGTCACGCGCGACCACCAAGGGTGCCGAAGCTGCGCTGCATCATCTGATCGATCGAGCCGAGATCATCGAGCAGGAGGACCCGGCGTCACGGCGAGCACTGTCGGCGTTGCGCGACCTGGCGACGTCCATCGGTGACGGTGATGGCTTGTCGAGCGAGCGCACCGCCGAAGCGACGTTTCAAGCCATCACCAATTCGGGCATGCGCAGTCGCCGACACAAGGACATGCTCCTGAGGGTGGTCGACGACCTGCGCGATCAGCGCACCTGGCCACGAGCCATCGAGAACGCGATGGCGGCGCCGGATCCCGAAGTTCTCTCGGAACTCGACGCCGCCGTCGACGACGACTGAGCGGTCGCGACGATCAGTCGCGAACCGTGGGTTGCCACGTGTCGCGCAGGAACTCGGTGAACGTGGTGTTCCACGGCCGATACCGGTGCCAGCGCGCTTCCAACCACACGTGGGCTTCGGCCTCGGTGAGGGCGTAACGCCGCATGGCCCAGGCTTTCAACACCAATCCCGTACGGCTACGTCCGCCGTGGCAATGCACGAGCACTCGATGCCCCTCGGCCAGCAGCGCGTCGATGGATGACACGGCATCCTCGACGGCAGCCAGCAGATTGGCGTTCTCGTCGTGACCCACCTCGTCGCGCATGTACAACTCGCGACGCACCGCATGATGATCGAGTCGCCCGTCGATGAGACACAACGAGATGGTGGCGAAGTCACCGTCACATTCGATGGCACCACCCAGATCCGATGCGAACACCGGAACCTCCTCGTCGACCCGTTGCGGATGCGCGGGCGGTTCGATCGCTGTGCGACTGGCCCGATCGCGACCCAACAGCAGGCGGGCCGTGTCCAACAGATCGGCGTAGCGATAGGTGGTTCGACCCGTGGGCGTGTCGAACGAACCGTGCACGTGGGTCATCCAGCGTGACGGGATGCCCTGCACCGAGTACACGGCCCCGGCCAACGCCCCGGCCACGCACGCCACGGTGTCGGTGTCCCCACCGAGATCGATGGCCAAGCGCATCGCCGATTCGAAATCGTTCGAATGACGTAACGCCCACACCGCCTGCGCGAGGCAGATGGTGGCGGCACCGTTGGAGTGATCACCGTCGAGATTCGGTTCCCACCGGGGCGACATCACGCGGGCGAACTCGGCTCGGTGTTCCTCGTCGACGAACGACAACACGTCGTCGATCTGCGTCAGCGGGTCCGCCCCCAGAATGGCTCGTCGGCACAATTCGGTTCCGATGGCGGCCGACCAACCGGCCAGCGGATCGAAATGGGTCAACGCCGCCTGAGCGCGGGCCGCGGTCATCACGTCGACCGGGTCGTGAGCCACGAATGCCAACGCGACGGCCCAGGTGCGCATGAGGGCCCCGTTGCTGGCCGTTCGGCCTCGACCCTGATGGGCATCGGTGGCGGCAACGTGACGATCCTCGTGCGAGAGCGCGGCGGCGGTGGTGGTTCCACAATCGGTGGCACCCGCGCGCCAGGCCCGGAATCGGGTCCACAGATCGTCGAGGTTCAACGCTCCGCAGGCCAGGAGTGATTCGGCCAGAGCCAGCATCATCTGGCTGTCGTCGGTGAATTCTCCCGGGGCCCAATCGAAGGCGCCACCGCCCACCATCTCGGTCGAGCCAGCGAGAACGGCGGAGGGGAAGCGGCCCGTGAAGGCACCGCGGGGACCGAACTCGAACGGGGCGCCGAGGGCGTCACCGACGACGGCACCAATGAGGGCGCCCGACGTTGTTGGGGGAGGTGATCGGGGTGGTGGAGGTGATGTGTGTGTCGTTCATGGGGACCGAAACGATCGGGAACGAACAAAGTGTGCGCGAAACCAGCGCGGTGATCATTCATCAAATAACATCGCTGTCATTAGACATAAACAGTCTAGAAAAATAGTGTGAGCAGGAAACCTGCCATTCCGCATCTATGCAACACCCCTGAATCACACTTATGACACGTCGAACTCCGAAGGCAGCGGAGGACGTGAAACAGCATCCATCATGGGATTTCCGGGGCTGCTCTCCTCGGCATTCGGACAGGCAGTCGTGGCAGGAAAGAAGTCCAACCAGAAGAAGACCAACCAGAAGAAGACCTCCGGGACGGGCACGCGGCCGAAGTCGGCCAAGGTGGAAAACCCGCCCGCATTTGTTCCGTGGGAACGTCGGTCTTTCTGGGTGGTTGCACTCGAGGAGATCCGTCTAAATCCCCAGGTGTGGCATCGTGCGGATCGTCTGTACACGCGGGCCACGGCGGCGCAGATCGCCAGCGACTTGCGCTCGGTGTTTCGGCGTGGCGCTGAGCACGTGCGGGTCAAAGGCGTTCTCGATGGAGAGGCTTGGGATGCCCGCTGGGAACTGAGCCCCGATGGACCCGACAATCAGTACGCCATCTGGGTGATGTACCTCGGTCGGCCGGACTAGGTGAGCCGTCGAGAGAGGTCCGCATTGGTGCTGGCGCTCGAAGATTCCCGTCGCGCCCCTCGAGAATGGCTTCGGATGAACGGCACCTATTCGTATGCGACGGCGACCAGCCATGTGGAGCGGGTTCGGTCGATCAACAGTCGGGGGACGGTACGTCTCGATGGGTCGTTCATCGAGAAGGGCGAGGCGTGGGATGCTCGCGTGGTGGTTCCTCCGGGTCGCACGGTTGGTGAGTGTGCGGTCTGGGTGATGTATCTCGGTCGCGTCAGCCGGTCTCGGCGAGGCTGAACTTCTCGCCGATGTAACGCACCCACACCTCGCAGTCACCGGGTGCACCGTTGGTGGTGGGGATCCACTTGCTCTCCCACACTTCTCCGGGCGCGAACCCGCGCACCCGGTGCACCGAGGTCGGCCGTAGATGCGCGCACCGCACGTCACTGGCGATCTGTTGGGCGGTCTTCTTCGTGTACAGCTTGGGGATGCGGTACCAATCTCCGGCGGCGCGGGCCTCGTCGAGTGATCGTTGCCAGAACGAACGACGCCGGTGGCGGCGGGGGCCGGAGCCGGCGGTGGCGCGGCTGACGTGGGAGAGGGAACGGGACGAGGTGGTGGGAGCGCTCATACCTCGGTGAACGAGCGCGAGCACTCGAAGTGTGCGCGACTTGGCGCGTCGACCTACCAGCGCTCGAACGACCAGCCCGTGGGTCGTCCGTGGGCGTACGGCATCACCCCGTGGAAGGCGCGGGGGTCGTCGTCGAACACCAGCGGAAGGAAATGGCGGTCGCCCTCCCACATGGGAAGGCCGGCCGAATCACGCGCACGGGGATCATTCGAGCACGCGTCCAACACTCGTGAAATGGGCACCCATTCGAGGTCTCCCTCGTCGTTGTGGGCGGGCGGTTCGCCGGCGAATCCGGTGACCAGGAAGATGGGCGAGAGCCAGTCCTCGCCGTTGGGTCCGAAGCCGGGCCACGACACGGTCCCGCGCAACGACATCTCCGTGACCTCGAGCGAGGCTTCCTCGAGTAGCTCGCGACGGGCACAGGCCGCCAGATCCTCGTTCGACTCGACCTTGCCGCCGAGTCCGTTCCATTTGCCCAGATGCTGGTCGTGGTCCCGTTTGTTGCGGTGGACCAGGAGAACGTGATCGTCGCGGATCACGTAGACGAGGGTGCCGATGATCGGCGTGTAGGGCATGGCGTCACTTGTAGCAGAACGTTGGTGTCGAACTTGTCTCGTTGGGCAGACTGGAACGGTGAGTGCGGCCGCGGACTACCGACGTGATGGCGTGGTCGTGTTGCGTGACGTGTTGACGCCGGACGAGGTCGACCGGTTGCGGGCGGGCATCGACGAGGTGGTGGCGAGTCCCAGCCCGCGCGCCAAAGTGGCCAGCGCCCCTGATGATCCGGGCTTCTTCATCGAGGACTTCTGCACGTGGCGCGAGCGCTCGACCTTCGAGAGCGTGATTCGAACATCGCGTTTGGCCGAGGTGGCCGCGGACCTGATGGGCTCGCGAACCGTGACGATGTATCACGATCACATCCTGGTGAAGGAGCCCGGCACCCGACAGCGCACGCCGTGGCACCAGGATCAGCCCTATTACGACGTCGAGGGGAAGCAGAACGTGAGCTTCTGGATCCCGGTGGATCCGGTGTCGCGTGAGGATTGCCTGGAGGTGATCGCGGGAACGCATCACGGTTCGTGGTTGATGCCGCGTTCGTTCCTCGACCAACAGGCGAAGTGGTTCCCCGAGGGATCGTTGACCGAGATGCCCGATTACGAGGCCGAGCGGGATCGACACACGATCGTGACCGCGGATCTGCGACCCGGTGACTGCATCGCGTTCCACATGTTGGCGGTGCACGGGGCGCCCGGGGTGTCGGGGGCCAACCGACGACGCGTTTTCAGCTTGCGGTTGTTGGGCGACGACATGGTGTTCGCGCCTCGTGAGTGGGTGACGTCACCGGACATGAACGCGGTGTTCGACGGACCCGACGAACGCGTGAGCGGTGAGCGCTTGTCGGGCGACTGGTTCCCCCGCCTGCTCTGACCCCAACCCCTCCACTTGATTGGGATCGCTGCGCGGTCAAGAATGGGCGCTCATTTGCCCAAGGGAAGTCCCCGGCCGGTCATTGGGGTGATGAGAACCCACGAATGACCGCGCAGCGATCCCAATCAACTGGCGATGGTGGTGGTGGGGTCGAGCGGACGATCACCGAGATCGATGAACAACACCTTGCGGTCCTCGATCACCGGGTATTCGCCGTTGGTGGGCGGCGACAGTTCCGTGACGTTGACGATCCGGTCCTCGCAGTCGGTGAAGTCGTCGGTTCCCTCGACCTGCACCACGGCGCACGACGCGTCACGGTCGGCGGGGTACGCGTAGTACACGATCCAGCCGCGTTGCGGGTCCGAGCCGTTGTGGTCGAGCACGATGGTGCGCTCGCCCGACGTGGTGCCGAGCCCGGGGAAAAGGACCGGCCCGTTGGCATCGACCGTCTCGGCCCAACGTTCGACGTTGCCCACCTGCAATCGGTCGGGGGTGAACGTGGTGGTCTGGGCCTGTTCGCCCGACATCACCGCGGCGATGCCGAACAGGATCAGACCCAGCACCGCGAAGAATCCGATGCCGGCCACCACGGGGGCCACGGCTCGAGCGGCGGGGGATCTCAGTTCGGGACGACGCACGGGATGAGTCTGCCCAGCGTGGACGCGATTTTCTAACTTTCCGCCAAGTTTCTGCCAGATCCCGGGCACGGATCGCTCTTGTCACCCGTCGGCGCAACCGGTGCCGCACGAAACAAGGGGAAAATCATGAACGGCAAGCGCACCAACATCATTCGCAAGGGACTGGTAGCGGTCTCCATCTCGGGCGCACTCGTCCTGGGGCTCGGCGCGGTCGGCGCGTCGGCCAGTAACGGAGCGGCGAACAGTTCGGATCGCAGTCACGAGTCGCACGACGAACACGAGAAGGATCACGACGGCATCGGTCACGGTGACAACGAGGATCATGTGGGCGACGGGCGCGGTCACGTCAGCCACGGCAACGGTCATGGATACGGTCACGGCGATGGTTGCGACGATCATGACGACGTCGCCGGAGAGGCTCCGGCCCCCGATCTGCCGATCCTCGACGATGTGGCCCTCGACGTTGTGGTCCCCATCGTCGTGGTCCCCGGTGCTCCGACGGATCAGCCGACCGATTCGTCCGACCAGGTGATCGACGTCGCGAGTCCCGTCACCGAACAGACTCGTTCGCAGCAGCCCGAGGTGACCGACGCTCCTGAATACACCGAGCCCGCCGTGCAGCCGTCGTCGTTGGTCGACAACGTGAACGTGCCGACCGATGTTGTGGTCACCGACCCCGTCACGATCCCCGCCGTCGAGACGTCTTTCGCCGCTCCGACCGAGGGTGAAACCGCCGTCCAGCCCTCGAATGAGCCCGGCACGGACGGCTCGGCCGACAACTTGCCGATGACCGGCTCGTCGCTCGTCCTCATCGGGTTGGCCGCGGTTCTGGCCGCGGGAGGGTTCGTGGTACTGGTCGCCCGTCGTCGTCGCGACGAGGTGGTCGCCTGATCCTCCCCTGTCAGGCCGACCGCTTCCCGCGGTGATGGGCCCCGACTCGGTTCTGGCGGACCGAGCCGGGGCCCGTGTGCGTTCGGGCTGCGCCGAATGTGTGGGAAACCCCCCTAGGGCGTAGGGTTTCGCTCTTGTGAAGAGGCCCTATCGCGTCGTCGTCGCCAAGCCCGGTCTGGATGGACATGACCGAGGCGCCAAGACCATCACCCGTGCGTTGCGTGACCACGGATTCGAGGTCATCTACACCGGTCTCCATCAGACCCCCGAGCAGATCGCCGAGACCGCCCTGCAAGAAGACGTGGACGCCGTCGGTCTGTCCTTGTTGTCGGGCGCTCACCTCACCTTGTTCCCCCGCACGATGGAGGAACTGAAGAGCCGCGGCATGGACGACGTTCTCATCTTCGGTGGTGGCGTCATTCCCGACGCCGACGCCCGAACCTTGCGCGAGCAGGGCGTGGCCGAGATCTTCGGACCCGGGTCGTCACTGAAGGGCATCGCCCAGTGGCTCGAGACCGCTCTCGACGCTCGCGAGTAGTCGCCCCCACGTCGTCATCCATTCGTCAGTCACCACGTTCGCCAGTCATCAGGAGGAAACAAACACATGGACCTGTTCGAGTACCAGGGCAAGCAGTACTTCGCCCGCTACGACATCCCGGTCAGCCCCGGTGGAGCCGCCGACTCGGTCGACGAGGCCGTGAAGGTCGCCGATCGGTCCGGTTACCCGGTGGTGGTGAAGGCCCAGGTGCAAGTCGGTGGTCGTGGCAAGGCCGGTGGCATCAAGCTGGCCAACAACGCCGAAGAAGCGCGCTTCCACGCCAACAACATCCTGGGCATGGACATCAAGGGTCACGTGGTGAAGCGCCTGTGGGTCGAGCACGCCAGCGACATCGCCGAGGAGTACTACGCCTCGTTCACGCTCGATCGCGCGGCCAAGAAGCACCTCCTGATGTTGTCGGCCCAGGGTGGCGTCGACATCGAGGAAGTGGCCGAGAAGGATCCCGACGCCATCGTGAAGTTGCACATCGACCCCGTCGACGGTCTCAGCGCCGCCGTGGCTCGCACGGCCGCCGTGGACGCCAAGATCCCCGAGAAGGCTCTCGACGGTGTGGCTTCCATCCTCGTGCAGTTGTACCGCTGCTTCACCGAGGGTGACTGCGACCTGGCCGAGATCAACCCGCTCATCTTGAAGCCCACCGGCGAGGTGCACGCGCTCGACGCCAAGGTGAGCCTCGACAACAACGCGTCCTTCCGCCATCCGGAGTGGGAGGAGTACCGCGCCACCGAGGAACTCGACGCGCGCGAGCAGCTCGCCCGCACCCACGATCTGCAGTACATCGGCCTCGACGGAACCGTGGGCATCATCGCCAACGGCGCCGGTCTGGCCATGAGCACCCTCGACGTGGTGAACCAGGTCGGTGGCAAGGCCGCCAACTTCCTCGACATCGGTGGCGGCGCCAACGCCGACGTGATGGCCGCGGCCCTCGAGGTCATCAACTTCGACCAGAACGTGTCGTCCATCTTCATCAACATCTTCGGTGGCATCACGCGTGGCGAGGAAGTGGCCAAGGGAATCGTCGAGGCGTTGGGTCGCGTCGATCTGCGCGCACCCATCGTCATCCGTCTCGACGGCACCAATGCCGAGCAGGGTCGCGAGATCCTGAAGAACGCCGGAATTCCGGAGTCGAAGCTCGTCTCCAAGCCCACCATGTTGGAAGCGGCGCGCGCCGCGGTCGCCCTCTCGAACGGAAAGTGAAGCCATGGCCATCTTCGTGAATCAGAACACCAAAGTCATCGTGCAGGGCCTCACCGGCGGCCAGGGCAAGTACCACGGTCTGCGCAACAAGGCCTACGGCACCCAGGTGGTCGGCGGTGTGACGCCCGGCAAGGGTGGCACCGACGTGGAAGGCATCCCGGTCTTCGACACGGTCGCCGAGGCCGTGGCCGCCACGGGGGCCGACGCGTCGTTCATCGCCGTTCCGCCCAAGGCCGCATCGGCGGCCATTCTCGAGGCCGCCGCCGCGGGTATTCGTTTCGTGGTGTGCATCACCGAGGGCATCCCGGCTCAGGACGAGGCCAAGGTGTACAACACGCTCGTTCGTGATTATCCGAACACGCGCTTGTTGGGTCCGAACTGCCCGGGCATCATCAGCCCAGGCAAGTGCAACATCGGCATCACCGCCGGTGAGATCGCCGAGTTGCCCAAGGCCGGCAAGAAGAACGTCGGCATCGTCAGCCGCTCGGGAACGCTCACCTATCAGGCGCTGTACGAACTGAAGCAGCGCGGTATCGGTGTGAGCACCTGCGTCGGCATCGGTGGTGACCCGGTGCCGGGCACCAACTTCATCGATTGCTTGCGTGAGTTCCAGGCCGATCCCGAGACCGACGCCATCATCATGATCGGTGAGATCGGTGGTTCGGCCGAGGAAGAGGCCGCCGAGTTCATCAAGGCCAACGTCACCAAGCCGATGAGCGCCTACATCGCCGGTGTTACCGCGCCGGCCGGCAAGAAGATGGGCCACGCCGGCGCCATCGTGTCGGGTGGCAAGGGAACCGCGCAGGGCAAGATGGACGCGTTGCGCGCCGCCGGTGTGAAGGTGGGCCAGAACCCCACCGAGGCCGGCGACCTGATGGCCGAGATCATCAAGAGCATCAGCTGAGAAACATCCCGGTCGTTTCCGACCGGAACGACAAACGAACGAGCCCCGGGGTTTCCCCCGGGGCTCGTCGCATTCTCGAGAGTCGTTGCCGAGACGGGCCCGGCCGAGACGTCAACCTTGGCCGAAGCCACCCTTCAACTTGTTGATGTCCTTCAGGTCGTTGATGTTGCCGCCGCTCTCGGTGTAGCCGATGAACGCACCGGCGGTCGCCACCAGGACGGCGATCGTCGACAGGATCATGCCGATACCGCGTCCCACGTCGACTCCGAGCGCTTCGAGGGCGTCCTTGCCATCCAGGGGGTTGAAGATGATGCGGATCAGGATCAGCACGGCCGCGACGGCGTTGGCGAGCAACATCAACATCGGCAGATTCGCCTTGCCCGACTTCATGTTGCCCGTGGCCGTCAACACGGTGATGATGCCGGTGCCCAGAACCAGGATCCACGGGATGGTGCCGGTGACGAAGAAGTCGAACACCTTCGCGCCGGTTTCGGTTGCGACTCCGAAGTCTCCGCCGTAGTCGATGCTCAGCCAGTTGAAGAAGCCGAAGATCAGGAAGCCGATCGCGCCACCCACCTTCAGCCAATCCGATGTCTTGAATTTCGAAAAGTCCATGTCTTCCCTCCAATGTTCGGCGAGTTCACCTCGTCGAACGCACAGTACCGACATCGATCCGGTC
>JAJTEQ010000101.1 GCA_021298195.1 Ilumatobacteraceae bacterium
TTGGCGCGCGCCTCCGCGATCCAGTTCAGCGACTCCACGTCACGGAACTGCTCGAACGACGTGAACGGGAAGTCGGTCATGCCGATCTCCTCGCCCTGATACACGTAGGGCGTGCCGCGCATCAGATGAAGCACGGTGGCCCAGGCCTTGGCGCTCTGAACGCGGAACTCGCGGTCGTTCCCCCAACGGGAGACGGAGCGTGGTTGATCGTGGTTGTTCCAATACAGCGAGTTCCAGCCGTTCACGATGCCGGTCTGCCACTTGGCCAGATTGGCCTTCAATTCCACGAGCGGCAACGGGCGCGGACTCCACTTCGGTTCGCCGGGCACCGCGTCGAGGTGCATGTGCTCGAAGGTGAAGACCATGTTCAGTTCGTGACGCGCCGGATCCGTGTAGTGCTCGGCCTGTTCCACCGTCACACCGGGCATCTCACCGACGGTGATGAGGCCCTTGCCGGCCAACACCTCACGGTTCATCTCCTGCAGGAACTCGTGCATGCGCGGTCCGTTCGCCATCGCGAAGTACATGTGCCCGTCGGTGAACGGCTCGGTCTTGGACAAAAGATTGATGACGTCCATTCGGAAGCCGTCGACGCCTCGCTCGATCCAGCGGTTCATCATGTCGTACACCGCGCGCCGGACGTCGGGGTTCTCCCAGTTGAGGTCGGGTTGACGGCGGGTGAACTGGTGCAGGAAGTACTCACCGGTGGTGGAATCGAATTCCCACGCCGAGCCGGAGAAGTACGCCCGCCAGTTCGTGGGTTCGGCACCCGGTGTACCGGGCTCGAACCCGTCACGGGCCGGGCGCCACCAGTACCAATCGCGCTTCGGATTGTCACGGCTGGCGCGACTCTCGAGGAACCACGGATGCTCGTCGCTGGTGTGGTTCACCACCAGATCCATCACCAACCGCATGCCACGCGCATGCACCGCTGACATCAACTCGTCGATGTCGGCCAGCGTGCCGAACACCGGGTCGATGTCCTCGTAGTCACTGATGTCGTACCCGTTGTCGTCCTGCGGGGACTTGTACACGGGCGAGAGCCACAGCACGTCGACACCGAGATGTTGCAGATAGTCCAGCTTCGCCAGGATTCCCCGCAGATCGCCGATGCCGTCACCGTCGGAGTCGGCGAACGACCGCGGATAGATCTGGTACACGACGGCGGACTTCCACCAGCTTTCTGCGCTCACGACACCACGTTAGGCAAACGTGAGCGAGATCCGAGTAACGACGTTCACCAGACGACGGGGCGAGTAGCCGCCACGGCGCGGCCCTCGGCGCGAACGCCCTTGGCGACCAGGTCGTGCGCCATCTCGCTCCACAATGCCTTCAACCGGTAATGGGGAACACGTGGGTAGAGGTGGTGCAACGCGTGGTGATCGTGTCCACGGATCAGTAGTCCGGACCCACGAAACACCGCCACCCGCGTGTGGCGATACCTGCTGGTCTCGTTGGCCGGGTGGTGTGGGTACCACGCGAAGATGAACATCAACCAACACAACTGGATTCGCGCGGGCAACCACCACAGCACACACGACCAACACGATCGTGGACAACAACCAGTACCGCAGTTGAGCCTTGCCTTCGGCTTTGCTGCCGTCGCGTTCGGACAACTTCGCCCGCAACGCCTTCGGCAACAACACGCGCAGGGGTCTGATCAACGCGAAGAACGGCAGGAAGGCGTAGAGCAGGGTCATGCCGTAGAACTTCTTCGGGAGATCACGGAGCGGACCCTCGGTGAAATGATCGGGATCACGAGCCGGATCGTTCGTGTGGGCGTGGTGACGCATGTGGCCGGCGCGGTGCGAGGAAAACTCGATGCCGGTGGGGATCGAACACAGAGCGCCCACCACATCCTCCATTCGACGGCCGCGGACGGAGCGACCCCAGATGTTGCGGTGTGCCGCTTCGTGCATCGGCATGTAGAAGGTGGACGCGAAGACCGAGTTGAGCAACAAACCGAGCCACAGAGAGATCCGGCCGGTGGCACCGAGGTACAGGACCCCGCCCCAGCAGACCGAGAACAGCAAAAACGTGGCGATGATCCGAGGCTGGAATCCGCCCCAGTACTTCGCCGCCACCACGTTCTCGGCGCGCACGTGATCGACCCGAACGGAACGGTCGACGTCACCGACTTCGATCGCGGCTCGATCGTCGAGCACCCGCTCGAGCTCCTCGGGACTGGGCGTGTCCGACATCATGGACGCACGTTAACGAACCGCCGGTTATCTTGACGTCGATTCCCCTTCGTGGTGATACTTCCCCCATGATCCGTCGCTTCGCCCAAGTGGACGTCTTTGCGTCCGAGCCGTACTCGGGCAATCCGTTGGCGGTGGTCGTCGATGCCGAGGGACTCGAACCAGCCGAGATGCAACGGTTCGCCAGGTGGACCAACCTCTCCGAGACCACGTTCCTGTTGCCGCCGACCGACCCGCGAGCCGACTACCGCGTTCGTATCTTCACTCCCACCGAAGAGCTGCCCTTCGCCGGCCACCCCACCTTGGGCTCGGCCCACGTGTGGTCCTCCAACGGCGGCGTACCCGCTTCGGCCGACGTCATCGTGCAGGAATGCGGCGTCGGTCTGGTGAAAGTCCGGATGACGGAGTCCGGACTCGCCTTTGCCGCTCCCCCGCTGCTGCGTGGTGGCCCGGTGGACGATCCGACGATCGACGAGATCGCCGACTCCCTCGGGATCGAACGTGGCGCGATCGTCGACGCGGCCTGGGTGGACAACGGCCCGGGTTGGATCGGCGTGTTGCTCGGTTCGGCGGCCGAAGTGTTGGCGATCCGACCACGTGAGATTCGCCGCTCGCTGGGCGTGGTTGGCGCACACGAGGCGGGTTCGAAGTTCGCCTACGAGGTACGGGCCTTCTACTCGTCCGGCGGTGTCACGGTCGAGGATCCGGTGACCGGAAGCCTCAACGCCTCCGTGGCTCAGTGGTTGATCGCCTCGGGTCGTCACGTGCCGCCGTACCTCGCGTCCCAGGGATCCGTGATCGGTCACGCGGGAGTGGTTCAGGTGTCGACCGACGGATCCGGTGGCGCGTACCTCGCGTCCCAGGGATCCGTGATCGGTCACGCGGGAGTGGTTCAGGTGTCGACCGACGGATCCGGTGGCGCCTGGATCGGCGGAACCACGATGACACGGGTTTCCGGCACGATCGAGATCTGAACCTCACTCCACCGCGCGACGGCCGGTGGCACCGAGGTACACAACGCCACCCCAGCAGATCGAGAACAGCAAAAACGTGGAGATGATCCGAGGCTGGAAACCGCCCCAGTACTTGGCCGCCACCACGTTCTCGGCGCGAACGTCGGCACCCCGTGTCTATCGATCGGCACCTGACGCCTCCACGACGGCACGGTCGTTCAGGACGTCTTCCAGGTCCTCCGGGTCGGGAGTGATGATGCTCATGTGCGGACGTCAGCGAAATCACCGTTCGCTTGACGGGTGATGCCCCCGACGCGGCACACACCGCCCTATCCGACGTTTCGGGTCACCTACACGGACCCACGCCGTGGACGAGGGACGAGTTCGCCTGCGCAGTTCGGGCAACGGCGTTCCATCTCATCACCACACGTCGCGCAAAACGTGCATTCGAAGCTGCAAATCACCGCCTCACCTGCGTCGCTGAGGGTCGAACCACATCGTTCACAAACGATCCGCATCTCCAACACCGCGTCAGGCCTCCTTCGACCACAGACCGTCGATGAATCGCTGGCTTTCGTCGAAAAGCCAGCACTCGCGCAACTTCTCGTCCTGCACCCGATACAGCAAGACCCGGCGCACGCGCCGAGGTGGTTCGCCCAGATCCTCCACTGCGATCAGGGCACCAAGCGAGTCACCGACGAGCACATCCTCGACATCGATCAACTTTCGGGAGGTTCGAACGGATGCTTGGCCGAGCGCGGCGAAGGCCGCATCACGACCCCGGTGGGAACCGGCGAGCGGGCTCTCTCCCATGTAATGCAATTCGACATCGTCGTGGTACGACGCCAACACTTTTTCGAGATCGGACGCGAGCCACGCCTTGGCATACTCGTGGAGCACTCGGGACGTTTCGGCGCGGTCGGCCATGCGCCGATTGTAGGTTCATCAGTGCGGGCAACTCACCCCGGCGCAGAAAACATCCGAGGCGCCTCATCGGTCTCACTAATGTGAGGTCGTGGCTCGAACGAGACGGACGTTCATCACGTGGCTGGAAATCGTCCTCATCCTCGTCCTCGGCTATTCACTTCTTCTCGTCGTTGCCGGCGCGACGGCTGGCTCGCTCTTCTCGTGGTTCGGTTTCGGTCCGGATGAGTCGATCGACACCGAAGCTGTCCGGGACTACCTGCGTCTTCCCTACATGGTTCTCGGTGCCGTCATGGCCGGTTGGACGTTTCTCATGATCCAGATCGTCCGCGGTCCACTGACAGAGCAGTCCGCCTGGGCCTGGACCTTCCTCGTGCGATCACTGTCTCTCTGGTTCGTTCTCGACACGGGAATGTCACTCGTTCTCGGCTACCCGATGCATGCCGTCTTCAACATCCCATTTGCGGTCGCGCTGGGAATACCGCTCTTTCAGCTCAAGCCGAGCAGATAGCATTCAGGCACGCCACAATTGATGTAGGCAACCTATGCCCGACATAAACCATCGGTCGTCTCTGGCAGACTTGTTACGTGACAGATCTCGTGCTGGTGACTGGCTCATCAATGCCGAAGCCCGACCTTGAATCTCACCTTCTTTTGGAGATCCTCGAACGGAGAGGTGTCAGCGCAAGGCTCGTTCCGTGGGACAGCGCTTACGACTGGGCGGCCACGGATGTTGTTGTGATCCGGTCACCCTGGGACTATTTCGAAAGGCTCGACGAGTTCCTGGAATGGACACAGAGGGTGGAGTCGATCACTCGGCTCGCGAACCCTTCCACTGTCGTCAGGTGGAACACACACAAGGGATATCTGCTCGATCTTGCCGCGGCCGACGTTGCGATCGTGCCCACACGACTCGTGCCCCAGGGAACCATCGATGTACCGACGGAGTTGCTCCCAGATGGGGAGATCGTCGTCAAGCCCGCCGTGTCCGTGGGCGCCATCGGCGCACTTCGTTCGCGATCAGACGACCCTCGTGCTGCAGCCCACATCATCGATCTTGCTCGCAACGGCGACGTTCTGGTCCAGCCCTTCATCCCGTCGGTTCTCGATTCCGGCGAAACCTCTCTGATGTTCGCTGGTGGTCGTCTGAGTCATGCGGTCCGAAAGGTGCCCGCTCCCGGCGACTACAGGGTTCAGGATCACCACGGTGGCACTGTCGAGCCGCATCGAGCGACCCCCGATGAGATCGCTCTTGCCGAGGCAGCACTCGCCGTTGCTCCGTCTTCGACGACATACGCGCGGGTGGATCTGGTGTCCACCGGCCGGGGTCCGGTCGTCATGGAACTCGAACTGGTCGAGCCCGCTCTGTTCCTCAATGCCGACCCACGAGCAGCAGAGAACTTCGTCGACGTATTCCTGTCGCTGACCGAAGACGCTGTCTGAATCGTCTCAGCCGCGCTTCAGGTCGATGACCACACCACCAGCGACACACACGATGTCCGCAGGCGCCGCACCGAAGTTGTCGTTCCACGTTCCCGCAGCAGCCCGCACTTCGTCGTGCTGCAACAAGTCTGGGTCAACGAACACACGCAGTTGAGTGGCGTGACCAAAGGGAGGCACGCCATCATTGGTTAAGGCAACCCTTCGAGCACCCGTTGTTGTTACACAAAGTCGTTGACGAAGACCACCTTGGTGACTGGCAAGATCATCCCTTCAACTGCTTCGCTGAACGGAACAACTTTGTTGATGATGCGAGCAGGGTCAAGTGCGCCAGATGACACGAGGTCAAGTACAGGTCTCGCAGTTGCACACGCATGCACTCGGCCAATCTCGTAACGAACACCTTTTAGATACATCGATTGCAACGGAAGATTTGATCGTGATGAAGCTCCACCAGAGACACTCGTGCACACACCGCATGGCTCCACAGATTGAAGTGCAAAGTTCCGCCCAGGATCCAACACGTTTGCCTCGACCACAATTGGAAATCTCTCTGTGAGTTTCAGCGAATCCCACTGATCCTTTGCATCGACAACTTCTGCACCTGCTGCTGCGGCAAGTTCTAAGCGTGCAGCATCATCGTCGACATACACCACTCTCTCTGAACCAAGCGCAAGTGCTGCCATCACTGCATACAAACCAACAGATGGTGCGAGCCCACCCACAACGAGCACAGGTGCACCCGGCCGCTCGGCCAATGGAGCAGCAACGCATCGATACCCATCCGAGACATTGTCGGGAATTCCCGCTGCTACCACCGGGTCCATTCCTTCAGGCAAGGGAATCAACATGACATCAGCCCAAGGAACTCGAACAAGTTCCGCAAGCGCACCACCAAGATCGATTCCACCGTGTGGCCCGAGACCAAATGCAGTTCCAGATGGAACATTTACGCATGCGTTGGTGTGGCCACGAAGACACGGAGCGCATGTCATGCAACTCAATTGGAATGGGACAATCACCTTGTCACCGAGACGAACATTTCTAATCGCCTCACCAATTGCAACAACTTCCCCGACCATTTCATGACCC
>JAJTEQ010000046.1 GCA_021298195.1 Ilumatobacteraceae bacterium
TTGGGAGGCCTCACCCAAGGAGATCGAGGCCTTGTCGAACGCCGACGTCGTGGTGATCAACGGTCTGCATCTGGAGGAGTCGTTGGACGAGGCGATCGATGCGGCGCGTGACGGCGGAGTTCGCATCTTCGAGGCCGGCGATCACGTCGATGTGATCGAGAGCTCCGAGGAGGATTCGGGCGACGAACACGCCGATGGCGACCCGCACATCTGGACCGACGCCGCCGCGATGGCCGAGGTTGCCCTGGCCCTCGGTGACGATCTCGCCGAAGCGGGAATCGACGTCGGCGACCGGGCTTCGGTGGTGTACGAACGACTGCTGGCGCTCGACAACGATCTGCGCAGGTCGGCCGAAACGTTGGACGAGAACGATCGCAAGCTCGTGACCGGGCACGAGTCCTTGGCGTATCTGGCGCGGGCCTACGGCTTCGTTCTCGTCGGGGCGGTGATTCCCGGACTGTCGAGCGAATCCGAGGTGTCGGCCGGCGAATTGTCGTCCCTCAAGGAACTGATCGTGGCCGAAAAGGTCGGCGTGATCTTCTCCGAGGCCGGAACTCCGGATCAGGTGGTCGAGGCGATCGCGGACGAGACCGGTGTCACGGTCGTCGAGTTGGACACTCATCTGCTGCCCGAGGACGGCACGTACGACACGTTCATGACCGAATTGGTATCCGCCATCGTCTCCGCGCTGTCGTCATAACCTCACGGCGATGTCGCAACTGGTCGACCCGTTCCTGGACAACGAGTTCATGCAGCGGGCGTTCCTGGCCGGTGTCCTCGTCTCCGTTGCCTGCGCCATCGTGGGTTCCTATGTCGTTCTTCGCGGATTGGCGTTCGTGGGCGATGCGTTGGCTCACGGAGTTCTTCCGGGAGTCGCCGGCGCGGTCATCGTCGGCGCGCCGGTCATGCTGGGTGCCGCCGCGGGTGCCGTGGCGATGATCGCGGGTGTGGGGTTCATCACCGCGAAGTCGCGCCTGTCGAACGATTCGGCGATCGGGTTGCTCTTCATCGGCTTGTTGGCCCTCGGTGTGGTGCTGGTGTCGTCGTCGGACGAACTCACGGGCGACCTCGACGCCATCTTGTTCGGCGAGTTCCTCGGGGTGACATGGTCGGATCTGGCCGTGCAGGGAATCGGACTGGTGGTGGTGGTGACGGTGTGCGCGTACGCCGCGCGCCCGTTCCTGCTGCTGTGCTTCGACCCCGATCTGGCCGACGCGATGGGCTTCGGGGCCCGTCGGCATCATCGACTCATGCTCGCGCTGGTCGCGGGAACCGTCGTGGTCTCGTTCCAAGCGGTGGGATCGCTGTTGGTGTTCGGAATGCTGTTGGCTCCGGCGGGCACGGCGGCCCTCGTGACGCGACGGATCGGGTCCATGATGGCGGTCGCCGCGGTCGTGGGCATCGCGTCCACGTACATCGGCTTGTCCTGTTCGTACCATTTCGACGTGGCGGCCGGGGCTTCGGTCGTTCTGTCATCGGTGGTCGTGTTCTTCGTGGTGCTGCTGGCCAAGTCGTTGCGCCCGAGCGGTCGACGGGGCGTCCGTCATGGATGATCCGGCGACGCGTGGGGGTGGCCCGGCTCTGGTCGCGCGGCGACTCGACGTCGGATACGACGGTCGGGTGGTTCTGACGGGCATCGACGCGTTCGCCACGCCCGGTCGATCCATCGCTCTGATCGGTCCGAACGGGTCCGGAAAGTCGACGTTGTTGCGCACCTTCGCCGGATTGCTCGCTCCCGTGGGTGGGGCACTGGAGGTGTGTGGTCTTTCGGTCACCCGAGCGTCGAAACGGATCGCCTATCTGAATCAGTTCCACCCCAACGCGACGACGTTGCCGTTGCGCGCGTTGGACGTCGTGCACATGGGACGTCTCGACCGTCGTGGGCGATTCGTGCGCCGACGCCCCGAGGACCATGATGCGGTGGCCGACGCCCTCGATCGGATGCGGATCTCCGATCTGGCGAACGTGGCTCTACGCGACCTGTCCGGCGGTCAGCGTCAGCGCGTCTTCCTCGCTCAGGTGCTGGCGCGTCGGGCCGACGTGGTGTTGCTGGACGAACCGTCCGCGGGACTCGATGCGATCGGTCGATCCGTGTACCTCGAGGCGATGGAAGCCGAGACGACGCGGGGCGCGGTGGTGATCTCGGCCACTCACGACGTCGGTGAAGCGGCGCGTTGTGATCGGGTCATGTTGTTGGCCGGTCGTCTGATCGCCGACGGACCGGCCGATGTCGTGCTCACCCCGGACAATCTCTTGTCGACGTTCGGTATCGGATTGTCGCGCGCCGGTGATCACCTGGTGGTGACCGAACACGATCATCATCACGATCACTGACGCGCGTCGGCGGAGTCAGTGTTCGTCGTAGTGATCGCCGTGCGCCGCGTGCAGGTGCCCGTCGTGCAGATAATCCACATGGTCCCCGTGCGGCACGGCCACGTGTCCACAATTCGGTCCGTGCACGTGGTCGTGCTCGGAGTGCTCGACGCAACCTTCCACGTCGCAGGCATCCCAATGGTCGTCGTGTTGGTGGTGCAGATGACCATCGTGGACGTAATCGACGTGGTCGCCGTGTGGAACCGCGACGTGTCCGCAGTCGGGGCCGTGCACATGGGGATGGTCGGTGTCGGGCCGGTGCTCCACGATCCGAGTATGTCATTCGTCGCGCCGTCAGGTTCGTCTTTGTCGTCCGACGTGGTGTCAAATGGGGCATGGATCGCCTGAGGAATCTCATCGACGGGGCGCTCGATGCCACGGTCGCGCCGGGGTACTCGCGCGTCGGTTACGAGATCCGATCCCGTTCGCACGATTGGGAGTCATTGTCGCCGACCGCTCTGGAGGGACGGGTCGTGGTCGTCACCGGAGCCACGTCCGGACTGGGTTTGGCGACGGCGCGTCGGGTGCGAGCGCTGGGGGCGACGCTCGTTCTGGTGGGTCGCGATCGCGAGCGCACGGAGAAAGTGCGCGCGGAACTCGTCGACGAGATCAGGTCCGCGGGCACGGTCCACGTGGTGGTGGCGGACATGGCCGAACCGGGTCAGGTGCGGGCGGCGTCCGGCGAGATCGCTCGAATGACGCGGATCGACGCTCTGATTCACAACGCCGGAGCGTTGTCCCCGCAGCGGATCGTCAATGCCGGCGGGCTCGAATCGACGTTGGCCGCCCAGGTCGTGGGGCCCTTCGTGATGACCACGGCACTGATCGACGTTCTCGAGCGCGATCAGGGTCGCGTGATCACCGTTTCCTCCGGCGGCATGTACACCGCCGGTCTCCCGGACATGTCCGACGAATCACCGACTCCACTTCGCGCGAGTTCGTACGACGGAACCAAGCAGTACGCGACGGCCAAGCGCATGCAGGTCACGTTGAACGAGATGTGGGCGCAACGTCACCCCGAAATCCACTTCGCCGCCATGCACCCGGGATGGGCCGACACACCCGGGGTGCGTTCGGCGCTACCGGGATTCGCGAAATGGACCGGCCCGTTCCTGCGCACCGCCGATCAGGGAGCCGACACCATCGTGTGGCTGACCGCGACCGATCCGACGAATCTCGGTCCCAGCGGCGGTTTCTGGTGCGATCGCGTCCGACGGCCGATCCATCGGTTGGGATCGACGAGGTCGTCGGACCGCCCCGACGTTCGGCGAGCACTGTGGGATTGGTGCGAGAGGCTGTCTACGACGGGCGCATGATCTCGTCGGCGTAACGGCCGCGGCGGATCAGGTCGGCCATCGTGCGCATGGCGGCGTCACAATGCGTGAAGAACGCCTTGTACCCCTCGCAAAGATGATTGAGCCCGACCTCGCCGTCGGGCGTGGTCGCGAAGCGATCCTTGGGGCAACCTCCGTGGCAGGCGAAGCGCACGTCGCACTCCACGCACATCCGGGGGAGCGACTTCAACTTGTGGCGTCCGAAGGCGACTTGTCGGGGCGATGACACCAGGTCGACCATCGGCGTGTCGTGGATGTTGCCGAGCAGATGCGCGGGCTCCACGAAGTGGTCGCACGAGTAGAGATCACCGTTGTGCTCGAGGGCCAGGGCGGACCCGCAGGTGGGGGCGTGCACGCACAGACTGTGCAGGTCGAAATGGGCACCCAGGGTGACGTCGAACAGTTGCACGAAGACCTCGCCGACGTCGCGAGCGACCCACTCGTCGAACACCGCGCACAGGAAGTCCCCGTACTGTCGTCCGGATATCGATCGGGACGTGACGAGATCGCCCTGTTGCGTGTAGAGAATTCGTCGCTTTCCGCGTCCGGTGCCCCAACCGCCCTCGGCCACCTCGATGTTGGCGGTGGTGGCGCGTTCGACGATGGGGATGAACTGGATGTGGCGGGCCCCGAGGTCGTCGCGCAGATGACGGTACGTCTCGAGCGGATGATCGACGTTGGCCGCGCTCAGGCTGCACAACACGTTGCATTCGACGCCGCTCCCGCGCAGGAGGTCCCACGCTCGACGCACGTCGGCGTAACTGCCCCGGCCATCCTTCCAGACGCGAAAACGATCGTGATCGTCGGGTCGCCCGTCGATGCTCAGACCGACGAGAACCTGTCGATCGGCGAACAGACGCGCCCAGGTGTCGTCCACCAAGGTGCCGTTGGTCTGGATCGTGTGCTCGATCACCTGGCTCGGCCGGGCGACCTCGTCGACGATGTCGAAGGTCTCGCGGTAGAAGTCGATGCCCATCAACGTGGGTTCGCCACCTTGCCACGCCACGTTCACCGGCCCGTCGGGTTGGGCCGAGATCATCTGGGTCAGGTACGCCCGCAGCGTGTCGGCACCCATGCGCGTCCGTTCGCCGGGATACAGCGCGTCCTTGGACAGGAAGAAGCAATAGGTGCAGTCGAGGTTGCAGACGGCGCCAGTGGGCTTGGCGAGCAAGTGGAAGGGCCGACGCGCCGGATCACTCATCGAAGGACCGATGCCACACCAGCGGATTGTGGTCCGAATCAGCCAAGGTTCCTGCGGGCGCGCCTCCCAGCCACAAGGCGCGATCGAGTTCGCGTGCGGGGTGATCGGACGCGGTGACCCGTGCACCGTCGGCGAAGTAGATGACGGTCATGACCGAACGCATGGTGTCGGTGTCGTTGGCCGGCGCCGAATGGAGCGTCCACCCCGTGTGAAAGGTGGCGTCGCCGGCCACGAACGGTCCGTGTGTCGACAGGTTCCAGCCCCGTTCGCGCACGAGGTCGTCGAAGAACCGTTGCGAGGCGTCACCGATGACCTCTTCGCTGAGGTTGCCCAGGCGATGTGTGCCGTCGGCGAAGACCATTCCCCCGATCTCGCGGGGGACGTCGACGAGAGGCATCCACATCGTGACCGTTCGATCGGTGTCGAGCGGCCAATACACCTGGTCCTGGTGCCAGGGCGTGAAGCCACCACCGGGCTCCTTGTACAGGGATTGATCGTGGTAGAGCCGAACACCGTCGACATCCAGAAGGTCGGCGGCGACACGCGCGAAACGTCGGCCGAGTACGAAGCGGCGCGTCACTTCGTCGTGGAGCAGGATCCCGCCGGCTTGCACGAAGGCGCGTCCGTAGGTGTCACGCTCCTGGAGTGGTCGGCGATCCCATCGGCGGGCGTCCGTGGCCGCGTCGATGGAGGGCTTGACGGCCGCGATCTCGGCCGGCGTCGCCAGTCCGCGCGCGACGCAATGCCCGGCCCGACGAAACTGGTCCCGGCTGTCGGCGCAAAGCTCGTACCGTTCGACGAAGCTCGGTCCGGCGATGACGTCCCCCACGAGGGTCATTGTGTCACGCGACGGAGGTGTGACCTTCGTTCGTCCGGAGGGCGATGCGGGGAACGATCACGTGGTCGGGTGTTCGTTGGGGCACAATGACGGAGCGCCGAAGTGGCGCCCCGAGTGACGAGGTTTTCCCATGGAGTTCTCCTGGACCAAGGAGCAGAACGATCTGCGGGCCGAGGCTCGCTGCGTCGCGGAACAGGCCGTGGCCACCTACGGCCGTGCGAACGACTCCTGGATCAACGGTTGGTCGAAGGAATTCGCCATGGAGTTGGGTCGTCGCGGATGGATCGGCCTCACCTGGCCCGTCGAGTTCGGAGGAGCGGGTCGTCCGCCGATCGATCGCCTCATCATCGGTGAGGAACTCATCAAGGCCGGAGCCCCCATCGGCTCCATGTGGTTCGCCGATCGCCAGATGGGGCCGACACTCATGACCTACGGTCGCCCCGACCAGCAGGCCGAGTTCCTGCCCCGCATCCTCGACGGATCGTCGACGTGGTGCATCGGAATGTCGGAACCCAACTCGGGTTCGGATCTGGCGTCGTTGAAGACCCAGGCCGAGCGACGCGGTGACCACTGGCTCATCAACGGACAGAAGATCTGGACCAGCTTCGGAGCCGTTGCCGACTACTGCTATCTCATCTGTCGCACGAACAACGACGGACCGCCGCACGCGGGCATCAGCGAGATCATCGTTCCCATGGACACGCCGGGTATCGAGGTGCGCCCCATCAAGGACATGACCACGAATCGACACTTCTGCGAGGTCTTCTTCACCGACGTGAAGGTGCCCATCGAGAATCTGGTCGGAGTTGAGGGCAACGCGTTCAAGCAGACGATGAGCCAGTTGGAACACGAGCGGGGCGGCATCGATCGTCTGGTGTCCAATCAGGCCTTGTACGAGATCGCGCGGGCCAAGGCCGACACCTCGGATCCGGTCGTGCGGCAACGCATCGCCGCGCTGGAGATGAAGTACCGAATCGGGCGCATTCTCGTGATCCGTGAGGTTCTGCGTCAGGCGCCGGCGGGCTTCTCGGCGGCCACCAAGGCGTTCTGCACCGAGCACGAGTGGGACGTGGCCGAGTTCGTGGCGTCCACGTTGGGTCCCGAGGCCATGTTGTGGGATCAGGTCACGCAGGGACTGGCCTACGCACCCGGCTACACCATCATGGGAGGCACCTCCAACGTGATGCGCAACATCCTCGGCGAACGGGTCCTCGGCCTGCCCCGATAGCCGACTACGGTTACCTCGACTCAGCGCGTCGGGGGAGAACATGAGCAACTGGAAGTTCGCCGATCTGTACGAGGCGATCGCCGCCAAGATTCCGGACCATCCCTGCCAGATCCAAGGCGACCGCATCGTGACGTGGGGTGACTTCAACCGCCGCGCGAGCGCCCTCACCTCCGACATGTTGGACGCCGGGCTCACTCACCAGAGCAAGGTGGCCGCGTACCTCCAGAATTGTCCGGAGTATCTCGAGACGTACGTGGCCGCGTTCAAGGGCGGTTTCGTCCCGGTCAACACGAACTATCGGTACGGTCCCGACGAGATCACCTACCTCTTCGACAACGCCGAGGCCGAGGCCGTGGTGTTCCATTCCACGTTCGCGGGTCTCGTCGATCAGGTTCGCGCCGGTCTCCCGAGGGTGAAACGTTGGTATTGCGTGGTCGAGTCGGGCGACGTGGTCCCGACCTGGGCCCAGGACTATGACGCCGTCGTCGGTCGCGACGCCGCCCACCGCGTCGAGGGTCCGTGGGGTCGCAGCGGTGACGATCTGCTGTTGTTGTACACCGGGGGAACCACCGGCATGCCCAAAGGTGTGATGTGGCGACAGGACGACCTGTTCAACGTGGTGGGTGCGGGAGGCAACGTGGCCCTCGGAATTCCGCCGGGGGAGTCCGTCGAGGAACTCGTGGGCCGCCTCGATCCCGCCGGCCGGGGCCTCGTCGTGTTGTCGGCTTGCCCCCTGATGCACGGCACCGGGCAGTTCACCAGCCTGATCGCCATGAACCTCGGTGGTGCCGCCGTCACCTTGCCGTCGCGGTCGTTCGACGTGGGCGAGTTGTTCGCCAGTATCGAACGGCACCGGGTGCAGACCCTCGTCATCGTGGGTCAGGCATTCGCGGGTCCGATGCTCGAGTATCTGAACTCGAACCCGCAACGTCACGATCTGTCCAGTCTCATCATGATCACGTCGTCGGGCGTGATGTGGAGTCAGGAGAACAAGGACGGTTTGTTGCGTCATCTGCCCCACGTGATGTTGTTCGACTCCTACGGTTCGTCGGAAGCGGTGGGCATGGGTGGGTCCATCAGTCGTGCCGGCGAGACCGCCACCAAGACCGCCACCTTCGCCCTCGGACCGACGTGCGCGGTGTTCACCGAGGACGGACGACGCGTGGCCGCCGGTAGTGGTGAACGAGGATTGGTCGCCGTGGGCGGGTTCATTCCGATGGGCTACTACCGCGACGAGGTCAAGTCCGCCCAAACCTTCCGCATCTTCGAAGGGCAACGCTGGAGCGTCCCGGGTGACTGGGCCGAGATCGCCGCGGACGGGAGCCTGATCCTTCTGGGTCGCGGATCGGTGTGCATCAACACCGGAGGCGAGAAGGTGTTCCCCGAAGAGGTCGAGGAGGCCCTGAAGAAACATTCCTCGGTCCGCGATGCCGTGGCCGTCGGAATCCCCGACGATCGATTCGGCGAGACGATCTGCGCGGTGGTGGAGGCCGCGCCCGGAGAGGCGCCGGATCTCGCCACGTTGTCGGATCACGTGAAGTCCCATCTGGCCGCCTACAAGGCCCCGCGCCATCTGGTGCTCATCGACACCATCGGTCGGGCCCCGAACGGCAAGGTCGACTACAAGCGCTTGAAAACTCATGCGATCGAGCGACTGGGCAAAGGCTGATGGACGCCTCCGCTCGTTCGGCCGATCTGCGGCGTCGACTCGCGACGGGTGAGTCCGTGTTGATGCCGGGGGTGTGGGACGCGCTGTCGGCCCGCCTCGTGGCCGCGGCCGGATTCTCCACCGCTTTCGTCAGCGGCTTCGCGGTGTCGGGCACCTTGTTGGGCAAACCCGATGTCGGGCACGTGGGTCAGACGGAGATGGCGGACGTGGCGCGCCGAGCGTCCACCGCGGCACCGGAATTGAACCTGGTCGTGGACGCCGACACCGGATACGGAAACGCGATGAACGTCGTGCGCACCGTCGAGCTGTGGGAGCGATCGGGAGCGGCCGGAATATTCATCGAGGATCAGGTGTGGCCCAAGCGTTGCGGCCACATGGCGGGCAAGTCCGTCGTCCCGGCCGAGGAATGGCTCGCGAAACTTCGTGCGGCGTGTTCGCGGCGAACCCATGTGCACGTGACCGCGCGCACCGACGCTCGCGCGGCGCTGGGATTGAGCGAGGCCATCGAGCGCGGACGCATGGCCCGAGATCTCGGCGTGGACGCCGTGTTCGTGGAGGCCCCCGAAAGCCTCGACGAACTCGAGGCCATCGCGTCTGCTCTGCCCGACGTCGTGCTGGTCGCGAACATGGTCGAGAAGGGCCGGACCCCGCTCCTGACCCCGGCCGAGTTGGCCGAACGTGGCTTTCGTTTGATCGTCTCGCCCCTGTCCCTGTTGTTGTCGGCGGCCCGGGCCATGCGCGACACCGCTGCGACGTTGTCCGAGGTGGGCACCATGCGCGACAGGTTGGGCGATCTGATGGCCTTCGACGACTTCAACGCCGTGGTGGGTCTGCCCGAGCACCTGCGGGCCGAGGCCGAATTCGGCACCTGACGCTCCGCGGGGTCTTCTGAGTTCGAAACCCGTGTGTCGAACCCGCGACCTCGGTAGTCTGTCGACGTTCATCCAGAGTGGTCCGGGCAACCGGACCCGGCAACCTGGGCGGAAGCCCCAAGGTGCCTCCCGAGTCGAGTTCTCCCGCGAGAGCCGGCCCGGGGATGTGGTCGGCGTCAGCCGGCAACGAAGCTTCCCCGGATGAGCACCAACATCGGTTCGACCATGCGTCGATGATCACGAGAGGAGCTCAGCCATGGCGAAGAATCCGCTACCCGCATCCGGGGCCTGGCGCATGGGCGACCCCGTGGGTCATCGTCAGTTCTTCACGTTGCCCCCCGAGCGAAAGTTGGCCATCGACGTCGGCACGGTGATGGAGGGCGTCACCACGGCCTACGAAACATGGGGAACGCTGAACGGGGATGCGTCCAACGCCATTCTTCTGTGTCACGCCTGGACCGGTGACAGCCACGTGGCCGGTCGCGCGGGTGAGGGGCATCCGACGCCGGGCTGGTGGGAAGGCGCCATCGGTCCCGGCTTGGCGGTGGACACCGATCAATTCTTCGTCGTGTGCGCGAACGTCCTCGGGGGCTGTCAGGGTTCGACCGGGCCGGCGTCACCGCATCCGAGCGACGGCAAGCCCTACGGCTCGCGCTTCCCGGTCGTCACCATTCGCGACATGGTCCGCGCGCAGGCTCGACTGGCCGATCACCTCGGCGTGCGCAAGTGGCGCGCCGTCATCGGTGGCTCGATGGGCGGCATGCAGGTTCTGGAGTGGGCGGTTACTTTCCCCGAGCGAGTCGGGGCGATCATGCCCATCGCCACGTGCGCCCAAGCCTCGGCGCAGCAGATCGCGTGGGGTTCGATCGGTCGTCGGGGCATCACGAACGACCCTCGCTGGCGCGGCGGTGATTACTACGACGCCGCTCCCGGAGACGGACCGCACGAGGGACTGTCGACCGCGCGCATGGTGGCGCAGGTGACGTTCCGCAGCGACAACGTCTTCACCGATCGGTTCGGGCGCGACATGGTGGGGGGCGACGGGTCGTCCACCCTGGCCCTCGAGCAGAAGTTCGAGGTCGAGCGTTACCTCGAGTACCACGGCGAGAAGTTGTGTCGTCGTTTCGACGCCAACAGTTACATCGCCATCGGCAAGGCCATGGATCTGCACGACGTCGGTCGCTCGCGCGGCGGTCTCGTGGCCGCGATGAAGCGCGTGACGATGCCCACGCTGACCATGGGTATCTGGAGCGACTTCTTGTATCCGGTGTACCAGCAGTTGCAGATCCGCGACATGGTGGCGGCCAACGGCGCGCGTTCGGAGTACGTCGAGGTCGACTCGCCGCACGGGCACGACGCCTTCTTGATCGAACTGGAGCAGGTCGGGCCGGCGGTCAAACGTTTCGTCGAGTCGCTCGACTAGTCGGACGGAGTCGCGTCGGGGTTCGCGGTCGCCGTCATCGCCTCGAGGGTGCGACTGTGCCGGGGGAGACGCAACAAGACGTCCTGACTCCCGCGCAGGAAGGCCACCGTCGTGCGGCGCGAACTCTCGCCGGTGCGCGCGAGATGGTAGGTGCCGTCGAGGTGGGAATGGCGACGTCGGCGGGCGGTGATCAGGATCGAGCCGTGGTCCACGCTGCCACGAACCTCCACCCACGAGGGGCTGCCGTCACGCTCGAAGTGGGCGGCACGAGCGATGAAGTGTCGGCCATCGCGGCTGGACCAATGGGGCTCGACCCCGAAAGCGACGATGGCGGCGATCACGAACACGACCCCCAGAACGATCAGAACGACGCCGCTGTTCATGGGTCGAGTTTCCCACGTCGGAGATGACGTGGTGCCCTTCGACCGACCACACTTGTCCCATTCCTGAGATTCTCGAGGTAGAGATGTTCCGACGGGCCAGTGCGGCCGTGATCGGCTGGCGGATCACCGGTGTCGACGCGGACGACCCGATCGTGGTTCCGGTGCCCGAGTTCGTGCACCCGTTGGTGGGTGGGTGGGTCGTCGACGTGACGCGCCACGGCAAGGTGATGGGCATCGTGGTACGACGTCAGCGGCGAGACGAGACGATCGACGTTCACTTCGGAATGTCCGGTCGGGTGATCGTGAACGGACGCTCACCCATCGAGGAATTGGCGTACGGCGCATCCGATGACACGCGCTGGCATCGATTCGCGTTGCGGTTCGATCGGGGGACCTTGGTGCTGAGCGACCCGCGACGATTCGCTCGCGTCACGTCCGCGCGGGATCGGGCCGACCTGGGTCCCGACGCGTGGAGCATCGACCGGCGCACGTTTCGTGAACGTCTGTCGGGGCGCCGCACCGCGGTGAAGGCTGCTCTGCTCGATCAATCGGTCCTGGCCGGTCTGGGCAACATGCTGGTGGACGAGATCCTGATGAAATCCGGGGTGGACCCCCGACGGTCGGTGGCGTCGTTGGACGAGGCGACCGTGACCGCCCTTCATCGCAACACCCGTGCGGTACTCGATCGGTTGTGGAAGCGCGGTGGAAGTCACGCCGGCGATCTGGCCGTCGAATTGCGTCGCCCGGGCGCCGGCTGTCCGGTCGACGGCACGCCACTCGCGCGGGCCAACGTGGGCGGTCGCACCACCTTCTGGTGCCCGAAACATCAGGTCTGAGGGGTTCGGTGGCGTCGCATCCGTCCTCGAATCCGACAGACTGTCGGTCGTGATCGGACCGCTGCACCCCTACCCCACGGTCGAGACCACCACGGTTTCCGACAGTGGGAACACGCTGGTGGTGTTGATGGTCACCTTGTTCTTGGTGCTCGCAGGCATGGCGTTGACCGCACTAGCCGTTTGGTATTGGCGCAGCACCATCCCGGATCCCGAGTCCCTCGGTCCGTTGCACTCCATGAGCACGCGCAAGTACGCGGATCTCGACATCGTGGAGCAGCGTCGGGCATTGGATTCGTCGCGACCGTCGCTGGTGGCGACCGTGGCGACCGAGGTTGCGGAACCTTCCGACGTGGCCGACGGCGAGGCGGTCGAGGATTCGGTGGGGGAACGGACCACGATCGAATCCGTCGTCGTGGACGACGACGACATCTGGCCCGGCGACGATTGGTCCGACCTGGACGCGTTGCAGTCCGACGAGCCTGAGATTCTCGTCGATGTTTTCGACGAGCGGCCCCGAGTCGAGCCGGAGGCGCGGTCGCGACCGGCGCCCATCGATCCGCTCATCACCTGAGCGGAGTTCCTCGTCGTGCGTGACAGGACGACTACCGTTGGGGCATGGCTCAACTCGATCTCGACGCGATGATCTCCCGGTTCAAGGCGCGGGCGGCGGCCGTGAAGCAACGTCCGCTGCCGCCGGTGGCCGGTGAGGAGCGCGCCCGATTCATCGAGCAGGCGCAGGTCGACTTTCAGGACTTCGCGCTGATCGGAGACGCCGTGGCGACACTCGAGGACGGAATTCTGGTGCTCCGGGTGGATTTGCGGCCCGACGCGGCCAAGAAGTGATCGACGGCGAACGTCAGAGCGCCGACTGGGCGATCCCCGCGGTCGTTTTGGCCACGGTGGCGTGGGGTCTCGGGCCGTTGATGGTGCGAGCGATGGATGTGTCGGGGTACACGACGGCCTTGTTCCGAATGTGGCTCGGTGCGCCCGCCATGGTGGTGGCGGCTCGCCTGTTCGGTCGTCCGGTGCGCGTGGCCGACGTTCGCACCTGCGTTCTACCTGGTTGCTTCTTCGGCGGTTCGATGATGCTCGGCTTCGTGGCGGTGAAGCAGACATCCATCGCCAATGCCACGCTGATCGGGGCGCTCACCCCGGCCATCTTGTTGCTCGGCGCCAACCGACTGGTGGGCGAGCGCAGCGATACCAAGCGTTTGCCGTTCGCCGTCATGGCCTTCACCGGTTTGGCGGTCGTGATTCTTTCGGGTGCGAACACCGATGGTGCGTCACTGAAGGGCGATCTGTTGGCGGGTCTCAACGTGTGTTGCTTCACCATCTATTTCCTCACGTTGAAGCGTCGTCGCAACGAGGGCATGGACGGATGGGCCTTCCTGGCCGGCGTGTTCATCGTGGGGACGGTCGTGATCACGCCGTTCTGTGTTCTGATGGGCAAGGACACCGCGAGTCTGAGTCTGTCGGACCTGGGTTTCGTGATCGCGATGGTGGCCGGGCCGGGTTTGGTGGGACACGGGCTCATCTCGTGGGCCAGTCGGCACATTCCGGTCACGACCACGTCGTTGTTGACCCTCGGCAGTCCGGTGATCTCGGTCTTCGGGGGATGGTTGGTCTACGACCAGCATCTGGGATGGCTTCAGGTGCTGGGCGCGGCGTTCGTCCTCGGTGGACTGGCCGGAAGTGTCTGGGATCGCAATCCTCGTGGGGTGGCAGTGGTACCCGAACCGGTCGAGTAGCGGGGTTGTCGCTCGCAGGTCGAACGGTAAACTTGGGGCACCTGCGGATGTGGCTCAGTTGGTAGAGCATCACCTTGCCAAGGTGAGGGTCGCGAGTTCGAATCTCGTCATCCGCTCCAGATCGAAGACCCGGCCTCGTGCCGGGTCTTCGGCTTTCGCGGGCCGTGTTCAGGACCCGAGCCGTGTTCAGGACTCGGGAAGGGCGCGAACGAAGAAGCCGCGGTTCCACTCCTGGCGCTGCTCGCCGTCCACGGTGATCCGCCATTCGTAGGCGCGTCCGGGCGCCAGCGACAATTGCGGAATCTGGACCGCCAGATTCTGGTCGATGTCCGATCCGGGGCGCAGACCGGCGGGTCGCTCGACACGGAATCCGATCTGCAGCGCGACCGGGTTGTTGTTGATGGTCACGGCGCGACCGTCCTCGTCGATCAGGTCGGCGCGAATCGTGATGTCACGCCCCGTCATGTCCCAGGGGACCTTGGCCATGAACGCCAGGGCGCTGGCGAAGGTGCCCGAGCCGACCTGGCTCCAACCCGCCCCGGCCATCATGATCTTTCCGTCGTGCGTCACCGCGTAGTCGGCCAGAACCACCTGTAGTTGAATCGACATGGTCGGCCTCCTCGACGGCGAAGGTTACCGGCGACGCCCTCACCCGTTACCGTGACGACGTGCTACGCGGCGACTCCGAGAACCAGCTGGTGCGAACGTTCCGGCCGCGACGACGCCGACTGGGCGCCGAGATGGGCGACGTGTACGAGCGTCTGATCGATCAGTGGAGCATCGACGAGGACGGAGACCGGTTCGATCCGCGTGACTCGTTCGTCCACGCGAGCACGACGATTCTCGAGATCGGATGCGGACGAGGCGATCTGGCCGTGTCGTACGCGCGGGCACACCCGAACGATGCGT
>JAJTEQ010000047.1 GCA_021298195.1 Ilumatobacteraceae bacterium
ACCATGACCGTGGAGCTCGGTAAGCCGATCGCCATGGACGAGGGTCTGCGTTTCGCCATCCGTGAGGGTGGCCGTACCGTGGGCGCCGGCCGCGTCACCAAGATCATCAAGTGACCGGAGACTGACGTGCCCAGAAACGACAAGCGGGTGAAGATCACCCTCGAGTGCACCGAGTGCAAGCGACGGAACTACATCACCATCAAGAGCAAGATCAACGACCGTGAGCGGCTCGAGATGAGCAAGTACTGCAGTCACGATCGCAAGCACACCATGCACAAGGAGACGCGCTAGGCACCACCTGCGTCTGAGGGCAGTAGCTCAGCTGGTAGAGCATCGGTCTCCAAAACCGACGGTCGGGGGTTCGAATCCCTCCTGCCCTGCTCAGCGCAGACACCAAGCGCATCGAAAATCGCGAACGACGGCGAACGAGAAACAGAGAACACTCCATGGCGATGGATCTGAACCGGGAACAGAAGCGCACCCTCAAGAAGATGGGTGCTCTCGACGAGCAGGGCAACCCTGCGCGTCAAGCCCGCACGCCCGGCGCCAAGGACGACCGAGTCGGTCCCACCCAGTACATCCGCGAGGTTCGCGAGGAGATGAACAAGGTGGCGTGGCCGAAGTGGCCCGAAGTGCGTCGCTACTCGATCGTCGTCCTCGTCACCGTGGCCCTGTTCACGGCCCTCATTGGTGTCGCCGACACGGGTATCGGCTTCCTCACGGATTGGCTGTACGAGAACTGATGAACGACGAGATGAACATGAACGATAACGAATCCGACATCGAGGTCATCGACCTCACGAGCGACGAGTCCGCCACCGAGTCCGGCGACGTCGAAGCCTCCGACACCGACGCCGGTGACACCGGTGAGGTTCACCCCTGGCGTCGCCCCGGTCAGTGGTTCGTGGTTCACACCCAGGCCGGTTACGAGAAGAAGGTCAAGGCCAACCTCGAAGCCCGCATCCAGTCGATGAACGTCGAGGATCGCATCTTCGAAGCGGTCATCCCCATGGAGGACGTCGTCGAGTTCAAGAACGGTCGCAAGCAGACCGTTCAGAAGAAGGTGTTCCCCGGCTACTTGCTCGTGCGTTGCATCATGGACGACGAGAGCTGGTACTGCATCCGTAACACCCCGGGCATCACCGGTTTCGTCGGCCAGAGCCAGAAGGGTCAAAAGCCCACGCCGCTGTCGCGCCGCGAGGTCGACACCTTCTTGTCGGCCAAGGGCGACGGTCAGGAAACCGCCAATCGTCGCAAGCCCAAGCTCGAGTACGAGGTGGGCCAGGGCGTGCGCGTGAAGGAAGGCCCGTTCGCCGACTTCTCCGGCCAGGTCGCCGAGATCAACGCCGACCACATGAAGTTGAAGGTGCTCGTGAACATCTTCGGCCGCGAAACAATGGTCGAAATGGACTTCAGCCAGGTCGCCAAGCTCTAAAACGCCCGTACACTGCTCGCTCTCACTCGAAGGGAAACGCCCCATGGCGAAGAAGAAACTCACCGCGATCGTCAAGATCCAGATCCCGGCCGGCAAGGCCACCCCGGCCCCGCCGGTCGGTACCGCCCTCGGACCGCACGGCGTCGGCATCATGGACTTCGTGAAGGCGTACAACGCCGCCACCGAGAGCCAGGTCGGCACCATCATTCCCGTCGAGATCTCGATCTTCGAGGACCGCTCGTTCACCTTCATCTTGAAGACCCCGCCCACGCCGGTGCTGTTGCGCCAGAAGGCCGGTCTCGACAAGGGCAGCCAGACCCCCGGCAAGGCCGTGTGTGGTTCGGTGACCGAAGCCGACATCGAGGAAGTCGCCAAGATCAAGATGCCCGACCTCAACGCCTACGACCTCGAGGCCGCCAAGATGCAGGTCCGTGGAACCGCGCGTTCCATGGGTCTCGTGATCAAGTAACACCAACAACGCCTGGACCGGGATCACCTCGCCCGGCCGGCTCGACACCCCACCGGAGAAGCACCGGGGGAGAGGGAGACAGACATGTCCGGCAAGAAGTACGACGATGCGGTGAAGCGTTACGACCGCGATCAGTTGTTCAGCCCCACCGAGGCCTTGTCCTTGGTGAAGTCGATGGCTCCGGCCAAGTTCGACGAGACGATCGAGATCGCCATTCGCCTCGGCGTCGATCCCCGCAAGGCCGAGCAGGCCGTGCGCGGTACCGTGGCTCTGCCCTCGGGCACGGGCAAGAACATTCGCGTGGCCGTGTTCGCCACCGGTGAGGCCGCCGAAGAGGCGCGCAAGGCCGGCGCCGACCTGGTGGGCGCCGACGATCTGGCCGCCGAGATCGAGAAGGGCAACTTCAACTTCGATCTGGCCATCGCCACCCCCGACATGATGCCCCTCGTCGGTCGCTTGGGCCGTACCCTCGGACCGCGCGGCCTGATGCCCAACCCCAAGACCGGCACGGTCACCCAGGACGTCGGTCGCGCCGTCGGCGAGTTCAAGGGCGGCAAGGTCGAGTACCGCACCGACCGTTACGGCAACGTGCACGTGCAGCTGGGCAAGGTCAGCTTCACCGTCGAGCAGATCGAAGCCAACTTCCGCGCGGTGCTCGACGAGATCCAGCGCGCCAAGCCGGCGTCGGCCAAGGGTCGTTACTTGCGCAAGATCTCGGTGTCGTCGACCATGGGCCCCGGCGTCAAGGTCGACCTCAACCGTCTGCGTCCCGAGACTGTTTGAGTTCGTGAGGCAAAGCGGGAACGTCCCGTTAGCCTCGATTCCACAATCGAAACTGCTTGCCAGAGACAGTCGGTCGGCCTTCGGGTCGTGAAAGAACCCTCGGGTTCGCCAACCGAGGCGGAGACTGCACGGAGCCTTTCGCTCCTCGTGGTGCCCGCATCTGCGAGCCCCGAGTTGAAGCGAAAGGAGGAAAACACGTGGAGAATCCCCGTCCCGACAAGGTTGCGACCGTCAGCGAGATCGCCGAAAAGATGTCCGGCGTCGAGGTCGTGTTCGTCACGGAGTACCGCGGTCTGACCGTGGGTGCCCTGGCCGAACTCCGCGGTGCGTTGCGCACCGTGGGCAGCGAGCACAAGGTGTACAAGAACACCCTGGCTCGTCGTGCCGCCGCCGACACCGGTAACTCGGCTCTCGTCGATCTCTTGGTCGGCCCGAGTGCCCTCACGTTCGTCAGCGGCGATGCCGCGGCGACCGCCAAGGCTCTCAAGGAGTTCAGCAAGGCCAATCCGTTGCTCGTCATCAAGGGCGGCGCACTGGCCGGAAAGCTGCTCACCGCCAAAGATGTCGAAGCTCTCGCCGACTTGCCGTCGCGCGAGGTGCTGCTGGCTCAGCTGGCCGGAGCCATTCAGGCCCCGCTCGTCAAGACCGCCGGACTTTTGCAGGCATTGCCCCGCAACATGGCCTACGGCCTCAAGGCACTACTCGACCAGAAGGCCGCATAAGCCCAGGTCACACCCCAGAAAAACAGTCAATTCACACATTCACGATCCCGAGCAATTCGCCGGGCACAATCACAGGAGAAAATCACAATGGCTCTCAGCAAGGAAGAGATCCTGGACGGCATCGCCGCCCTCACCGTCATCGAATTGAAGGAACTGCTCGACGCGTTCGAGGAGAAGTTCGGCGTGACCGCCGCTGCCCCCGTGGCCGTGGCCGTCGCCGGTGGCGCCGGTGCGGCTCCGGCCGCTGCCGCCGAGGAGAAGGATGAGTTCGACGTCATCCTGACCGACGCCGGTGCCCAGAAGATCCAGGTCATCAAGGTGGTGCGCGAGCTCACCAACCTGGGCCTCAAGGAAGCCAAGGACCTGGTCGACGGCGCCCCCAAGCCCGTCCTCGAGAAGGTCAGCAAGGACGACGCCGAGAAGGCCAAGGCCAAGTTGGTCGAGTCCGGCGCCTCCGTCGACGTCAAGTGATCCTCGCCCCTCGGGGCGAACCAGACGTACCCCGACCCGGGCCCTCGTGGCCCGGGTCGGTCCATGTTCGGGCTCCGATGACGACGTCCGGGGGTCTCCCGGGATGTTCCGAGGTGCTTGACTCACCCCGACCGGCGTTTTACGGTGTGCCCCACGGAGGTTCCGCCCCCGGCATTTGTGCTGTTGGCGGTTGATATTCGTCGTCCCTCAGGGGTAGTCTCGTCCGTTGCCGTGCGTCGCCTCTGTCCTTTTCGTTCCCCAAATTCAGGTTGGCGTGTGTCCCCCCATACCCCGGAGTTCGTGATCGTCGTGCGCCGATCCTCGTTCGCCGTTCTCGTGTAAGTCGTCGCTTCTCGTTCTTCGTTTGTCCCCGTCCCATAGCCGCTAGGAGTTCACCTTGGCCTCACGTACCAACCCCCGCGAGCGTTATTCCTTCGCCAACCTCGACGAGGATCTCTCCAAGCTCAAAGAAGTCGTGAAGGACCCCGAGACCGGTCGCGAGAAGTTGGTCGACTTCGTCGCTCCCGACTTCATCGACATCCAGCGCAAGAGCTTCGAAGACTTCCTGAAGGTCGGTTTGGCCGAGGCGTTCCGCGACATCTCGCCGATCACCGACTTCCACGGCAACCTGCGTCTCGAGCTCGAGTACGACCCCGACGACGAGGACCTGTTCACCGAGCCCAAGTACTCCGTCGAGGAGTGCCGCGAAAAGGGCCACACCTACATGAAGTCGATCCTGGTGAAGGCCACCTTCGTGAACCAGTCGACCGGTGAGATCCGTCAGACCAAGGAATTCATGGGCGACTTCCCCATGATGACCGAGAAGGGCACCTTCATTCACAACGGCACCGAGCGCGTCGTGGTGTCGCAGTTGGTGCGCAGCCCCGGCGTCATCTTCGAGGCCGGTGAGCGTTACCGCCTTCGTAACTTGTCCAAGCACCAGTTGGTGAAGGGCACCATCCACCCGCAGCGCGGTGAGTGGCTCGAGTTCGACGTCGAGCAGAAGCCCGGCAAGGACGTCACCGCCGGCACCCGCGTGGCCCGCAAGCGCCGCATGGGCGTGTTCACGCTGTTGCGCGCGCTCGGCTACGACGAGGATCACGCGCCCGGTTTCATCGACCGCTTCGTGGCCCACTTCGATTTCCTCGAGGGTCAGTGGGACAAGGAGCGCAACGTCGCCCCCACGCAGAACGAGGCTCTCGTCGAGATCTACAAGCGCGCCCGCCCGGGTGAGCCGCCGTCGCTCGAGTCGGCGCGCGCCTACTTCAAGAACGCGTTCTTCGATTCCAAGCGCTACGACCTGTCGCGCGTCGGTCGCTACAAGATCGACCGCAAGTTGGGCGAGGAGCTGAACAAGCTCGACCAGTTGTTCGGTAAGGGCACCCGCAAGTTGGGTGAGTACTTCCGCGTCGACATGGACGACCCGAACAAGCGCCCCATCGAGAGCGATCCCGCCGACGGCAACGTGTTGCGCCCCAACGAGATCCTCGCGGCCATCTCGTACATGCTCCACCTCGTCAAGCAGGAGCCCGGCTACCGCCTCGACGATCAGGATCACTTCGCGAACCGTCGTATCCGTTCGGTGGGCGAACTCATCCAGAACCAGGTGCGCATCGGTCTGTCGCGCATGGAGCGCGTCGTGCGCGAGCGCATGACCACCCAGGATCCCGAGTCCATCACCCCGGCCTCGCTCGTGAACATCCGTCCGTCGTCTGTCGGCGCTCGGACCCGGTGGTCTGTCGCGCGAGCGCGCCGGCTTCGAGGTTCGTGACGTGCACTTCTCGCACTACGGCCGTATGTGCCCCATCGAGACTCCGGAAGGCCCGAACATCGGACTCATCGGCGCGTTGTCCACCTACGCCCGCGTGAACGAGTTCGGCTTCATCGAGAGCCCGTACCGCAAGGTCGAGAACGGCAAGGTCTCGGGCAAGGTCGTCTACATGCCCGCCGACGAGGAGGAGAAGTACGTCATCGCCCAGGCGAACACCGCGGTGAATCCCGACGGGACGTTCTCCGACGCCAAGGTGCTCGTGCGTCGTTCGCCGCAGGCGGCCAGCCTCGAGGACCTGAAGCGCATGCTGGAAGCCGAGAGCTTCTTCGGCGCCACCACCGACATCCTCTACGTGTCGCCGAGCGAGGTGGACTACATCGACCTGTCACCCCGACAGATCGTGTCGGTCGCCACCGGCCTCATCCCGTTCCTCGAGCACGACGACGCGAACCGCGCCCTCATGGGTGCGAACATGCAACGTCAGGCCGTCCCGCTCATCCGCACCGAGGCGCCGTACATCGGAACCGGCATGGAGCGTCGCGCCGCCATGGAAGGCGCCGATCTGATCGTCGCCATCGACGACGGTGAGGTCACCGAGGTGTCGGGCTCGCAGATCATCGTCCAGTACAAGAACGCCGGACGTCGCGTGTACCACCTGCACAAGTTCCGTCGTTCGAACCACAACACCTGCGTGAACCAGATCCCGCGCGTGTCGCAGGGTCAGACGTTGAAGAAGGGCGATCTCATCGCCGACGGACCGAGCACCGACAACGGCGAGTTGGCGTTGGGCAAGAACCTCGTCGTGGCGCTCATGCCGTGGGAGGGCTACAACTTCGAGGACGCCATCATCCTGTCGGATCGTCTGGTGCGCGACGACGTGCTCACGTCGATCCACATCCACGAGTACACGGTGGATGCGCGCGACACCAAGCTCGGTCCCGAGGAGATCACCCGCGACATCCCGAACCTGTCCGAGGACATCCTGCGTGACCTCGACGAGCGCGGCGTCATTCGCGTCGGTGCCGAGGTGGGCCCCGGCGACGTGTTGGTGGGCAAGGTCACCCCGAAGGGCGAGACCGAGCTCACCCCCGAAGAGCGCCTGTTGCGCGCCATCTTCGGTGAGAAGGCCCGCGAGGTGCGCGACACCTCGTTGAAGGTTCCGCACGGCGAGAGCGGCAAGGTCATCCACGTCAGCGTGCTCGACCGCGACGACGGTGGCGAACTGGCTCCCGGCGTCAACCAGATGGTCAAGGTGCTGGTGGCCCAGAAGCGCAAGATCAGCGTGGGCGACAAGCTGGCCGGTCGTCACGGCAACAAGGGTGTCATCTCCAAGATCCTCCCGCAGGCCGACATGCCGTACCTCGCCGACGGAACCCCGGTCGACATCATCCTCAATCCGCTCGGTGTTCCGAGCCGAATGAACGTCGGTCAGGTCCTCGAGGCGCACCTCGGATACGCGGCGCGTTGGGGTTGGACCAATCCCGATGGCACGCGCATCGGTGACGAGCCCATCCGGGGCACCGAGACCAAGACGCGTCCCAGCACCGCCCCGGCCAAGTTCATCGCCACGCCGGTGTTCGACGGAGCGCACTGGGACGAGACCGAGCAGGCGGGCAAGCACCCGACGATCGTGAAGATCCTCGAGAACCTGAACCCCGAGTCGACGAAGTTCTCGTCGCCGCTCGTCAAGACCACCGGCAAGACCACGCTGTACAACGGTCGCACCGGTGAGCCGTACGACAACGACATCACCGTCGGCGTCATGTACATCCTGAAGTTGTCGCACCTCGTCGACGACAAGATTCACGCCCGTTCCACCGGCCCGTACAGCATGATCACCCAGCAGCCGCTCGGTGGTAAGGCGCAGTTCGGCGGACAGCGTTTCGGCGAGATGGAAGTGTGGGCCCTCGAGGCCTACGGCGCGGCGTACTGCTTGCAGGAACTGCTCACCATCAAGTCCGACGACGTGCTCGGCCGCGTGAAGGTGTACGAGGCCATCGTCAAGGGCGAGAACATCCCCGAGCCCGGCATTCCCGAGAGCTTCAAGGTGCTCATGAAGGAAATGCAGGCGCTGTGCCTGAACGTCGAGGTGCTCGGCACCGACGGCAGCGAGATCGAGATGAAGGAGATCGACGAAGAGGTGTTCAACACCGCGGAGGCGCTCGGCATCAACATCAGCCGTCCGGAACGGGGCAGCGACGAAGACGACCGCGAGAGGGAGCGGGTGAGCGGCCGTCGCTGACGCGACGCCCTCATCCGCCAACGAGAGAACGAAGAGAGAGCGAGAGAACGAAATGCTCGATGTCAACATGTTCGACCAGCTGCGCATCGGTCTGGCCACGGCCGACCACATCCGCACCTGGTCCAGTGGTGAAGTCAAGAAGCCCGAGACCATCAACTACCGCACCCTGCGTCCCGAGCGCGACGGTCTGTTCTGCGAGAAGATCTTCGGACCCACTCGCGACTGGGAGTGCTACTGCGGCAAGTACAAGCGCGTGCGCTTCAAGGGCATCATCTGCGAGAAGTGTGGCGTCGAGGTCACCCGCTCCAAGGTGCGTCGCGAGCGCATGGGCCACATCGAGCTGGCCGCGCCCGTCGTGCACATCTGGTACTTGCGCGGCACCCGTTCGTGGTTGGCGTACCTGTTGGCCGGACTCGAGCCCAAGGAAGAGTTGAAGGCCAAGCAGTTGGAGAAGGTCATCTACTTCGCCGCCCACCTGGTCACCTGGGTCGACGAGGAACAGCGTCACTCCATGTTGCCCAGCCTCGAGAACGAGTACATCGGTGAACTCGAGGCCATCGAGAAGGATCGCGATCTCGACATCGAGCGCGCCTACAAGGATCTCGAGAAGGAGATCTCGCGACTCGAGGCCGACGGCGCCAAGGACGCCGAGGTCAAGGGCGTCCAGAAGAACCGCGAGAAAGACATCGCCGCCATCCGTGAGCGTTACGAGGCCGAGCTCGACCTGTTGAAGCGTTCGTGGGACGAGTTCAAGGGTCTGCATTCGCGACAGATCATCGAGGACGAAGTGTTGTGGCGCGAACTGCGCGATCGCTTCGGTGAGTACTTCGAGGGCGGCACCGGCGCCGACGCCATCAAGTCGCTCATCGATCGCATCGATTTCGACGAGGAAGAGATCAAGCTGCGCGAGGCCATCGACCCCAAGGACGGCAAGAAGCCGCTCAGCGCCCAGCGCAAGCAGAAGGCCATCAAGCGTCTGAAGATCGTGGCGTCGTTCAATCAGCGCGACCCCGAGACCGGTCGTCGCATGAACGACCCCAAGGCCATGATCCTCGACGTGGTGCCGGTGATCCCGCCGGAGTTGCGCCCCATGGTGCAACTCGAGGGTGGCCGTTTCGCCACCTCCGACCTGAACGACCTCTACCGTCGCGTGATCAACCGCAACAACCGCCTCGAGCGTCTGCTCGGTCTCGGCGCCCCCGAGATCATCGTGAACAACGAGAAGCGCATGTTGCAGGAGGCCGTGGACGCGTTGTTCGACAACGGTCGCCGTGGTCGTCCGGTCACCGGACCGGGCAACCGTCCCTTGAAGTCGCTCTCCGACATGTTGAAGGGCAAGCAGGGTCGCTTCCGTCAGAACCTGCTCGGCAAGCGCGTGGACTACTCCGGTCGTTCGGTCATCGTGGCCGGCCCCACGCTGCGTCTGCACCAGTGCGGTCTGCCCAAGTTGATGGCCCTCGAGCTCTTCAAGCCCTTCGTGATGAAGCGTCTCGTCGACATCGAGTACGCCCAGAACATCAAGAGCGCCAAGCGCATGGTCGAGCGTCGCAACCCGCGCGTGTGGGACGTGCTCGAAGAGGTCATTCGCGAGCACCCGGTTCTTCTGAACCGCGCGCCCACGTTGCACCGCCTCGGCATCCAGGCCTTCGAGCCGGTGTTGGTGGAGGGCAAGGCCATCCAGATCCACCCGCTGGTGTGCACCGCGTTCAACGCCGACTTCGACGGTGACCAGATGGCTGTGCACGTGCCGTTGTCGGCCGAGGCTCAGGCCGAGGCCCGCGTGTTGATGCTCAGCGCCAACAACATCCTGTCGCCGGCGTCGGGTCGCCCGATCGTCACCCCCACCCAGGACCTCATCATCGGTGCGTTCTACCTCACCGCCGAGGACCCGGGTTCGACGGGTGAGGGTCGCGTCTTCCGCCACAGCTGGGAGGTCTTCCGCGCCCTCGACGAGGGAACGGTCGGCATCCACGCCGCCATCAAGGTGCGCGCGAACGGCGAGACCTTCGAGACGTCACCCGGTCGACTGTTGTTCGAGGAGACGTTGCCCGTGGGTTACGTCGCCAAGTTCGGCCACATCACCCAGCCCATCAAGAAGAAGGAGATGGGTGAGGTCGTCGAGCGTCTGTCCGATCACTTCACCAACGCCGAGGTGGCCGACTCGCTCGACGCCATCAAGGCCGTGTGCTACCGCTACGCCTCACAGTCCGGTCTGACCGTCTCCATCGACGACGTCAAGACTCCGGCGGCCAAGCGTGGGTTGCTCGACAACTTCGAGGAGCAGGCCGAGAAGGTCGAGAGTCAGTTCAAGCGCGGCATCATCACCGACGGTGAGCGTCGTCAGCAGGAAGTGCGCATCTGGACCGACGCCACCGCACAGGTGCAGGCGGCCATGGAGAAGGAGTTCAAGGCGGCCCGTTTCAACCCCATCGACATGATGGTGGGCTCGGGTGCGCGTGGAAACATGACCCAGATGCGTCAGATCGCCGGTATGCGCGGTCTGGTGGCCAACCCCCGTGGTGACATGATTCCTCGTCCGATCAAGCGGAACTTCCGCGAGGGTCTGGAGACCTTGGAGTACTTCATCGCCACTCCGGGTGCCCGTAAGGGATTGGTGGACACCGCTCTGCGTACCGCCGACTCCGGCTACCTCACCCGTCGTCTGGTCGACGTGGCCCAGGAACTCATCGTTCGCGACGAGGACTGCGGCACGACGCTCGGCGTCTGGATCGAGGGCGTTCAGCCCGACAGTGCGAACCGTCGTTCGTACATCGAGACCAAGTTGTACGGTCGCGCGCTCGCCGTGGACACGCCGTTGTCCGATGGCACCGTCGTGCCGCGCAACACCATCATCGACGATGCCCTCATGGCCACGTTGCGCGACGATTCGGCGACGAATCGCGTGCGCGTGCGTTCGGTGCTCACCTGCGACGCCGAGTTGGGCGTGTGCTCGCTGTGTTACGGCCGCTCGTTGGCCACCGGCAAGCCCATCGAACTCGGTGAGGCCGTCGGCGTCATCGCCGCGCAGTCCATCGGTGAGCCGGGCACCCAGCTCACCATGCGTACCTTCCACACCGGTGGTGTGGCGGGCAAGGACATCGCCGGTGGTTTGCCGCGCGTCGTGGAGTTGTTCGAGGCCCGTACTCCCAAGGGTTCGGCGCGTCTGGCCAAGGCCAGTGGTGTCGTGCGCATCGGCGAGGACGAGGGCAAGGGCATCCCGGTGACGGTGGTCGAGGATTCCGGTGAGGAGTCGTTGATCACGTTGCCCACCGGCAGCCGCCCGATCGTGAAGGACGGCCAGGAGGTCGTCGCCGGTCAGCCCATCACCGACGGTCCGTTCGATCCCAAGGAAGTCATGGAGATCAAGGGCATCCGCGAGACGCAGCTGTACATCGTCGAGGAAGTCCAGAAGGTCTACCGCGATCAGGGTGTGTCGATCCACGACAAGCACATCGAGCTCATCGTGCGTCAGATGACCCGTCGGGTCAGCGTGCAGGAGACCGGTGACACCGATTTCTTGCCCGGTGAGCGCACCGACGCCAAGACGTTCCGTGACATCAACCGTTCCATGGTCGAGCAGGGCAAGCGCCCGGCCGAGGGCCGTCCGGAATTGATGGGAATCACCAAGGCGTCGCTGGCCACCGAGTCGTGGCTGTCGGCCGCGTCGTTCCAGGAGACCACCCGCGTGTTGACCGAGGCCGCCATCGACGGCCGTGGCGACACGTTGAACGGTCTGAAGGAGAACATCATCATCGGAAAGCTCATCCCGGCGGGTTCGGGCATGATGCGTTACCGGGACTTCGGCATCGACGCCCCGGACTACGTGCCCATGTCCACGTACCACTCCGAGGACGAGGGTCCCGCCGACGTCCTGAGCGGACGTTGGGAGGGCCAGGCCGCCGGAGCGGGCTCGACCGAGAGCTGATTTTCCTCCCGAAATCGCGAGAATGCCCCTCGGGCGACGGGTTGCCGTTGTCCGCGGGGCGCTCGTAACATCACAGGGTCCCTTGAGCAGGTCGTTCAGGGTGGCCCCATCGCAACACCGCCATTTCCGATTCGCTCCGCGGGTCGGTGACACGAAGAGGTCCAAGAGTGCCCACAATCCAGCAGCTGGTCCGTCAGGGTCGCAGCACCAAGTTCAGCAAGACCAAGACGCCGGCCCTCAAGGGTTCGCCGCAGCGTCGTGGTGTCTGCACGCGCGTGTACACCAACACGCCCAAGAAGCCGAACTCGGCGCTGCGCAAGGTGGCTCGTGTCCGTCTCTCCAGCGGTGTGGAGATCACGGCCTACATCCCCGGCGAAGGCCACAACCTGCAGGAGCACTCCATCGTCCTGGTGCGTGGTGGTCGTGTGCGCGACCTGCCCGGCGTTCGTTACAAGATCATCCGCGGCGCGCTCGACGCAGCCGGCGTGAAGAACCGCAAGCAGGCCCGCAGCCGTTACGGCGCCAAGCGCGCCAAGTGATCGACAAAAGGAACAGGTGAACCGAGATGCCCCGTAAGGGTCCCGCCCCCCGCCGTGAGTTGAATCCCGACCCGGTGTATCGCTCGCTGCTCGTCACGCAGCTCATGAACAAGGTCATGCTCCGCGGCAAGAAGAGCACCGCCGAGAAGATCGTGTACGACGCCCTCAAGATGGTCGAGGAGAAGACCGGTGCCGAGCCCATCGCCACCTTGAAGCGCGCCATCGACAACGTTCGTCCCCCGTTGGAAGTGCGCAGCCGTCGCGTCGGTGGCGCCACCTATCAGGTGCCCGTCGAAGTGAAGCCTCGTCGCGCCAACACGTTGGCCATCCGTTGGGTGGTCGACTACGCCCGCGCCCGTCGCGAGAAGACGATGGCCCAGTGCCTCGCCAACGAATTGCTCGACGCCAGCAATGGTTTGGGCGCCGCGGTGAAGAAGCGCGACGACATGCAGAAGATGGCCGAGTCCAACAAGGCCTTCGCCCACTACCGCTGGTGATTCGTCACCGCTGAATCGACACCCTCAGCACCCCGGTATCCGTACCGGGGTGCGACCATGTAAGACCCCCTGACAAACAGAACACGAAGCGAAAGTGAACGACGATGGCCAAGCGTGAGTACCCCCTGGAGCGCACCCGCAACATCGGCATCATGGCCCACATCGATGCCGGCAAGACGACGACGACCGAGCGCATCCTCTACTACACCGGCAAGAGCTACAAGATCGGTGAAGTGCACGACGGCGCCGCGACCATGGACCACATGGCCCAGGAGCAGGAGCGCGGAATCACCATCACCTCCGCCGCCACCACGTGCATCTGGAACAACCACCGCATCAACATCATCGACACCCCCGGACACGTGGACTTCACGATCGAGGTCGAGCGTTCGTTGCGCGTGCTCGACGGTGCCGTGACCGTCTTCGACTCGGTGGCCGGCGTGGAGCCCCAGACCGAGACCGTGTGGCGTCAGGCCAACAAGTACCGCGTGCCGCGCATGTGTTTCGTCAACAAGATGGACCGCATCGGCGCCGACTTCTATCGCACCGTGCAGATGGTCAAGGATCGCCTCGAGGCCACCACCGCGGTGTTGCATCTCCCGGTGGGTTCGGGCGGACCCGAGAGCGCCAAGCCGTTCGTGGGTTTGGTCGACTTGGTGAAGATGAAGGCGCTCATCTGGCGCGACGAGGAACTCGGCGCGAAGTGGGACGAGGTCGACATCCCCGACGACATGAAGGAACAGGCCGATCAGTACCGCGAGGAACTGATGGAGACCATCGCGACCTCCGACGACGAACTGATGGAGAAGTACCTCGGCGGAGAGGAGATCTCCGAGGCCGAGATCAAGCGCGCCATCCGTAAGGGCACGTTGGCGTTCGACTTCGTGCCGATCCTGTGCGGCTCGGCGTTCAAGAACAAGGGCGTTCAGCCCATGCTCGACGCCGTCGTCGACTACCTGCCGAGCCCGCTCGACATTCCGCCGGCTCAGGGCGTGAAGCCCGGTGAGGCCGAGGAGCCCGACACCCGCGGTGCCGACGAGAGCGCTCCCTTCGCCGCCCTGGCGTTCAAGATCGTGGCCGACCCGTTCGGCAAGCTCACCTACTTCCGCGTGTACTCCGGATCCATCAACAAGGGAGACGAGGTGTACAACAGCACGAAGGAGCGCCGCGAGCGCCTCGGTCGAATCCTGTTGATGCACGCGAACCAGCGCGAGGACCTCGACGTGGCCATGGCCGGTGACATCGTGGCCGGTCTCGGCTTCAAGGACACCACCACCGGTGACACCCTGTGCGATCGCAACAACCCCATCATCCTCGAGCGCATGGAGTTCCCCGAGCCCGTGATCCACGTGGCCATCGAACCCAAGACCAAGGACGACCAGGACAAGTTGGGCAAGGCTCTCAAGTCGTTGTCCGACGAGGACCCCACCTTCCGCGTGCGCACCGACGAGGAGACCGGCCAGACCGTCATCTCCGGAATGGGTGAATTGCACCTCGAGATCCTCGTGGACCGCATGCAGCGCGAGTTCAACGTGGACGCCACGGTGGGCAAGCCGCAGGTGGCCTACCGCGAGACCGTCACCAAGAAGGTGGAGGCCGTCGAGTACCGCCACATCAAGCAGTCCGGTGGTTCGGGTCAGTTCGCCGTCGTCAAGATCGACATGGAGCCGAACCCGGGCAAGGGCTACGAGTTCGTCGACAAGATCTCGGGCGGTCGTATCCCGCGCGAGTACATCAACCCGACCAACCAGGGTCTGCAGAGCGCGCTCGACAACGGCGTGCTCGCCGGTTACCCGACGGTGGACGTGAAGGTGACCCTCGTCGACGGTGCGTACCACGACGTGGACTCCAGCGAAATGGCGTTCAAGATCGCCGGTCAGCAGGCGTTCCGCAAAGCCGCCGAGGCCGCGCGTCCCGTGTTGATGGAGCCGATCATGGGCGTCGAAGTGGTCACCCCCGAGGAATACATGGGCGACGTCATGGGCGACTTGTCCAGCCGCCGTGGTCGCATCGAGGGCATGGAAGCCCGTGGCAACACCCAAGTGGTGCGCGCCCAGATCCCGTTGTCCGAGATGTTCGGTTACTCCACCGACCTGCGCTCGCGCACCCAGGGTCGCGCGACGTACACCATGCAGTTCAACTCGTACCAGCAGGTTCCCGAGGCCATCGCCTCGGACATCATCAAGCGCACCCGCGGCGAGTGACGCCCGGACGCTCCGCTTCTTGACGACCCCCGGCGCCTGAGTAACTTGGGCGGAACCGCGAGGTCCAAGGGGGAGTGTCATGGGAGTTCTTGACGGCCGTGTTGCCTGCATCACGGGTGGAACACGAGGTATCGGTCTGGCGATCGCCAAGGCGTTCCTCGACGAGGGCGCGAAGGTGGTCATCAACGGCCGCGACGCCGCCAAGGCGCAACGTTCGATCGACGAGCTGAAGGCCGGCGACCGCGTGCACTTCATCGCCGGTGACGTGAAGAAGAAGGAAGACTGCATCAAGGTGGTCGACGGAACGGTCGCTCACTTCGGTCGGATCGACATCATGGTCCCCAACGCCGGCGGCGGCAGCGATTATGCGCCGGTCGTCGACATGACCGACGAATCCATGCAGGACGCGATGACCTGGAACTTCTGGCACACGTTCTGGACCATGCAAGCGTCGCTGAAGCACATGATCCCGCAGCAGTACGGCCGCATCCTCGCGATGAGTTCGGTCGAGGGCAAGGTGGGCAAGCCGGCCATCTCCAGTTACGTGGCGTCGAAGCACGCCATCAACGGCCTCTGCAAATCGGCCTCGAAGGAAGTGGGCACGCTCGGCATCACGGTGAACGCGCTCTGCCCGGGCGCCATCGAGACCGACGTCATGATGGCGCAGGGTCCCGGAGCCGCCGAGGCGATGGGCCTGACCTACGAGGGGCTGCTGAACCTGTTCGCTCAGGAGTCCGCGGTGAAGCGTTTGAACGAATGCGAGGACGTGGCCCTGGTGGCCGTCCTCCTCGCATCGGAAGCCGGAGCAGGAATCACGGGATCGATGATCTCGATCGACGGCGGCACCTCGCCGTACTGACACAGGGGGATTGAACATGGGCAAGTTGGACGGAAAAGTCGCCTGCATCACGGGTGGAACCCGCAGCATCGGGCGGGCCATGGCCGACGCATTCCTCGCCGAGGGTGCCACGGTGGTGGTCAACGGCCGTGATGCGGCCAAGGGCCAGGTGTGTCTGAACGAGATGAACGCCGGCGACCGCGCGGCGTTCTTCGCCGGGGACTCGTCGAAGCAGTCGGTGGTCGAGGGTCTCATCGACTTCACCATCGAGAAGTACGGCAAGCTCGACATCTGCTGCCTGAACTCGGGCGGAGTACAGATGACCGCGCCGGTCGCGCAGATGACCGACGAGGAGTGGGCGCTCGAGGTGGACTGGAACCTGAACCACGTGTTCTGGGGCATGCGTCGCGCCTTGCAGCACATGATCCCGCGTCAAGCGGGTCGCATCATCGTGACCTCGTCGGTGGAGGGCAAGTTGGGCAAGCCGGGCATCCCGGGCTACGTGACCACCAAGCACGCGGTCAACGGTCTGGTGAAGTCGGCCGCGCACGAGGTCGGCACGCTCGGCATCACGGTGAACGCGATCCTGCCCGGCATCATCGAGACCGACATCGTGCGCGCCACGGGTCCGGACTCGGCCATCGCCATGGGTCTCGACGGATACGACGCGCTCATCGACATGTTCGCGTCGGAGTCGGCCATCAAGCGCCCGAACAAGGTCGAAGAGGTCGCCGCCGTCGCGGTGATGCTGGCCACCGACGCCGCCCGCAATCTGACCGGTGTGCTGTTCCCGGTCGATGGCGGAACGATGCCCTACTGATGTCGAAACTCGGGCTGAGCGCCGACGAGGTGCTGACGACCACGCGTTCGGTGCGCAAGCGCCTCGACTTCGATCGTCCGGTCTCGCGCGAGATCATCACCGAGTGCATCGAGATCGCCCATCAATCGCCGAGCGGAAGCAACTCCATGCGTTGGCGTTGGCTGATCATCGACGACCAGGAGCGCAAGGACTTTCTCGCCGCGTTGTACCGCGAACGCTTCTACGCGTACGCCGTGGAATCGGGCAAGCCCACGTCCGAACAAGCCGGCTCGGCGGTCCAGGAGTCGGGCGCGTATCTGGCCGACAACATGGCTCGTGTTCCGGCGTTGGTGATCCCGTTGTTGGCCGACCGCATGACCGATGCGACGCCGGTGTCGCGACAGGCCTCTCGCTGGGGTTCGATCCTGCCCGGTGTGTGGAGTTTCATGTTGGCCCTGCGCGAGCGCGGACTCGGGTCGTGTTGGACCACGTTGCATCTGGCGGACGAGAAGTTGGTCGCCGAGCGCTTGAACATTCCCTACGACCAGTTCACGCAGGCCGGTCTCTTCCCGGTGGCGTACACGATCGGCACGGACTTCAAGCTGGCCAAGCGCCCGCCGGCCGAGACGTTCATTCGTTGGAACGAGTGGTCCTGACCACCGGCTGAGGAGTTTCAGCCCAGCGGAGCCAGTCGATCGAGTTCCCGGAGGCATTGGTCGGGGCCGGTGACGTGCACGACGTTCCAGCCCAAGGCGACGGCCGGCTGCAGATTCTGGTCGAAGTCGTCGAGGTACAAGATGCGATCGTGCGCGACGCCCAACATGCTCGCCGTCGCCTCGTAGATGGCCGATTCCGGTTTGCGGGCCTTCACCGCGAAGGATTCGACCACGGCGTGGAAGTGGGCGAACGGCACGACCTGTTGCATCGTCGGCCGGTACTCGGCGAAGGTGTTGGTGAGCAACGCTGTTCGGTACCCGGCGGCCTTCAATCGTGCGATGCGTTCCACCACGGCGTCGATCACCGAGTACGTCGGGTCCATGAGGACGTCGATCTCGTCGCCGTGCAACGACAGACCGGCGGCTCGGGCCCAGGGTTCGAGCAGACCCTGGATGTCGGCCACCGCGATCTCGCCCCGTTCGCAGCGATGCCACGGATGATCGCCCGACTCCCGGGGTCCGAGGAGAACCTCCAACAACTCGGGCATGGTGATGCCGAACCGATCGGCGAGCACGGACACCTTGTCGACGATGGGGGAGATGATGACCCCGCCGTAGTCGAAGACCACGGCCTCGATGCGATTCGCGCTCGAGGCTCTTCCGGAACGCTCCATTGACGGACGAAACTACCGTGGCACTAAGGTTCGCTCGTCATTGGGGTCGTTGCGATCGGGGGATCACCATGGAACGTTGGATCACGGACACGCCGAACAGCGCGCGCTTTCCCTACTACACGCGCGCCAACGCCGACGAGGTCGGCCCGGACCCGTTCAGCGTTCTCGGCTGGAGCATGGTGTGGATGCGCGGCTGCAATCCGGGCGTGGCGATGGGCTTCGTGGAGTTCGGTGTGGTCGACGTCAGCGAGTACGACCTGACACCACTGCAGGTGTTCGGCAACCGCGGTGGCTACTTCTACAACCCGATGTCGCTCAGTCGATTGATGGGCGAGCGCATGCCCGGGGCCACCGCCGAGGCGATCGACAAGGCGTACTTCGGCGACCATCCCGGTGTGCCACCGTACGAACCGCATCCCGGTGACGTGAACGAGGCGCAGTCGGCCAAGTTGGCCGAGACGATGGGCTGGGTCATGACCACACCGTCGTTCCCGCGCATGCACGACGCGTCGAAGATGGCGATGAAGACCGTGGCCGAGCGCCCCGACTTCACCAAGTTGTCGAACGCCGAGTTGGTGGATTACGCGCGGCGCATGACCGCCAAGGTCGAGGAGGCCTGGATTCCCTACACCGTCGTGTGTCTCGGGGCGTCGCTCGGACCCGGTGCCGTGCAGGCGGTGTGCGAAGGCATCGGCCGTTCGCAGGATGCGGTCAAGGCGTTGAGCGCGGTGGGCAACGTGGAGTCGGCCGAGGCTTCATTCTCGATGTGGGACATCAGCCGCTTGGTGAACGCGTCACCGTCGCTCACCGCGGCCTTCGATGCCGGCGTCGACGGTCTGCTCGCGCGTCTCGATCGCACCGACGCCGCGAACGCGGCGTTCTTCGCGGCATGGGACGAACTGATGAGAGTGCACGGTCATCGTGCCCCCAACGAATGGGATTGCCGACCCGACTCCTGGACCACGCGGCCCGAGATCGCCTTGGGCATGATCGATCGACTGCGCGGACAGAGCGACGACCGCTCGCCCCACGTGGCCAAGGCCGCCGCGGCGGCCGAGCGCGAGCGCGTCATCGCGGATCTGATGAAAGCCGTCGCCGCCGACGCCGAGGCCAGCGGCACCTTGTCGGCCGGACTGTTCTCGGCGTCCAACTGGTTGCAGTGGCGCGAACAGGGCAAGTACGCCTGCATCCGTCTCATCCACGAGGTGAAGCTGTCGATGTACGAGTTGGGTCACCGCATGGCGTCCGCCGGGGTCATCGCCGACCATCACCTCATCTTCAACCTGCTGGACGACGAATTGGACGACTTCCTGGTCGACCCCGCGAAGTACTCGGCGGTCATCGCCGAGCGCGAGGTGGGTTTCCAGGAACTCCATCATCTGGAACCGCCCTACATCGTGGGCAACGGTCGTGGGGACGAACCGGTGCACACCTGGCCCCGGCGCAACGCGGTCGGGGGAGAGGTCGCCAAGGTCGGCGACGTGCTGCAGGGCGGACCCGGCGCTCCCGGCGTGATCACCGGACGGGCCCGCATCGTGCTCGACCCGATGGATGCCCCCGACATGGATCCCACCGACATCCTGGTCGCACCCACGACGGATCCCTCGTGGGCGCCATTGTTCCTCTCGGTGGGTGGCGTGGTCGTGAACGTGGGAGCCGTGGGAAGCCACGCCGCCATCGTCAGTCGCGAGTTGGGGGTTCCCTGCGCGGTCTCGGTCATTCAGGCCACCAGCCGCATCCCCGAAGGGGCCCTCATCACGGTCGACGGTTCCACCGGCACCGTCACCATCGTCGGCTGAACCAGCCCCGACCGACGTCGGTTGGAACGTTCCCGCGCGCCGGTAGCATCGCTTTCCTGTCCGGTGGGACCTGGTCCCGCCAGTACACGATCCTTGACACCACGAGCTACCAAGCACCAAACCAGAAGGAAAGAAAGCCATGTCGAAGGCGAAGTTCGAGCGCACGAAGCCTCATGTGAATATCGGAACGATGGGTCACATTGACCACGGTAAGACGACGTTGACGGCGGCGATTTCG
>JAJTEQ010000048.1 GCA_021298195.1 Ilumatobacteraceae bacterium
CCGCCGTCGGCGACGACGTCGTGCAGACGTATCCATTGGTTCGCCGGATCCGCCGGCGCGACGAGCACCGTCTCCACACCGTCGACGATGCGGTGGATGGCCGTGTCGCCCGACTGTCCGTATCCGGGCCACACCCGTTGTGCCACCACACCTCCGTCGCGGAGGTCGATCACCACGGCCCACGCGCCGGTGGCGTACGAGGCACTCGAGTACCCGGTGACGGTGGTGATCCCGTTCGGTGACGCCACGAAGATGCGTTGGTCCACGGGAATGGTGCTCGGTGCGATCGTCGTGGTGGTGGCTTTGGCCGGGGTGATCGGCGGCACGGTGGGCGTGTAGTCGATGGCCGGACTGGTGTCGGGTACGGGTTCGGTGATCGGCGGAACCGTGGTGGGGGCCAACGTGTCGGGGGCAGGTTCGTCACCGAGATCTATGCGCAACAGAATCATGATCATCACGACCAAGGTGAGAACGAGCGAACCGACGCCGAGGAGAGCCGACCGACGACTACTTCTGCGATCGTCGAGATCCACGGCCGAACCGTAGCCTTCGAACCATGGCCCGCAAGCGCAGCGACAAGGTTCTGGTCGTGGAGATCGACGCGAACGGTACCGATGTACGTCAGCGTCGAACACCCGACGAACTGGTCGTGGAAGAGCCGATGACGATCCAACTGGACGGTCACGTGGTGGCCACGACCATGCGCACGCCCGGTAACGATTACGAGTTGGCGGTGGGCTTCTGCCACGGCGACGGTCTGTTGGGTGGAGCGCCGGTGACCGGCGTTCGCTACTGCGCCAACGGATCGGCGATGGCCAGTGAGTTCAACGTGGTGACCGTGGAGACGATGGGTCGCGCTCCCGTGCCCACCCCACGTTTGGGCACCACGTCGTCGAGTTGCGGATTGTGCGGCTCGGAGAACATCGACGAACTCGCCCGACGACTCGAACCCTTGTCGACCGATCGAGTGGCCGACATCGATCCGGCGGTCGTCGTCGGGATTCCATCGCGAGTGCTCGGAGACCAAACATTGTTCGCGTCCACCGGTGCCGTGCACGCCGCGGCGGTGTTCGACGCCGACGGTGTCGTGTCCATGGTTCGTGAAGACGTGGGGCGCCACAATGCGGTCGACAAGGTGGTGGGGGCGTTGTTGTTGGAGAAGCGACTTCCCGCGCACGACCACGGCCTGTTCGTTTCCGGTCGCGCCAGTTTCGAGATGGTGCAGAAGGCGTGGGCCGCCGGTTTCGGAACGGTCGTGTCCGTGAGTGCTCCGACGTCATTGGCCGTGCAGACCGCTCGTCGAGCGGGCATCACTCTGTACGGGTTCGCCCGCGATCGACGAATGGTGCGTTACGCACCGAACTGAGCCCGGCGAGGGGTATTCGCCGACGCTGGGGTAGGGTTTTTTCATGAGCGAAGTCGCCCCCACCTCCGTTCCCGGCCCGGCCCCCGATGGCTCGATGACCCCCAGCGTCGGCTTGGCCGTGGTGCACTTGTTCGTGAAGCCGACACCGCTGTTCGATGCGGAGGCTCTCATCGCCGCGGTGAAGCAGGCCGAGTCCGAGGGTACGCAGGTGGTGCCCATCGCGATGCTGGGTCACAAGGCCGACGCGGCCTTCATGGCACTGGCCAAGGACTGGCGACGCTTGCGCGCGTTTCAGTCCGCCATCGGTCGCGCCGGTCTCGATGTCGTCGACAGCTACGTGTCGTTGACCGAGGTGAGCGAGTACGCCCAAGGAATGCCCGAAGCCATGTTGCAGCCGCGCTTGTACCCGCAGCTCCCGCCCGAGGGCAAAAAGGCGTGGTGCTTCTACCCGATGAGCAAGAAGCGTGGTGTCGAGGCCAATTGGTTCACGTTGCCGTACGACCGTCGCAAGGAATTGATGCACGAACACGGCACCAGTGGTCGCAAGTTCGCCGGCCGTGTGGTGCAGGTGGTCACGGGTTCGACCGGCGTCGACGACTTCGAGTGGGGTGTCACCCTGTTCGCGAACCGTCCCGACGATCTGAAGGACGTGGTGTACACGATGCGTTTCGACGAAGCATCGTCGGTGTACGCCGAGTTCGGTTCGTTCTACGTGGGCACGGTCACCCCGGTGGCCGAGCTCGTCGAACTGCTCTAGTCACTCACGGGGTGCTGAAGACGCCGAGGTCGGCTCGGTACGTCGTGTTTCCGTCACCATCGAAGCCGAAGGTGACGAACGTGGCAATCGACGGGTCACCGTTGGCATCCAGTGACAATGTGCCGGTCGGCCCGTTGTAGTCGATGTTGAGTCCGGCTTCGATGATGTCGGCGCATTCGGTGAACGTGCGACAGGCCGACCCGCCGCGGCTGGCGGCGATCACCTGGGGCATGAACTCGGCTCCGATGTCCGATTGGCTGAAATCGGCGGCCAACGCCAACAGATTGATGCAATCGACGAGCGCGGCGGCCAACGGAGGTGCGTCGGTGACACCTGGTGGGAGATAGGACAGCAACTCGTCCTCACCGGCGTCCGAGTCGACGGCCACCCCGATGACGGATCGGGCTGGATCGTTCACCAGATCCGGTCGATCCGTCAGGTCGACGGTGGCCAACGCGTCGTTGACGACGACCGTGGCCGCGGGCAACTCCTCGAGGACCGAACGCATGAAGCGTCCGCCGCTTTCGCCGTCGCCCACCAGGGTGACCACCATCGGTTGTGACGCGGCGAGATCGGCCACGTCATCGGAATAGTCGGCGTCGGCGGCATTGAACGACACGCTGGCATCGACGGTGATGCCCTGCAACGACAGTGCCCGCGTGACCGCCTTGGAGAGATCGCGTCCGAACGGGTCATCGGGGTACGCGATGACCGTGTTGGTGACACCGGTTTGGGCCACCAATTGGGCGATGGCTTGGCTGGCCAATCCATCGGACGCGGTCGTGCGCACGAACAGTTCGTCGTCGGGGAAAGACGCCAGTGAGACCGCGGTGGCCCCGGGGGAGCACACGGCCACGCCCGTGTCGATGAGGCGAGGCAACACGTCGAAAGCCACGTTCGATGACAGGGGCCCGATGAGGGCGTCGATTCCTTCGTCGCTCACCAACGCGTCGACGGATTCGAGAGCGGTGGTGGCATCGGCACCTTCGTCAGCGACAACCAACTCGATGGGTCGCCCGAGTACACCACCACCGTCGTTGATGGCCCGAACGGTGGCCTCGGCGATGGCGACCAGTGGTTCACCGAGCGCGGCACCATCACCGGATTGGGGCACGAGCAAGCCGAACCGCAACACACCGTCGGAGTCGGGTTGCGGGATCGTGGTGGAGAATTCCGGTGTGCTGTCGGGGACCGTGGTGGCTTCGTTCGAGGAACACGCCACAACCGAGAAAGCGACGACGAGCAAAGCCGGACGGCGAATCATGCGGGGCGCTCGGAATCGTGGTGCGCCTTTTCGGCCACGAGTTCGGCTTCGTAACGATCGAGGGTGTCCAACGCCATGGCCGATGCCAGCTCGAGGCGGAATTGCACTTCCATGGCGGGTCCCTCCCCGTAACCGAGTCCGCTGGGCTTACCGGTGTTCATGGCGAAGATGGTGATGCCTCCGGCCAGATGCGACACGCTGAGCATCTTCTCGTAGCGCCACTCCTTGGCCCGCTTCGCACCGGCGAACATGATGCGGGTGTTGGTGACCAACGCGTTGCCGCGGTCGGTCATGGAGATCGATTCTTCCCCTCGCGTGGCTCGTCCCCGCATGGCGCCGGTGTTCATGCGTACCTTGCCGAACAACGGGAACGACACCCCGCCGTATCCGCCGCTGTAGGTGGTTGGAGCGCGAACGGTTTCGATGTAGCCGACCTTCTCGAGATGAGCGATGGCGAACTCGCCCTTTTTCAACATGAAGCCGTAGTCGGAGGAGTCGGTGAACTGTTCGTGGGTCTTGCCGTTGCGACAATCGCGCACCACCTCGAGCATGCGATCGATGGCGTCGGATTCCTGCTGCCACGTCTGCGCGGCGGCGGTGCGGGCGGCCTCGGCCCGGGCCTGGGCCCGTTCGGCGGCCTTGCGACGGCGGTTCTCGAAGAATCCCATGCACGTCACCCTAGAACCGGGCTGTGGTGACGCGCGGTTGCCGAACGTGGGCGCGACGATTCCGGCTCGATTGTCAGTGGAAGAGTGCCGCCGCCAGCCGACCTTGACGGCGTCCGTGTTCGGCGGCCGGACGTCGAAAGGCGGGATCCAGTGAGTTGACTCCCACGGCCTCGGCAGTTTCGCGGTCGGATTGGATGTAGCGAACCGTGCGTCCGCTCGATCGCAGGGAATCCACCTCGGCATCCACGGCGGGGGACGGGCCCGCGATGCGCGGAGCGATCACCACCACCTCGGTCGAATCGGCGGCCAGGTGGGCGTTGGCTCCGTTGCGCAGTCCGCCGTCGTAGTAGCGACGGCCGTCGATGGTGACGCACGGCCACACACCGGGCACCGCGCAGCTGGAAGCCACCGCGTCGACGAGCGACACACCGCTGTTCTTCGTCCAGGTGACGAACTCGCCGGTGTGGGCGTCGATGGCCGTGACGATCAGATCGCGCTCGGGCCAGTCCACACCCGACAGACGGTGTTCGATCACCCGACGACGCGTGGGCTCCTCGACCGTGGTGGCACCGAGGGCGAGTTCGCCGATTCGCCGCCGCTGTTCGTTCGTGGTGGTGCCGCCATCGACCATCAGACCGAAGACCTGCACCAGCAGATCGAGATCGAGATCGGGCTTGATCTCGTGGTGTTCGTCGGCGACTTGGGCGGCGAAGAGATCCTCGAGGTCCGGACCACCCAGCAACTGGGCCCCCACCACGGAGCCCGCCGAGGTTCCGATGACCCGGTCGACGCCGAAGGCCAGATCGACGCCCTCGTCACGAAGCCCCAGCAGGACACCGGTTTCCCAGGCGATTCCGGTCACTCCGCCACCGGCCAGAACGAGCGTGAACGACATGGCAACTGTCTAGCCGGTGGCGTCGGAGTAAGGAAACGGTGAGAATCTGACGGACCCCAAACCGGCACGGGGCTCCCGGTCGTGACACATCCGTACCTCATTGGAGAACCTGCATGCACACATCCACAACGGGCACTTTCGCTCGCCACCTCGTCGTCGGTCTCGTCGGTCTTCTCATGATCGGCTCCGTGGCGGCCGGGTGCGGATCCTCGGATTCCTCCGACGACGAGACGCCGACGCCTTCGACCGAGGTCGTCGTGGATTCGACGGCCACCCCGGTGACGTCGGGTGACCAGGCAGTGGACGAGGTCGAGAGCGACCTTGCCAGCCTGGATGCCGATCTGCAAGTCATCGACGAAGCCTTGGCCGAACTCGACTCCCTCGACACCATCGCCCCCTGACCCCAACCCTCGAACCCAGCACGACCACGACAAAGGACACCCCATGAAGCGCCGCATCGCCCTGCCCACATTGGCCATCTTGATCACCCCGCTCGCCCTCGGAGTCTCCTCCGTTCATGCCTCGGGTGATGACGAGAACGATGGTGACGACACCGAGCAGGAAGACAGCAGTTCCGATTCGAGCCTGCCCTCGTCCAGCACGCCCTCGTCCGGTGCGCCATCGACGTCCACTCCGTCAGGTTCGACACGAGTCGGAGAATTGCGCAACAAGTTGAACGAATTGCTGAATCGCATCGCACAGGCGCCGATCCCCGACGCGACGAAGCAAGAACTGCGCGCTCGCGTGGAAGCCTTGTCGACCAAGCTCGTCTCTGGTCAGCGCATCGAGTCGCGGGATCTGGAGATCATCGGGAAAGCGATCGAGAACGCATTACGGGTTGCTCGACCGTCGACGTCGGCGCCTTCTGGTTCCCCGGCCCCTTCGCGCCCGTCGGCCCCGCCGTCGACCATCGATGATGACGAGTCCGATGATGACTCGAGCGACGATGATGCGGACGGGGATTCATCCGATGAGGACACGGAAAACTCGGTGGTGTCGATCCCTGGCTCCGTCGCCGACGACTCCAGTGGTCGCCCTCGATTCGACATCGACAAGGTGCGTCGCAACGGCGACCAGGTTCGCGGTGACCTACTCGCCAACATCGGAAAGGCCGAGGCCGCGCTGAAGAGCCTGCCTCAGAGTGAGGCGCGTGACAACGCTCTGGCGACTCTGGTCGCCATGCGCGTCCGGATCGAAGCCGGCGAATCGATTCCGTTCGACGAGGCGCGGGCCGTGTTCCGCACCATCGCCGACTTGGTGTACGAGCGCATCGGTGATCGCCCCGACGACGAATCGGCACCCACCTCCGGCGAGGTGCCCGGTGAGATGCAGCGTCAGCGCATGCTCGGGTCGGTGACGCAGGCTCTGCAGTTGCTGGAGGGCAACACCAGTGACGCGGCGACGCAGGCCACTGTCGCCCTCGAGGCGGTGAAGGCCACGCTCGACGCGGGTGACATGCCCACGCGAGACGACTTCGAGAACGCCATGCGGCTCGCTCGCGCGGCTCTGGAGGGAACCCCCGCATCCAGGGCCATTCTCACCTTGGCCGGCGTCATCGCCGCGGTGAGCGCATCCGACATGCCCGCCGACGTGAAAGCCGAACTGCTGATCGTGCTGAATGCGGCCAAGGATCGGTTGACGGCCGACCCCACCGCCGACGCGCGACAGATCGTGCGCGACGCGTTGAACGAGGTGCGCGAGGCCCGCGTCGCCGCATCGGTGCAAAAGATGTTGGCCATCGCCTCGCGCCTCGAGACCGCCGCGACGACCGCGGACAACGCCGATGCCCTGTTGATGATCGCCGAGGCTCGGGCCCTCCTGCAACCGAGTGACGGGTCGTTGCCCGATCGTGACGACCTCCATCGCGCGCGCCGCATTCTGGTGCGAGTGGCGATCCTGCTGAGGGCCACCACTCCGCCGAGCACCACGGTTCCACCCACGAGCACCGCTCCATCGACCGAGGCTCCGTCCACCACGGCGGTCTGAGAAGATGGTCGGGTGGACGACTACTCCGACCGATTGCTCCGGAACGTGACCGCGGTCGTGGTCCCGTGGGCCACACGATTGGTCGATGATCGTCTCGCATCGGACGGGCTCGTCGATGGTGTCTCCCAAGAGGCTCGACATTCGGCGGTGGCCGAGGCCGAACGACTCGCGGTCGACGGGTTGACCGAACTGTTGACCTTGGATGCGGAGCAGCAACGCACCAATCCGCTGACGGTGCTGCGTTCGGCGACGGTTCCGCTGAGTCGTTTTCTCGCGTCGGTCGGCGCCACGCCCGTCGTTCGGGACGAGTTCGATCGTCGCTCGTTCCCCGACGACGTCTTCGGTCTGGCCCCGGCGACGTGGGCCGACATCGACCCGTCGCTGGTCGAGCCGGGACTGGAGTGGGGTGCATGGAAAGCGGCCACGATCATCAGTCGGCGACGTACCGAACCAAGCTGAATCATTCCGTTCACATTCGGTCGGGCATCGAACGGTGATTCTGCGACAGACTGAGGGAATGGAACGGCGCCGCCAGGTTCTGAACGACCCCAAGCTACGCGGGGTGAAGCTGACCCGTGAGTTGTGCGCCGCCACCGACGAGTGGCTGTGTCAGTTGTGGGAGGCGGCCAACGTCGCGGTGAAGCCGAACAAGCGGTGCGCGTTGGTGGCGGTGGGTGGATACGGACGCGGAGAGTTGGCGCCCTTCAGCGATCTCGACGTGATGTTGGTTCACGATGGCGCCAAGAACGTCGACGACCTCGCATCGAAGATCTGGTATCCGATCTGGGACTCCGGCTTGAAGCTCGGGCATTCCGTGAGCACCGTGAAACAGGCGATCGATCTGGCCAAGTCCGAGTTGGACTCGGCCACGGCGCTGCTGAGTGTTCGACTGCTGGCCGGAGACGCCGATCTGGCCCAGGAGTTGGCCCGCGAGGGTCTGAAGGCATGGCGGAACTCGGCCGACCAACGTCTGCCCGAATTGATGAAGCGCGTGCGTGCGCGCCAGGCCGAGCACGGTGAGGTGGCGTTCCTCCTCGAACCGAATCTCAAGGAGGGCTACGGCGGACTGCGTGACATCCACGCGTTGCTGTGGGCCGAAGCCGCCGGAGTCGAGATCTCGCGATCCGATCGCGCGGCGCTCGATGCCGGTCGTGACGTGTTGATGGCGTTGCGTGTGGCGTTGCATCGCCATCAGGGTCGAGCCGTCGAGGTGATGCATCTCGAGGATCAGGATGCCGTGGCCACGTCGTGCGGCTATCCGAACGCCGATGCGCTGGTGGCTTCGTTGTCGAACGCCGGTCGTTCGGTGGCGTGGGTCGGCGACGAGGTGTGGGCTCGCGTCGCAGCGGCCAAAGCCAAGCCCGTCCCTGATCAACACCTGGCTCCCGGCGTCATCTTGCACCACGGCGAGGTGCATCTCGACGACACCATCGATCCGTCCACCGACCCCACGCTCTTGTTGCGCGTGGCCGCGTCGGCCGCGCGACACAAGGCGCGCATCGACCGTCCCACACTGGATCGTCTCGCCACGTCGTGCCCGGCGATGCCCTCTCCGTGGCCGGTGGGTGCCATCGACGATCTGGTCGGATTGTTGCTCACCGGGCACGACGCCATTCCGGTGTTGGAGGCGCTCGATCAACGTGGACTGTGGGTGAAGGTGTTGCCGGAGTGGGCGCCCAATCGCAGCAAGCCGCAACGCAACGCGTACCACCGCTTCACCGTCGATCGTCACCTGTGGGAGGCCACGGCGAACTCGGCTTCGTGGGCCGACCGTGTCGCCCGCCCCGATCTGCTGGTGCTGGGTGCGCTGTTCCACGACATCGGCAAGGGCTACCCGGGGGATCACACCGAGGTCGGTGTGGCATTGGTGCAACGCATCGGTCCCCGTCTGGGTCTGACGGGGGATGACACCGAGGTGTTGTGCGCGATGGTGAAGAACCATCTGTTGCTGCCCGACGTGGCCACGCGTCGTGACTTGGCCGACAGCGCCACGATCATGTCGGTGGCCGACGAGGTGCGAACACCGTTGGTGCTCGACTTGTTGCACGGCCTGACCGAGGCCGACAGTCTGGCCACCGGCACGGCGGCGTGGGGCTCGTGGAAGGCCGAGTTGGTGAACGATCTGGTTCGTCGCGTGCATCTCGTGCTCGGTGGCGCCGACATTGAAGAGGCGCAATGGCGCCTGTTCCCCGACGCCGAAGTGCTCGAGATGATGGCCGGTGGTGTGGTCACCATCGGCTTCGACGAGAACTCGGTGACGGTGGTCAGTCCCGACCGACCGGGAACGTTCAGCAAGGTGGCAGGGGTGCTGGCACTGCACGGTCTCGGGGTTCTCGGTGCGCAAGCGCACTCCGACGAACAAGGGATGGCGGCGTCGCAATTCCGAGTAGTGGTTCCCCCGCATGGTCCCATCGAGTGGGGTCCGATCGTGACCAATCTCGAACGGGCATTGCGGGGACAACTGGCCATCGAATACCGACTCGCCGAGCGGGCCAAGACGTATCGCCGCAAGCGTCGATCGGCCGGTGAGCTCGGACCACCGAGGGTGACCTTCTTCGACGAGGCCTCGTCGAACGCCACGGTCATCGAGGTTCGCGCTCCTGATCAGCACGGCATCCTCCACCGCGTCACCAAGGCCATGGCCGAGGTGGGGCTCGACATTCGCCACGCGTCGGTGCAGACCATCGGCGACGAGGTCGTCGACGCGTTCTATGTACGCACATCGTCCGGTGAGAAGTTGATCGACTCGTTCCATCGTCAGGAAGTCGAGCGAGCCATCCTGTTCACGTTGGCGTCGTGACGAACTAGGTTCTCGTCATGCCCGACGACGTGCCCGGCGCCATGCCCAACGATTTCACGCGCGACCTCGTGCGTTGGAGCGAGACACTGGCGGGTATCGCTCGAACGGGCATGGGTTTCACCGAGAGCCTGTACGAGCGCGAACGGTACGAAGAGATCCTGCACGTGGCCGCCGACATCAAGGCCGCCGCCGACGAGGCGCTCGAGGTACGGCGCGAACAGGATCACTTCGTTCAGGAGTGGATGGAGTCCATCGGTGAAGGTGTGCCCGGGTACATCACGCCGAAAGTGGCGGTGGGTGCCATCGTCGGCGATGACGAGGGACGAATCCTCCTGGTGAAACGGCCCGATTCCGGAGTGTGGCTCTATCCCACCGGTTGGGCCGACGTGGGGTACTCACCGAGTGAGGTGGCGGTGAAAGAAGTCCGCGAGGAGACCGGCATCGAGTGCGAACCCCTGCGACTGTTGGGGGTGGTCGACGGTCAGCGCATGGGATTCAGCCGCTTCGGCATGTACATGCTGCTGTTCCATTGCCGGGCCGTTGGTGGCGATCTTGCGGGCCATCCTCTGGAGACCGCCGACATCGGTTGGTTCCGAGAGGACTCGTTGCCCGAGATCACCGCGGGCGTGCAGTGGTGGGGTCCGATGGCTTTCGCGGCGATCGCCGGTGAACCGCTGAACGCGAGTTTCGATGCCCCGCGCGATCCGGTGTGGCGCGGCGAGGCCTGACGTCAGTCGTCGTGCTGACTTCGTAGGAACTGCTCGACCTCTTCGAGGAAAGCCTCGCTGTCGAGTGACTCCTCGGTGATGGGACCATCAGCGGAGTCGGAGGCCTCCACCTCGTCGTCGGACTCGTCGTCACCGAAGGAGTACTCGTCCTCCTCCTCGTATTCGTCGTCGTCCATGTTCTCGAGGCGTTCGAGATACGAGGCCATCGACGGATCACTCTCGATGATCTGATCGATGGCTTCCTCGTAGCGATCCAACTGTGCGTCGAGCGACGTGGTGGGAGCATCACAACCCACGATCTCCGACAGGCGTTCGATGAGTGCCGCGGCGGCTTTGGGCGAGGGCAACTGTGCGGCATAGGCCGGAACGGCAGCCCACAGCGAGGCCGTCGACAACTCCGCGCGATGCGCCGCGTCGTTGAGCACACCGACGATTCCGGTGGGGCCCTCGTAGCGACTGCGTTGCAGATCGTGCGCGTCGATCATCTCCTGGTCGACGGCGGTGCCGAGTACCTGAGTGGGTTGACGATGCGGGACATCGGCCAACAAGGCGCCGAGTGAGATGACACTGCGGGCCTTGTACATGAGAGCGACACCGATGATCTGCTGGCAGAACAGCTTCCAACGCAACGCCGGCTCGGGTCCGAGGACGAGGATGAGGTCGTGATCGTTCGAAGTGACCGACCACATGCTGACGGTGGGCCACACGATGCTGCGTGTGGATCCGTCGGCGAGACGAACGTGCGGGCGGATGGTGGCGAAGTCGGTGAACTCTTCGGGATCGATCTCGGCCAGTGGTGCGGCGCCGAGCCGTTCGATGAGGGTTCGCAGAGCGGTGCTCGCGGCGTCAGCGGCGTCGTTCCATCCGGTGAAGGCGGCGATGACGTGAGGCCGACGAAGTTCGGGCCGGCGAATCCAACGAACGTGTTCCAGATCAGCCATCGACACGTACGTTATCGCCGGAATCGGAGCACCCGAATGGCTTCGGGCAATCCGATTCCGACGTTCTCAGAGAGCGGGTCGGACGATGAATTGCGCGAATCCGCCCTCACCGGAGACCTCGTCCACGAGATTGCTGTCGTAGACGTCGTTCGGGCCCTGCATGAGGTCGTACTCGGTGGCACCAGCAGGCGTGGTGACGAGAGTCCAGGCCTGTCGTTTGTACACCAGGTTCTGCGGATCGAGGCGGTGGGCTTCTTTCCACCACGTCACCGCGGCGTCGGGATTCCCGTTGCGTTGCAGGTGCTCACCCAATTCGAAGCAGGCGCGAGCGCGGGCCTCGGCGTCGGAATGCGGACGGCTGCGCTCGATGACCTCGTCGGGTGTCATCGCGAATCGTGATGACGAACCGTTCTTCACCCAATCGAGGATGGCGGCACGGTACGCCTCGGCATCATCGGGGATCGCTTTGACGGCGTGCATCACCTTGCTGAGTTGTTCGGGCAATCCTTCGGGGATCTCCATGTCGCGCAACGGACTGCGCTCGATGGAAGCCGCCTCGGCCGGACGAACGAGCACACCGTTCTCGTCGATCCAGACCGCCATCGGGATGTTCGTGAATCCGAACGCCGGATTGGTGGCATGAGTGGTGTCGATGAGGCTCGGATGCGTCGGCCCGGCCAGGTCGTTCCAGGGCTTGGCAAGTTCGATGTCGATGTCGAGGGCGACCGTCACGATGGTGGCGCCGTGCTGCTCGATCTCGGTGTGAAGCGCCTGCCACCCGGGCAGGCTGGATCGACAGCCTCAATAACTGGACCAGGCGAGAAGGATGACCTTCTTGCCTCGCAACGACGACAAACGGAACGGCCGGTTGTCGAACGTGCGGAGCTCGGGATCGGCGGCCACCGCGGTGCTGAGGGTGCGGCCACCGAGGGTGGCACTGCCCAACGCCCACAGACCGTGTTCGGCATCGTGGACGACCGGCATGCCGAGGCGCTCCGCGGCGACGGCGACGTCGAGAGATCCGTCGGCGCCGAGTGCACCCGGTGCGGGCACGCAGACCTCGCCACGGCACAGGCCCTCGGGCTTGGGTTCCCAACCGGTGCTGGCGTGGAACGCGTCGGCGGACGTGCGGAGTTCGGTGAGGATCACGGGATCAGTCTGCCATGTTCCCGACCGCGGCCATGCCGTTCAACGCTTGCTGGCGGCGGCGGCCAATTCGTGGGGACCGGCCGCCGGGTAGCCCTTGAAGTTGCGCACCACGTCGGACCACGGTCCGAGCATCGCGACGAGATGGTCGAAGTCCTCGCCGATCGCTTCGATGCACCCCAGCATCTGACGATCGGTGTCCACCTCGATCCGCTCGCGGATCTCGCGGCCGGCCTCGGTGAAGGCACCGTCGTGGACGAGCCCGCGCGACTCGAGGCGGTCGATGGCGGCCGCGAAGTCGTCCTCGGACCACGCGCGCGTGCGGCTGTACGACTTCAGTGGCAGACCCCAGTACAACTCGGTCAGTAGACCGATCTCGGTGGCGTCCAAACCGGCCGAGATCCACGCGGCCGTGTGCGAGTCGCCGCGGTACTCGCGGATCATGTCGCCGAAGTGCCAGCACGCGCCGAGATCGGTGTCGGGGATCGACTGGCTGAGAGCACCGGCGAACAACGGACGTCCTTCGGGACGCAACACACCGACCGCACGCCCCAGAATGGCGCGCGCTCGCGCGACTCCACCGGGCTTCGCTCCGAGGATTCGTTCCAGTTGAGCGATCGCTCCCGCCCGTCGTGCGGCACAGATGGTCGTCGCATCGGTGATGGCCCAACCCGCGGTGACCGAGGGAACGACCGCGGCCGGATTGAACACCGCGAACGCCGCGGCCACCACTTCTCCGGGCACCTGTCCCATCAACGATCCGCGACTGGTGAAGTACGCGATGCCCTCGGGCAGAGCGACACCGTTCATGTCACCGGGGCTCGGTTGGAAACCGAGGGCGACGTAGTTCGCGTGACATTCGGGGGAGAAGTACACCTGACCGACGAATGGTTCGAGGGCGGCGCCGAGGGCTCGGGCTTTCGTCGCGAGTTCGGCATGATCGGTGATGCGGGTCATGGGGCAACCGTAGAAGGTGGACTGCCTAGACTCGCCACCGTGGGAGTGACCGTCGACATCTGCACGCACGTCGACGACGAACTGGTCGCGGCCTTCGAGGTGCTGATCCCTCAACTGTCCTCGTCGAATCCTCCTCCGGGACGCGAGGCCCTGCAGGACCTGGTGTCGTCGGAGGCGTCGACGTTGTTCGTCGCCCGTCTGGACGGAGTGATCGTCGGCTCGTTGACGTTGGCCATGTTCCGTATCCCGACCGGTGTGCGCGCCTGGATCGAGGACGTGGTGGTGGACGGGAACGCTCGGGGACACGGTGTGGGCGAGGCGTTGAACCGTGCCGCGCTCGACCACGCGCACCACAACGGGGCGATCACCGTCGATCTCACCTCGCGTCCGTCGCGCGAAGCCGCCAATCGCTTGTACCAGCGGATGGGTTTCGTCCAGCGCGAGTCGAATCTGTACCGCTACCAACTCTGACGATGTCACTGCCCCTGAATGGCGGCGTGCATTTCCCAGATCAGGATCTCCGATGCCGTGGTCGCGGTGATTCGCTGGCCACCCTCGGCGGTGAGGCGCACCGCGTCTCCGGTTCGCAGGGAGCCAGCGGCTTCCATGTCGACCTCGCCGCGGGGAACGAAGACGTGCGCGAACGGCGCGTCCGGCACGACGACGGACTCGCCGGGCGACAGTCGCGCCACGTGCAACGCCGCGAAACGATTACGGATGCGGATGGCCGTGCGATCGCGGTGGGCGTCCATGCCGGAGGCCACGACCGGGAACCACCCACATCTGGACGAAGTGCACGGGCGACTCGTGTCGATCCCCGACGCCGTGCTTCCACGCATCGTTCTTCTCCGAATGCAGGATGCCGGTACCGGCGCTCATACGTTGGGCGAGCCCGGGATACAGGACGCCGCTGTTGCCGATGGAGTCCTGATGGACCAGCGAACCGTCGAGCACCCAGGTGACGATCTCCATGTCGCGATGCGGGTGCGTGTCGAACCCGGCGCCGGGGGCCACTTTGTCGTCGTTGTTGACCAGCAGAACCCCGTGGTGGGTGTTGGCCGGGTCCCAGTGGTTGCTGAACGAGAAGGAATGACGGGAGTCCAGCCAGCCGACGCGGGTGTGTGGTCGGTCGTCGGCGCGTCGAACGTCGACGAGGGGGGAGTGGCTGGCAGACATGAGATCAGCGTAGAAGCGACGTCCGATTATCGTGACGGCAGGGGAGGACTGGTCCACGTGACGGGTGTCGTCCCGGCGTCGTCAGGAATTGGCGACGAGGTGGGGTGCTTGCGAGGATGGAAGTCACCAATCGGTCAGGGGAAACACGATCATGACGAGCACTTCAGAATCGGGGCACCTGTCACCCGAGGAGATTCGCGAGAAGTACCGCATCGAGCGCGAGAAGCGTCTGCGCTCCGACGGTACCGCCCAGTTCAAGACCATCGCCGGTGAATGGGCCGACTTCGGTCGTGATCCGTTCGCCGATCCCAACTTCACCCGCGACGCGGTGCGAGAAGAGACCGAGGTCGTGATCGTCGGCGCCGGATTCGGAGGAATGCTCGCCGCTCATCATCTGTTGAAGGCCGGCATCACGAACTTCCGAATGATCGACCTCGCCGGCGACTTCGGTGGCACCTGGTATTGGAACCGATACCCCAACTGTGCGTGTGACGTGGAGTCGTACGTGTACCTGCCACTTCTGGAGGAGACGGGTTACATGCCCACCGAGAAGTACGTGAAGGCCTACGAGATCTTCGCGTACTGCCAGTTGTTGGGTCGCACGCTCGACCTGTATCCCCGTGCCCTCTTCCAGACCGAGGTCGAGGACATGCGTTGGGATGATGAATCGCAGCGCTGGCACACCACCACCAGTCGTGGTGACGATCTCTCCTCGAAGTTCGTGATCATCGCGGGTGGTGTGTTGCACCGCCCCAAGCTTCCCGACGTCGAGGGCATCAGGGGCTTCAAGGGACACATGTTCCACACCAGTCGTTGGGACTACGCCTACACGGGAGGGAGCCCCACCGAGAAGATGGTGAACCTCGCCGACAAGCGCGTCGGCATCATCGGCACCGGTGCCACCGCGGTACAGGCGGTGCCCAAGTTGGCCGAGGCTTGCAAGGAGCTGTACGTCTTCCAGCGCACACCGGCGCTGGTGGGCAAGCGAAACAACAAACCCACCGACCCCGAGTGGTTCCGGACGTTGCAGCCGGGTTGGCAGGCCGAGCGCATCGCCAACTTCAC
>JAJTEQ010000049.1 GCA_021298195.1 Ilumatobacteraceae bacterium
GGATTCGAAACGACCGCACGGCACCGACACGATCGGTAGTGGTGACGCCAGGTTCCACACCGAGGTCATGTCCTCGCTGTGAACCAACCCGTCGTCGTGCAACATCTGACGCACTCGGTTCGTGGCCTTGTCGGCGGGTCCCGGCGCACGCGACATGGTGGGGCAGATGATGACGTCGTGATCGTGAAGGGCAGCGGTCGCGCGGCGCCAGAACGAGGTGCGTTCGACGTCCATGCGCTTGGTGTCGACCGCCCCGAAACTGCGGCCCAGTTCGATCAACCACAGCACGTCGGGGTCCATCACCTCGGCCTTGTCGTCGGCGACGTCGCCGTAGAAGCCGGCCATGAAGACGCCCCAGTACTCCAACCACAGGGCGTTGTCGCGGGCGGTGAAACCGGCGTCGAAGCTCTCGACCGAGACTCCCAAGGAACGCAGGCTCGTGGCGGCGTTCTCGACGGCGGTCGCGATGGCCGGGTCCACCGCCCAGCAGCCAAGGTCGATGGACAGCGCGGCACTCAGGCCGCGCACCGGTGGTTCCGCTCGAGTCAAGGCGGGATGAACCGCGTACGGATCGGAGAGCGACGGGCCTTGCGTCGCCAAGAGGAATTCCCACGCGTCGTCCACCGTTCGCGCGAGCGGTCCGTGATGCGACAACAGGTCGAACAGTCCGGGCAACGCGGTCATGGGGATGCGACCGAGCGACGGCTTCAGGCCCACGATGCCGCACCAGGCCGCGGGGATGCGCACCGACCCGCCCATGTCGCTGCCCTCGGCGAGCGCCACGCAACCACTGGCCACCGCCGCGGCCGAGCCTCCGCTGGATCCGCCCGGTGTGCGCGACGGGTCGTGGGGATTGCGCGTCACGCCCCACAGCGGATTGTCGGTGATGCCGGCGTGAGCGAATTCGGGCGTGTTGGTGCTACCGACGATGATGGCCCCGGCATCCAACAGTGACCGCACCACCGCGTCGGTGTGTCGGGCGATGTTGTCGCGCAACGTGACCGAGCCGGCGGTGGACAGGTGTCCCTCCCATGACGACGTGTCCTTGATGGCCACGGGAATTCCGGCCAATCCGCCACGCGTGACGTCGACGTGTCGCGCGCGATCCAACGCCTCGTCGGCCCACACCGTCACGAAGCAGTTCAATTCCGGTTGAACTTCGTCGATGCGGCGAAGGCACGACTCCACCACCTCGACGGCCGTCGCCTCACCAGTGCGCAACAGATCGCGTTGGAGAGCGACCGTCGGCCCGATCGACCCGGTCATGCGTCAGCCGTTGATGAGGTCGGCGTAGAAGGGCAACACCTGGGCCGGTCCGCTGACGAGGAACGTGGTGATGCAGGTTTCCTTCCACATGGCCAGTTCGTCCTTGATCTTGGCCGGCGGGCCGACGAGAGCCACGTCCTCGACCATCTTCAACGGAATGGCCGCGGCCGCCTCGGCCTTCTTGCCCTCGAGGTACAACTCCTGCACCTTGGTGGCCACGTCCTCGTATCCCATGCGCGCGAACACCTCGAAGTGGAAGTTCGCACCCTTGGCGCCCATGCCACCGGCGTACAACGCGAGGAACGGACGCACCATGTCGGCGCACTTCTCGGCGTCGTCGCCCGGAATCATCATCACGGTCGAGGCCACCTCGAAACGATCGGCCTTTCCGGCCTCACCGGCCTTGGCGAAGCCCTCGTTCAGACACTGGCGGTAGAAGCCGTCCTCCTTCGGTGCGAAGAACAGTGGCAACCAACCGTCGCAGATCTCGGCCGACAGAGCGACGTTCTTCGGACCCTCGGCCGCGAGGAAGATGGGGATGTCGCGGCGCAACGGGTGCACCGTGGGCTTCAACGCCTTGCCGAGCCCGGCGCCGTCGGCGCCCGTGTAAGGCAGGTCGTAGAACGCGCCGTGCTTCTCGACCGGCTTCTCGCGCGCCAACACCTGTCGCACGATGTCGATGTACTCGCGCGTGCGGGCCAAGGGCTTGCCGTAGGCCTGGCCGTACCAGCCCTCCACCACCTGCGGACCGCTGGCGCCGAGGCCCAGGATGAAACGTCCGTTGGAGAGATGGTCGAGGGTGATGGCGGCCATCGCCGCGGCCGTCGGCGTGCGGGCGCTCATCTGCATGATGGCGGTGCCCAGTCGGACGTTGGTGGTGTTGGCACCCCACCACGCCAAAGGAGTGAGCGCGTCGCTGCCGTACGCCTCGGCCGTCCAGATGGAGTCGAAGCCCAGGCGATCGGCCTCCTTCACCGCTTCGAGGGCTCCGGCCGGCGGACCCGCCGACCAGTAGCCGGTGTTGTAGCCGAGTTTCATCGTTTTGTTCGCGCTCATGACCTCACGCTATGCGGTGTCGGCCATCGACCCCTCGTTCAGGAGCTAGAACCGGTCAACGAGTTCACGGCGTGGGCGAACACCTCGGTGTGACGATCGACGTCGGAGCGCGTGTGCGCCGGCGACATGAGGGCCATGTTGTGGAAGGGGGTCAGCAGGACTCCCCGGTTCAGCGCGAACAGGTGCATGAACGCCTCGAGTTCGGGGTCCGAGGCCGCCGCGGCCTGAGCGCCGTTGCGACTGGGCGGGGAGAACCAGTATTCGGCCCGGGCCCCCAGCTGTTGGACGTGCCAAGCGAGTCCGCGTGATTCGAACGCATCGGCCACCCCCGTGGTCCAGGCCTCGGCGAGCAGAAACATCCGCTCGAAGTCGGAATCGAGCAGCGTCGTCGACAGCGTGGCGCGCATGGCCGCCATCGCCAACGGGTTGCCGGTGAGCGTTCCTCCGATTCCGGCCACGTCGGCGGTGTGGAGTCCGGCGAGCTCCTCGACCTTTCGCGAGAAATCCTCGGAGAAGCCGTAGGCGGCCACCGGCATGCCGCCACCGATCGGTTTGCCGATGGTGACGGCGTCGGGCGAGAGTTTCCATGCGCGAGTGCAGCCACCGGGACCCGCGCAGATGGTGTGCGTCTCGTCGATGATCCAGAGCACTCCGTGACGCGCCGTGATGTCGCGCACGGCTTCCAGGTAGCCGGGCTCGGGCAGGACGATGCCGATGTTGGTGAGCGCCGGTTCCATCAGCAGTGCGGCCACGTCGCCATGGGCGAGCGCAGCGTCGAGCGCGGCGAGGTCGTTGAAGGGAACGACGCGTGTGGTGGTGGCCACGTCCACCGGCGGGCCGATGGCGCCGGGTCGGGGCACCACGCGATCTCCGTCGAGCACCGCGAGCGTCTCGTCGACGGTTCCGTGGTAGCACCAGTCGATCACGGCGATCTTGGGACGTCCGGTGGCATGACGGGCCAGACGCAGGACGAATCGATTGGCGTCGGTTGCGGTCATCGCCAATTGCCACTTGGGCAGACCGAATCGTCGCGAAAGTTCGGCGCTCACCCAGACGGCGTCCTCGCTTGGCAACATGGTGGTGATTCCCCGTGAGGCGCGTCGATGCAACGCGTCGGCGAGTCCGGGCACGGCGTGGCCCGCCATGGCGCCGGTGTCGCCCATGCAGAAGTCCACGTACTCGATGCCGTCGACGTCGACGAAGCGCGAACCCGACGCCCGTTCGACGAAGAGGGGAAAGGCCCCGGGCCATCTGCTCATCCATGGCATGGGAACCCCGGACACCAAGTGGCCACGCGCGTCGTCGAAGATCTCGCGCGAACGCGGATGCGTGCGGGTGAACAAGTCGAGTTCGTCTCGGTGACGATTCGTCAGAAGATGTCGATCGATCGTCCTCATGATGGTGACCCCGACGGCGACACTAGGTCGTCACCGATCAGGCGACGAAAAGCATCGTGAAGCCACTAGGGGAGATCGTCCCAAGGTCAGGACGGGTCGAACGCGATCGGCAGTTTCTCGGGTCCGAAGATGGCGACGGTGGAGGGCTTCCACGTGACCGCGCCGTCGATGCGCAGGTTCTTCATTCGCTGGGCCATCAGAGGCAAGGCCTCTTGCTGCTCGGCGCGGGCCAGCGCGGCGCCCAGGCAGTAGTGGATGCCCGAACCGAACGTCATCTGCGGTTGGCCGGCGGGCTCGCGGGTGATGTCGAAGGTGTCGGGTTCGGCGAACACCGACTCGTCGAGGTTGGCCATCGCGAGCGCCGGGGTCACCAAGGTGCCCTTGGGGAACAGGATTCCCTTGTATTCGATGTCCTCGCTGGCGAATCTTCCCGTGGCCCGAACCGCGCCGAAGTACCGCATCGTCTCCTCGACGGCTTTGGGGGCCAACTCGGGTTGCTCGGCCAACAGCTTCCATTGGTCGGGATGCTCGGCGAACAGTGCCACCGAACAACCGAGTTGATTGCGCGTGGTGTCGGTGCCGCCCACGATGACGGCCTGAACCATCATCACCAGCTCGACCTCGCTCAATTTGTCGCCGGCTTCCTCGGCGGCGATGAGGCTGGTGATCAAGTCATCGGCCGGTTTGTTGCGCCGGTCGGCGATGAGGTCGAGCGTGTAGGCCTCCAGCTCGTCCTGGGCGGCGAAGATCTCGGTGAGCTGTTCGGTGCTGGTGACGTTGAAGATGTTCAGCACCTGCTCGGCCAGGCGGCTGAACAGTTGCCAGTCCTCCTTCGGGGCCCCGAGCAGTTCGCAGATGATCGGGATGGGGTACGGATCGCACACGTCGCTGGCCAGGTCGCAACGACCGGTGGGTGCCACCGGATCCAGGAGCGAATTCATGACTTCGCGCATGAAGGGTCGCAGTCGGTCGGCGGAACGCGGAGAGAACGAAGGTGCCACCAGCCGGCGCAAGCGCGTGTGCACTTCTCCCTCGGCCGACAAGATCGATTCACGACGGCGCTCCTCGAGTCGGGGGTCGTTCACCCCGAATGCCGAAGCGGCCAAGGCGGCCGCGCTGTGCCAGCGCTTGTCGCGCAATATGGCCACGCAGTCCTCGTAGGTGAAGATCGGGTACGCGAACACCCCTTTGGCGATCCACGACTGCTTCGAGATGTCCCGCAACATCTGGCGGTGTTCCTGGGCGTCGGCGAAATCGAAAGAGACCGCGGGGATGTCCAGTTCGGAGATGGGGGTGGCCATGAGGGCAACCTAGCCCTTGAGACCCGAAACGGCCCATCGGTGCTCGGCACTAAGGTTTCCGGTATGAAGACGTTTCGCAATTTCATCGACGGCAAATATGTAGACGCGGCCGACGGCCGCACGCTCGGGGTGGTGAATCCGGCCACCGGCGAGCAGTACGCGACGGCGCCGTTGTCGTCGGCCGCCGACGTGGACACGGCGATGAAGGCCGCGGCCACGGCCTTCGAGGGCTGGCGCGACTCCACTCCGAAGGATCGTTCGCTCGCCCTCTTCCGTATCGCCGATGCCATCGAGGCGCGGGCCGAGGAGTTCATCGCGCTCGAATCCGAGAACTGCGGCAAGCCGATCGGGATCACGCGTTCCGAGGAGATTCCCCCGATGGTCGATCACGTTCGTTTCTTCGCCACGGCGGCCCGCCACCTGGAGGGCAAGAGCGCCGGCGAGTACGTGCCGAACATGACCAGCTACATCCGCCGCGAACCGATCGGCGTGTGCGCGCAGGTGGCCCCGTGGAACTACCCGATGATGATGGCGGTGTGGAAGTTCGCCCCGGCCATCGCGGCCGGCAACACCGTGGTGCTGAAGCCCTCGGACACCACGCCGGTCACCACCACCTTGCTGGCCGAGATTTGCGCCGAATTCCTGCCGCCGGGCGTGATGAACGTGGTCTGCGGTGACCGCGACACCGGACGGGCCATGGTGGTGCACGACGCCCCGTCGCTGGTGAGCGTCACCGGGTCGGTGCGCGCGGGAATGGAAGTGGCCGAGGCCGCGGCGAAATCGCTGAAGCGGGTGCACCTGGAATTGGGCGGCAAGGCCCCGGTGGTGGTGTTCGAGGACGCCGACATCGCGGCCGCCGCCGAGGGCATCGCGATGGCGGGCTATTTCAACGCCGGTCAGGACTGCACGGCTGCCACGCGGGTGCTGTGCTCGGCCAAGGTCTACAAGGATTTCGTGGCCGCGCTCACCGAGCAGGCCAAGGCCACGCAGTGCGGTATGCCCGACGACGACGTGTTGTTCGGACCGGTGAACAACCCGAACCAGTTGACGCGGGTCTCGGGATTCTTCGATCGACTGCCCGCGCACGCTCAGGTGAACGCCGGCGGTTCGCGGCAGGGAACAAGCGGCTTCTTTTTCCCGCCCACGGTGGTGAGCGATCTTCGGCAAAACGACGAGATGATCCAGAGCGAGATCTTCGGCCCGGTCATCACGGTTCAACAGTTCACCGACGAGGACGAAGCGGTGCGGTGGGCCAATGGCGTGGAGTACGGATTGGCGTCCAGCGTCTGGACCCGCGATTTCGGTCGGGCCATGCGCATGACCAAGCGACTCGACTTCGGATGCGTGTGGGTGAACACCCACATCCCGATGGTGGCCGAGATGCCGCACGGTGGTTTCAAGAAGTCCGGTTACGGCAAGGACCTGTCGGCGTACGCACTGGACGACTACACGCGCATCAAGCACGTGATGGCCAATCTCGACTGAGAACGTGTCATCGACCCTCGGTGCTGATCGGTCGGGGACCGATCAGCACCGAGAGCGACCGATCAAAGACCGCTCAACGTGTCGGACTTCTCGAAGACACCTTTTTCGAAGTAGTACTTGCCCTTGCAGTCGATGTCACTGGGCTCCTTGGTGTCGAAGACACAGGAGATTCCCCCACCCACGTTGGTCGCCTTGAAGCTTCCGCCCAACGTGACCCTCGTGTCACCGGTCGACGTGTTCATGTTGAAATCGAAAGAGGTGCGAATCGCGAAGTCCCGCTGGAAGGTCGAGCCGGCGATCGTCTTCTTCCACCCCATGGTCCAGGAGGTGTCCACTCCACCGCCGAAATTGTTCTTCTTGGAGTCGTAGGTCAGGTAGAAGTCGGCGGTCGCCTTCTTGCCGGCGTAACTGCGGGGTGTGTGCGTGTAGCTGAAGCGGAAGTCCAGGTATTCCATCCTCCCGTTGGAGAAACGGATGGAAGCGCTCTTGATCTCGTACGTGACACTGCGGAGTTTGATGGTCCCGGTCATGGCGAACGAGAGACTCGTCTTGGTGTCGGCGGCTTCGATCTCACTACGGATCTCCACCTTGTCGACGTCGAAGATGGGGTCGCCGGTCCTGATTCCGTAGCCCTCGTTCGACTTGTTCGACGAACCTTTCCACTTCCAGTTTCCTGAATTGGCGTCGATGTAGGCGTAGAGGGTCTGCTTCAGGCCCTTGCTGTTCGTGGTGAGAACGGATTCCACCTTGAACGTTCCGGCCGTGGCTTCCATGTCACCCTTGAAGACGGTGGTCGACGTTCCGTCGGTTCCGATCGACACCTCGAACAAGAGGATGGGGTAGGAGATCGGTCCGATCTTGATGTTGGTGGCCTCGAACTTGGAATAAAAGCCGTCGTCGGCCGAGGCCTGCGTGGCGAAGAATAGGGTCGATCCGCCGAATCGCGTGGAGAACTGGAATCCGGCGAAGGCCTTCGGGAGGGTGACCGCCGTGGCACCCTCTCCGACGGTGCAACCGTTCGGGGCCATGCCGACCTTGAACGACGTGGTCTTGAAGACGCCCTTGGAGATGGAGAGGGCGGTGTTGGACGCCTGTCCGTCGAAACCGTACGCGAAGCAGGGCTCGGTGAGGCTGACGTTGAAGATGAGGTTGCTCATCAAGTAGTCGCTGCTGTCGCAGGTGCCGCCGCAGTCGACGAGATTTTTCATCTTCCCGCGAGTGGGGTCGAGATAGGCGGTCGAGTTGTAGCCGAGTGCCGGTGACCCGCCGATGAAGCCGATCTGGGCCGACAGATTCCACAGGTTGTATCCGGTGATCCCGAACGCGTCGGTCCAGAGATACGTTGCCGCTCCGGGGTCACGGAGACGGGTGGCATACGTGATGCCGTCGTAGTTCTCGGTGGTGGTGCCGCGAGCGTTCGCCACCAGTGCGACACCCGGAATCGGATCGGCGACCGCTTGGAGAGCGATGGTCATCTCGGCATCGGTCGCTGAGTCGCCGTAACCGAAGCGGGCGTCCGCGGTCGTGCCGAGCGAGAACGCGAATCCGTTGTCCCGGCCGATCGTGACCGACGCCTGGAGGGAGGTGAGTTTCATCTTCAACGGCTCGCTACCGAGATCGATGTTCACGGGGACCGAACCCGTGAGATTCACCTCGGTCGCACTGAAGGAACCAGTGACGTCGAAGACGAGTGACGTGAGGCCGTCGGTGTTCACGCCGACGGCCTTTCCGACGGCGCCCGGCAACGACGTCTTGCCACCGAGGACGAAGGTCTTGTTTTGCAAGGCGGTGCTGACCTGGTCGAACACGAACGACGGGGACGGCAGGGACGTGATGACGCTGTCGGAGAGATTCGTGAAGCCGACTCCCATGATGTTGGTCGAGCCGTTCAGGTTTCCGGAGCCGAAGTCGGTGTCGGGCATCGAGCCCGACATGCTCGATCCACCGCCGAGTTGACCCATCGCGAATCCGACGGGGCTCCAGTTCACGCAACCACTGGTGCTCTTGTTGACCACCTTGGGAATGGAGATGGAGAAACCGCCGCAGAATTCGACGTTCAGGTCCTGGCTCAGCGAGCTGAGGTCGGGCATCTCGAGGTTCGGATCGAACGAGTCGTTCCGCTCTCCGTACCAGATGGTCATGGTGGGGTCCGTCACTCCGTTGCCCTCGAACGTGAGGTCCGCGGTGGACGCTTCGAGGCGGGCCCATTCTCCGGACGTGGCGATGCCTCCGACCGCCGCGACGGTCAGGGGCTCGCCGTTCTCGGTTGTCACTCCCGGCATGATCATCTGTGCGTCGATCAACTTCAGGAACGTCTCACCCTCGGGACACTTCGACGCGTCCTCGAACGGACAGGTGGTTCCGACCCCGAACTGCGCGCGGAGCGACATGACGCCGTCGGGTGTCCAGGTGAGAGTGGAGCCGTTCAGGTCCCAGGTGACCTCGCCGTCGGAACGGGAGATGGTTCCGGCGATGGTGTTGGGGTCCACCGAGAGTCCGGAAATCTCTTCGGGCTCCCACGCGGGGAGACCGGCGCCGCTGGCTTCGAGGCTCCAGTTGTCCTCGTCGGTGAACGACGCGGACACGGTCAACTGCAGACCGCCCGATCCGATGTTGGCGGTGCCGGCCGCGGCGATGGTGCCGTCGGATTCGCGCGACACCGACACGTCGGTGAGGGTGAGTCCGTCGGACACCTCGATCTCGGGAATGGTCGTTCCGCCGACGAGGGCGTCGCTCAGTTGGGCCATCAGTGCTTGATCCGGTCCGGCGGGGGCGATCGAGTCGGGAACGGCGATCGAGGTGGACGCACCCACGGAACCTTTGGATGCCGCGATGGTGGTGTCCGACACCGCATCGTCCATTGCGTCCGAGGAGTCGGAACCGCCGGCGCAGGACGACAATGCGACGACCGCTGCGGTCACGATTCCGCCACGAAGGAGTGTGGTGATGAGGCGGCGGTTCGAGCTGAGAGGCGTGAGATTCATGGTTCCCCCGAGAGACGAGGCGAGCCTCCCGACGGCCCGCGACCCGGATTGTACTATCCAATGGCTAGACCATTTCACCAATGGATAGATTTGGGATCGACCGTTCGCGACACGCACCCCGGGGAGGACTCGCCATGCGTTCAGAGGACAATCGCTCGAGGAGACCCGGTTCGTCGCGACTGTTCGCGGTCTCGGCGGGGGCCGCACTGTCGGTGGCCGTGGCGGCGATCCTCTCCGCGTGCGGTGGTTCCGGTGGCCCGTCGACCGGAGAATCATCGTTGGGTGGTTCGTCGGGAGATTCTCCGGAGGTCGAATGTGTGGGGAGTGCGACCGATGTGGGTCTCGGTGACGGGGCGGTGTGTGCCGACAACGGGTTCCGGCCGACCGCGGATGACTTCTCCTTCCCGAACTGGGCGGGCGTTCAGGATCAAGACGGCGGTGACGGCTTCACCCTCGACACACTCGTCCGTCTGTACGGAGCGTCCGAGGTGTGCGTCGACGGCATCGCGGCCCCGTGCGAGCCCACGCCCATCGCCACGCAAACGATCGAGCAATGGTCGAGTGCGCTCGCAGGTGGTCGGTGCGAGGGAATGGCCACCCTGAGTCTGCGTTACTTCCTGGGTCTGGATCAGTCCGGCGTGGCCTCCACCGTCGAGTTGTCGCGCCCGAACGTCTCGCTGGAACAGGAGATCAACTACTGGTGGTCGACTCAGTTCGTCGACGAGGTCAAGGCGCAGGCGGCCGAGTCGCGCACGAAGGATCCGGTGACGTTGACCAAGGAACTTGTCAACGGTTTGACGGCGGGACTCGGATACACGATCGGCATCTACGACGAGGGCTTCGGACACGCGGTGACACCGTTCGCGGTGACCAAGGTCGACCCGGGATACGTGATCCACATCTACGACAACAACGCCCCCGGGGAGATCCGTCGGATCACCATCGACGAGGCGACCAATACTTGGGCTTACGACCAAGCGGCCCAGAATCCCGATGCGCCGGGTGGGACCGCCACGGCATGGTCGGGCTCCACGGGCACATTGGAGTTGACGCCCATGAGCGCTCGCTCGGCGCCGTTCGCGTGTTCGTTCTGCGATCAGGGCGACTCGGAAGGCGCCGCCACGACGAAGGGATACGTGTCGGTGAATCTGGCCGCCGGCGGATCGGTCGGAGATCCCGCCGCCGGGCTGCTGATCGCCACCTCCGACGGTCGACGGGTCGGTGTCGCCGGTGGCGTGGTCGTGAACGAGATCGCCGGCGCCACCTACACCGTGGGCAAGGGCGGACTGGGAACCAGTCTCGTCAACGCGGAACTCCCGGTGAACAGCACCGAGTACTCGATCGAGATCGTGTCCGCGGATGGACGTGAGTCCCCGGCCGACATCGACACCGTCGTGTCGGTGGCCAGTCCGAACGGTTCGTTGACCACGGTGAAGTCGCGACGCACGGTCCGCCCGGGGACGGGCGCCGGTCCGGGTGCCGGAGCACCGCTCGAGATCGACGCCGACGCGGGTATCGCGATCAACAACGATTCGACCACCGACGCCGATGTTGCAGTGGCCACCAATCGCGAGCGGGTGCAGACGGCGTTGCCGCCCGCGGGTCGCCTGAAGCAGCGCGATCGAGGCGGGTCGGCGGACATCAGCGCCACCGACGCTTCGGGTGCGCCGATCGTCGAGCGCTCCATCGAGGTGAAGCCGTTCGAGAGGTCGGCTCCCGGAGCCGTGCCGTCCACATTGGTCGGCGGAACCAATGGTCGACCGGGTGGTACCGCCGTGAACGGTGCATCGTCGTCGACTGTCGTGCGGTCATCGTCGACGGTCGTTCGTGGTTCGTCCACCACATCGGTGGTGAGGTCGTCATCGTCGACGGTTGCTCGTGGTTCGTCCACCACATCGGTGGTGAGGTCGACCACGACCGTGACGAGGTCGTCGACCACGGCAGTTCCTCGTTCGTCGACGACAACGGTGACTTCGTCGACCGCGGTGCCGCTCCCGTCGACAACCACGCTCGTTTCATCGTCGTCGTCGGTGGTGCGTTCCTCGACCTCGGTACCGCGCTCGTCGACGACCACAACGACAGTCGCCGCTCCTTGAGCGGGGAGTGGGACCTGCTCAACGGTGCGCGAAAGCCTCGGCGGTCTCGGTGATCGCCTCGGTGAGCACCTTCCCGATGAATCGCAACTCGTCGGGCCCGCACACCAAGGTGGGGGAGAGCACCAGCACCGGATCGGCGCGGTCGTCGGCTCGACAGATGAGCCCCTTGCCGTAGATGCGCGGCGACAACTGGTCACGCAACAGCCAGTTGCATTCCTCGTCGCTGAAGGTCTGCTTGCTGGTCTTGTCTTTGACCAGTTCCAACACTCGGAAATACCCGCATCCACGAATGTCGCCGACGAAGGGCAGATCGCGGAGTGATTCCATCACCTCGTCGAAGACGACTTCGTTGGCCAGCACGTTGCCGGGGACGTCCTCGCGCTCCATCACTTCGATGTTCGCCAACGCGACCGCGCAACTGACGGGGTGACCTCCGAAGGTGAGACCGTGCAACAGAACCGAACCGTCATCTTCGAGGAAAGGCGCGGCGATACGGTCGCTCGCGATGAAGCCGCCCAGCGGTGCGTAGCCACTGGTGACACCCTTGGCGAAGATGATCATGTCCGGCTGGTAGCCGAATCGCTCGCAAGCGAAGAAGTGTCCGAGACGACCGAACGCGCAGATGACCTCGTCGCTGACCAAGAGGATGCCGTACTTGTCGGCGATCTCGCGCATGCGCGCCCAGTAGCCCGCGGGAGGAACGAGTGCCCCGCCGGTGTTCTGGACCGGTTCCATCACGATCATCGCCACGGTCTCGGGTCCTTCGCGCAGGATGGTGCGCTCCACCTCGTCGGCACAGTCCAGGGTGCAGGTCTCCGACAAGGCACACGTTTCGCATCGGTAGCGGTTGGTGTTGGGCACCTTCACCGCCCACGGCAACAGGGGTTCGAACGGTTCGCGGATGGCCGGGATGCCCGTGATGCTGAGGGCCCCGAGGGTGGTTCCGTGGTAGGCGTAGTCGCGGCTGATGACTTTGCGTCGTTGCGGTTGCCCGATGGCCGCGAAGTATTGAACGGCCACCTTCCACGCGGACTCGAGGGCCTCGCCGCCGCCCGACGTGAAGAAGACCCGATTGAGGTCCCCGGGCGCGAGCGTGGCCAGTTTGGTGGCGAGCCGGATGCCGGGTTCGTGGCCGAAACTCCAGAGCGGGAAGTAGCCGAGTTCACGGCTCTGTCGCTCCGCTGCGGCGGCCAGCTCCGGGCGCCCGTGTCCGACGTTCACGGTGAAGAGGCCCGACAGTCCGTCGAGGTAACGCTTGCCGGTGTGATCGAACACCCACGGCCCCTCGCCGCGCACGATGACGGGAAGACCCTGGCGTTGCACGGAGGACAGGTTCGTGAAGTGCCCCCAGAGATGACGCTGTCCGAGCGAGACGAGGTCGGACGGGTTGGTTGTGGGGGTGGACACGCGATTCTCCCGAGGACGGTGAAGCGAGCCTACCTCGGGGCCGGTGCACGGGAATTGGTGCCACTCAGGGCCTTCGTGTCCTATAGTCGCAACAGGCGGCAGCCTGATCTGCCGGGACGGTCGGGTCAGCCAGAGAATCAGTCGGATCGGGGGACATGCCAGGTGAGCGGGCAGCGTGGCGCAGTTGAACTAGAGAACGTCACCAAGCGCTTCGGCACCATGGTGGCCGTCGACTCGGTCAGCCTCTCGGTCCAACCGGGCGAGTTCCTCTCGTTGCTCGGTCCCAGCGGTTGTGGCAAGACCACGACCTTGCGCATGTTGGCCGGTTTCGAGCAGCCCGACACCGGTCATATCCGTATCAGTGGTCAGTACGTGCAGGGCGTGCCACCGTACAAGCGCGACGTCAACACGGTCTTTCAGCACTACGCGTTGTTCCCGCACATGACCGTCAGCGAGAACGTCGCTTACGGACTGCGTCAGCAGGGTGTCGCCAAATCGGAGATCGCTGCCCGGGTGGCCGAGGCCCTCGACATGGTGCAGATGAGCAAGTTGGCCGACCGTAAGCCGCGTCAGATGTCGGGTGGTCAGCAACAGCGCGTCGCGGTCGCTCGCGCGTTGGTGAATCGTCCCAGCGTGTTGTTGCTCGACGAACCACTCGGCGCTCTCGATCGCAAACTGCGCGAGGAGATGCAGATCGAGTTGAAGTTGCTGCAGAGTCGGCTGGGCATCACCTTCATCTTCGTCACGCACGATCAGGAGGAGGCGATGAGCATGAGCAATCGCATCGCCATCATGCTGGACGGACACATCGAGCAGTTGGGTGATCCCGAGACCGTGTATGAACACCCGGCATCGGCCTTCGTGGCCGGATTCATCGGCCGCAACAACTTCTGGCAGGGCGTGGCCACCGAGCACGGCAGTCGCGCCGATGACGGAACCGTGTTCGTGGCCAGTCGGCCCGAGGAGGACGTCCCGAACGACGAGCCCGCACTGTCGGCGGTCCGACCCGAGTGCATCCATCTCAGCGCCGAACGCCCGACCAACGACGTGAACATGACCAAGGGCACCGTGGCCGGAGTGTCCCACTTCGGAGACGTGTTGCAATACGTCGTCACGTCCGGTGACCGCGACATTCTGGTGCTCACGCCACGCACCAGTGGGAGCCGGTTCCATTCCGGCGACGAGGTGTACTGCAGCTGGTCGGCCGACGAGGTGTACCTGTTCTCGGCGCGACAGGCCGACATCGTGATGGCGGACGCGACCGACTGATC
>JAJTEQ010000050.1 GCA_021298195.1 Ilumatobacteraceae bacterium
CCTGTCGTCGTGGACCTCCGATCAGCAGGCCGAGCTCACCGCCCGTTTGGCCAACGCCGACATCGCGCACGCGTGGGTGGAGTCCGAGTTGGTGGTGTCGGCCGAGTTCGAGGACCTGATGGACACGCTCTTCGACAAGCTCGAGAAGGAACTGGGCATCGGCGTCACCGCGGTGGCCGGCGGTGTGGACGAGGGCGACGACGTCACCGAATACGAACTGGACGAGTTCGACATCGAGGAACGACGCGAACTCACCGAGATGCTCATCGCCAATCGCGTGACGCACCGCTGGATGGAGACCACGCTCATCGTGCCCACCGCGGCCGAAGAGATCGTGGACGGACTCCTGGACGAGATCGATGCGGGGGACATCGAATTCGACGATGACGACAACGACGACGAGTAGTCGCGCATGCTTCTCGCCGAGTTGGAGATCTGGCACACGCGTCCGCTCACCCCGACGCGTCGCGTGTCGTTGGGTCACATGGTGCTGCCCACCGACCCGGCCCCCGGTTTCGGTGGCTTGTTGCTGAGCGCCATCGTCGCGCGCCACATCATCGACGTCGAGGAGGAACTCATCCCCGACACGCACCGCTTGGTGGCCCAGATCGAGCGCAACGAGCGCGTGGCCCAGCCGCGTTTGCGCCATCGCTATCAGGTGGACCGTCACGGCATGGCCCGCAGCCTGCACCGTCTGGTGGGCACGGGCGAGGACTTCGCCTTCGAGTTCGACACCCAGGGCAACCCCATGCAGCAGGTGCTGGGCGCCATCTATTCGCTCGAGCGCTTGGACGTTCCCAGTCGCAAGGCGTTGGCTCCGCTGTTGGTGAAGTCCTTGAACTGGCGCGGCCCGTTGGGTCAGGCGTTCGTCAGTCATCTGGTGGGCACCAAGGCCACGTCGTTGCGTTCCATCGGTGATCCGCGCGCGTGGGCCCTCGAGATTCTCGGTTTCCCGATGGGCACCGTGAAGCCCACGCGCAGCGAGGTGATGGCGCAGTATCGCAACCGACTGCGCGCCGTTCACCCCGACCACGGCGGCAACGAAGATTCGGCCAGCAAGTCCATCGGCGATCTGGGCGAGGCCCGGCGCATCCTGATCGGCTGACCGTGCCCCCGGCCAAGAAGCCCAAGGGATTGGTGTTGTTCCCCGGCTCGGGTTCGGGCGCGGATCACCCGTCGTTGATCGCCATCGAACTACGGGTGGCTCCGTTGCCGGTGGGTCGCTTCGACTTCGACTACCGACTGGCGGGCAAGCGCGCCCCCGATCGACCGCCCAAGTTGTTGGCCCGTGTGCGCGAGTGTGCGCGCGAATTCGCCACCGAGCACGGCACCACCACCGGCGCACTGGTGTTGGGTGGTCGCTCCATGGGCGGACGCATCTGCACGATGGTGGCCGCCGGCGTTCCCGACATCGACGGCGAGAAGCCCCTGCCCGTGCGCGGCCTGGTGTTGGTGTCGTATCCGTTGCACCCGCCCGGCAAGCCCGAGAACCTGCGCGTGGAACACCTGCCGCGCATCACGGTGCCGTGCCTGTTCGTGCACGGCACCAAGGACGACTTCGGTTCACCCGACGAGTTGCAGCGGTGGACCGCCACCATCCCGGGAGCGGTGACACACCACTTCATCGAGAACGGTCGTCACGATCTGAAGAACAAGGATGGCGTCATCGCCGAGGTGATCGCCGACTGGATGGCGTCACTCTGTTGAGTCGCTCGCGCGGGACACGGGCATCGTGTGATCCTCGGGGTTCAACTCCTCCAGCTCGCGGCGCGCGGTTTCGGGATAGGTGAAGGCCACGATGAGGGCCACCACCACCGGTCCGCCCACCAACGCCAACATCACCGGTCCGTAGGGCGTGCCTCCGTCGACGATGGCCCCGGTGAGCAGCAGCGAGATGCTTCCACCCAACAACGCACTGGCCAGGATGAGATACGCCGCGCGACCGCGGTTGCCGGTGGGGAACAACTCGGTGCGGTACACGGCCAACGGGGGATAGGCCGCGGCCGCCACGATCGCGCCGATGATGGCGCTCCACCACATCAACGGTCCGGAGAACGAGAACGACGCCGCGATCAACAGCGCACCCGTGGGCGCGCAAATCACCGCCAAGCGTCGCCGACCCGAACGATCGGCCACGCGACCACCGACCACCAGTCCGATCACGGCCGGGGTGGCGGTGACGATGGTGAACAACGACACCATGCCGGCCGAGAAGCCGCGCTCGTCCTTCAGGAACGTGTTCTGGAAGAACGACGCCGGCGACAACAACATGTTGCCGAAGAACGCCACCGCCATCTGGATGCCCAGGCGACGCCGTTGCAGGCGCGGCACGGGTGTGGCCGCCACGTCGGCCCGGTGCCACTCGAAGCGCTTCGTCTCGGGCAGGTGCCGCGCCAGATCGCGTGCCACCAACAACCACACCAACCCCAACACGTACACCCAACGCCAACCCGACTGCCCCACGTCGGCCAGGGGCAAGGCCACCACCGCCACCCCGGCACCCAAGCCGTTGGCCATGGCCAACACGCTGATGGCGTAGGCGCGTGAACCACGGGGCATCTCCTCGGCGGCGATCACCGCGATCAACAGATCCAACGCCAAACCCAGCGGACGACCCAACGCTTGCGTGGCCACCAACACGGGGAAGTTGGGCGCCAGCGCGCCGAGCGAGGCGATGATGGGCGCGGCCCACGCCAACGTCACCACCACGCGTCGACGACCGATGCGATCGGCCAACAGCGCGGCGGGCAGGCCGAACAACACGCCCACGCGCACGATGGTGCCCGCCACACCGCGACCCCAGTCACCGACTCCGAAGTCGTCACCGGCGAACGACACCGTCTGGGTGAACAACGTGTTCACGAACGCGGTCAGCAACGACGCCGCGGCCAGCAAACCCAGGATGCGCACCTGACGTTGATCCAATCGATCCGGTGGCGCCCAGCCCGGTTGTCCGCCCCGCGAGTCGGGTGCGCGGCGCGACAACGAACGCTTCACCAACGGTCCGAACAACCAACGGAACCACGGGATCACCAAGCGGTAGTCGGTGCGTTCGTGCAGTCGGCCGTCACGCGCGCTGACCGTGCGCCGGTAGTCGCGGAACGGCCCGTGTCGCTGGGAGAACGAGGCGACGGTGTCGGAGTCGTCGAGGTCGGGTTCCTCGCCCACCAGATCGTCGCGCGGAGTGCACAACCACGCTCTGACCTGCGTTTCGTCGGGCCATTCGCGCACCAGATGCACCCCGTTGCGACCCACGGAGCGAGCATACTTGTACGTCTATGGACCGCATCGTCGTGCAGCAGAGTGGTCCCTTGTCCGGACGGGTCGACGTGCCCGGGGCCAAGAACTCGGTGTTGAAGTTGATGGTGGCGTCGCTGTACGCGCCCGGTCGACACGAACTCACCAACGTCCCCGACATCTCCGACGTGGAGACCATGGGCGCACTGTTGGGCGCGCTCGGTGTGCGCGTGCGGCGCGACGACGCCGACGACACGGTGTTGCATCTGCACAACGACGGCGACGTGCGCACGGTGGCGCCGCCCGATCTGGTCACCAGTATTCGCGCCTCCATCAATGTTCTCGGTCCGTTGTTGGCGGTGTGCGGACGCGTGCGTCTCGACATGCCCGGCGGAGACGACTTCGGCACGCGACCCATCGACATGCACATCGCCGGCCTGAAGGCCATGGGCGTCGAGTTCGACATCGATGACCAGTCCATCGCGGCTCGTGCCGATCGACTGCGCGGAGCCGACATCGTGCTCGACTTCCCCTCGGTCGGTGCCACCGAGAATCTGCTGACGGCGGCGGTCCACGCCGAGGGTCTCACCACCATCACCAACGCCGCGCGCGAACCCGAGGTGGCCGATCTCTGCGAACTGTTGGTGGAGATGGGCGCGCGCATCCAGGGCATCGGTTCGTCGGTGCTGCGCATCGAGGGCGTCGAGCGTGGTTCGTTGGTGCCGGTGTCGCACGCCGTGGTGCCCGACCGCATCCAGGCCGCCACCTTTCTGGCCGCCGTCGCCGTGGCCGGCGGTTCGGCGGTGGTCAAGGGCGCGCGCGCCGATCACATGGTGGTGTTGCTGAATCGCATGAACGACATGGGTCTGCACCTCGAGGCCGTGCCCGGTGGTGTGTCGATCGTGTCCGAGGGTCGCATGCGCGCCGTCGACGTGCAGACCCTTCCGTATCCGGGATTGGCCACCGACTACAAGCCGTTGCTGGTCACCATGCTCGCCGTGTCCGAGGGCATGGGCATCGTCACCGAGAATCTGTATCCGGGTCGCTTCCGTTACGTGGAAGAGCTGTCGAAACTCGGCGCCGACATTCGCACCGACGGCCATCACGCCATCGTGCGCGGCATGGAACGTCTGCGCGGAGCCGCCGTGGTGGCCCCCGACATTCGCGCCGGCGCGGCTCTGGTGATCGCCGGGTTGGCCGCCGAGGGTCGCACCGTCATCTCGGGTATCGAGCACATCGACCGCGGCTACGACGATCTGGTCGGTCGTTTGGTGGCCATGGGCGCCTCGGTGGCGCGGGCGAACTCAGCCGATCTCTGAGTCGGCGTCCTCAGTCGCGCGATCGCCCTCGGAGAGTCCCGCACCCAGACGACGGCGCACGACGGCCAGCAGACCCACGATGATGGCGATGGGCCCGGCCACCATCAGAATCTCGTCCCATCCGCCCTGGTGGGCGAGAACCGCGCCGATCATCGGTTTCCTTCCATGACATGCGCCGCTTGACAGAGGTTCCGGCGCCCTCTCACTCTACGATTTGTCCTGCTCCCTAGCCCACTCAGGTGATTCTGTGTCCAGCATGCGAACCCAAGTCGAAGAGACCATCGAGGCCATCCGGCCGGCTCTTCACGCCGACGGCGGCGACATCGAATTGAAGGACGTCGACGAGGTCACCGGAATCGTCAGCGTCACGCTGGTGGGCGCCTGCGGAACCTGCCCCACCTCCACCCAGACCTTGAAGCAGGGCATCGAGCGCATCATGCGCGACCGCGTCGACGGCGTCACCGAAGTGGTGAACGTGTGAGTCGTCGCGATCGCAATCCCGACACTCTCTTCGCCTCCGCTCTCGATGGTGACCGCAGCGCGTTGGCGCGTCTGCTGTCGATGATCGAACAGGGCGGAGACCCGGCGCGCGCCATCGGTCGACTGTCGTATCCGCGCGGCGGTCACAGCTACACCGTCGGACTCACCGGGGCGCCCGGAGCCGGCAAGAGCACGCTCACGTCGTCCATCATCGGTCACCTGCGTTCGCAGGAACTGGAAGTGGCCGTGTTGGCCATCGATCCCTCGTCTCCGTTCACCGGCGGCGCCATCCTGGGCGATCGCGTGCGCATGCAGGACCACGCCACCGACCCCGGCGTGTTCATTCGCTCCATGGCCACCCGCGGCCACCTGGGCGGCCTGTCGTTGGCGGCCCCCGAGGCCATTCGTCTGCTCGATGCCATCGGCCGCCTGTGGGTGTTGGTCGAGACCGTGGGTGTGGGCCAGGTGGAAGTGGAGATCGCCGGCAAGGCCGACACCACCATCGTGGTGGTGAACCCGGGTTGGGGCGACTCGGTGCAGGCCAACAAGGCCGGTCTCATGGAGATCGCCGACATCTTCGTGATCAACAAGGCCGACCGCAAGGGCGTGGACGAGACCCGCCGCGACCTGGAACAGATGCTCGACCTGTCCGATCTTCCGCATGAGGCGTGGCGTCCGCCCATCGTGCCCACCGTGGGCTCCACGGGCGAAGGCGTGCCCGCCCTGTGGGACGTGGTGAAGCAGCATCGCGAATTCATCACCACCAGCGGTGAACTGGATCGTCGTCGTCGCTTCCGTTTGCGCGAGGAATTGCGCGAGATCGTGGCGCGTCGTCTGGAACAGCGGGCCCGCGAGATCTGCACCGGCGAACGCTGGGAGACTTTGCAGGACGGAGTCATCGAGCGCACCCTCGACCCGTGGAGCGCCGCCGACGAGATGTTGAAGGCCGTCGGCGCCTGAGCGCCCGAACGAGGAGCGAACATGTCCGACGATCTGGTTCTGTGCGAACGTCGCGCCGACGGCGTGGCCGTGGTGACCTTGAACAACCCCAAGGTGAACGCGCTCAGCCAAGCGGTGTTGACGCGTCTGCGCGCGGTGGCCGAGGACCTCACCGCGAATCCGCCCGGTGCGGTGGTCATCACCGGCGGCGAGCGCATCTTCGCCGCCGGCGCCGACATCAGCGAGTTCGGCGGCACCGCCGAGGGCGAGCGCATCGGCCTCGGTTTCCATTCGGCGCTCGACGCCGTGGCCGCCATCCCGCGTTTCGTCATCGCCGCCGTCAGCGGATACGCGTTGGGCGGCGGTTGCGAGTTGGCGTTGGCGTGCGACTATCGCATCGCCGGCGAGAAGGCCGTGTTCGGTCAACCCGAGGTGTTGCTGGGCATCATCCCCGGCGGTGGCGGCACGCAACGCCTGCCCCGTCTGGTGGGTGCCAGTCGCGCCAAGGAACTGGTCATCACCGGTCGCCAGGTGAAGTCCGACGAGGCGTTGCGCATCGGCTTGGCCGACGAGGTGGTGCCCAACGAGAGCCTGCACGAGCGCGCGTTGGCGTTGGCCGGTTCGGTGGCCAGCGGTGCCGTGTTGGCGCACGCCGCCATGAAGCGCGCCATCGACGAGGGACTGTCCACCTCGTTGTCCGAAGGCTTGCTGCTGGAGCGTCGTCTGTTCACCGAGGTCTTCACCACCGACGACAGTCAGGTGGGCGTGAAGAGCTTCCTCGAGAACGGCCCGGGCAAGGCCACCTTCAGCGGCCGCTGATCGCGCGTTCGTACACCGCCACCGTGGAGGTGGCGATGGCGTCCCACGAGAACCGACTGCGCAACACCTCTTTGCCCTTGCTCTGCATGTCGTCGGCCAACCCGGCGTCGGTGAGCACGCGTTCGATCGCCTCGGCCAACCGACGCGCGTTGCCCGGCTCGAACAACAGCGCCGCGTCGGTGCCCTCGATGATCTCGGCCAGTCCACCGGTGCGCGCCGCCACCGTGGGTGCCCCCGCCGCCAGGGCCTCCAGGGCCACGATGCCGAACGGTTCGTACAGCGACGGGATCACCACGCATCCGGCGCGATGCAACAACGACCGCAACTCGTCGTCGGACACGAAGCCGGCCAGGTTCACCAGGTCGCTGACACCCTCGATGTCGACCTGACTCTGCAACTCGGGCAAGTACGAACCGCGTCCGGCGATGACACAACGAATGCCGGGCACACGACCGCGCAACAACGCCATCGCTTGGGCCAACACCTGGAAGCCCTTCTCGTATTGCACGCGACCCCAGGCCAGCACCAACGGTTCGCGGGCGATCGCGCCGCTGGGTTCCCACACGCGTGGGTCGACGCCGTTGGGGATCAGTTCGACGTTGGTCGGGTCCAGACCTTCCAGCAACTCGCGCATCATGAAACGCGAACAGCAGATCTGCGCCGCGGACCGATACGCCAACCACGCCTCGACGGCGTTGATGGCCGAGCTGGCACCCTCGGGCACGTGACCGCCGTGACGACCGCGTTCGGTGGAGTGGAACGTGGCCACCAGCGGCGCGGCGAACAACGTCGCCAACGTGTCGCCGGCCCACGCGGTGTGCCAGTCGTGGGCGTGCACCACGTCGGGACGCCAGTGCTCGATGATGGCGGCCAGGGCCACCATCTGGTTGTTGGCCGAGGCGATGCGCAACACTTCGTCGTCGTCGGGCAGCCACGGCAGATCGGTGCGCGCTCGTATCACGCGCGCGCCGTCGACGGTGACGGTGTCGGCGGGCAGGTCGCCGTCGTGGTCGACGCTGAACACCACCACCTCGTGCCCCGCGCGGGCCAACGCACCGGCGAGGCCGTCCACGTGGGCCGCCACGCCACCGATGGAGGCCGGCGGGAACTCGCGGGTCGACATCAGCACGCGCACGAGCGAACGGTAGCGGACGCACCTCGTAGCCTTGGGGGCGTGATCGAACGGCTGGCATGGTGGCGCGACCCGGCGTTGCGCCCCATGGTGGTGGCGTGTCTCACCCTCAGCGGTGCCGTGGGCGTGTTCGGGTTCTCGTTCGGCGTGGGGTCGGTGGCGGCCGGTGCCAGCGTGTGGCAGACCTGCGCGTTGTCGCTGTTCGTGTTCACGGGGGCGTCGCAGTTCTCGGCCATGAGCGTCATCGGTGCCGGCGGTTCGTTGGGTTCGGCGTTGGGCGGTGCGTTGTTGTTGGCCGCGCGCAACGGTGTGTACGGACTGGCGATGTCGCGCCGTCTCGACGGCTCTCTCGGGCGCCGACTGCTGGCCGCGCAGCTGACCATCGACGAGACCACCGCGATGGCGGTGGCGCAACCGAATCGACGCGAACAACAGATCGCGTTCTGGTTGACCGGCTTCGCGCTCTACATGTTCTGGAATCTGGGCACGCTCATCGGCGCTCTCACCGGCAGCGCCATCGATCCGCGGACGTTCGGTCTCGACGCCGCGTTCCCCGCCGGTTTCGTGGCCATGGTGTGGCCGTTGCTCGCCGATCGGCGGGCGCGACTGGCCGCGATCATCGGGGGAGTGGTGTTCCTCGCCACGGTGTCGTTCCTGCCCATCGGCGTGCCGATTCTGTTGTCGGTGGTCGGCGTGCTGGTGGGCGTGCAACGTCCGGTGCCACCGCCGGTGGGGGCAAAGGTGTCACGGCCATGAGCTGGACGCTGGTGATCGTTCTGGCGCTGGGCGCGTACGCGTTCAAGGTGACCGGGTTGGTGATCCTGGGTGGACGCTCGTTGCCGGCGGTGGTCGAACGTTGTCTGGCCCTCATCCCGGCCGCGGTCGTGACCGCGCTCATCGTGAAGGACACCTTCACCACCGGCCAGGACCTGGTTCTGGATGCTCGGGCGGCCGGTATCGCGGTGGCGGTGGTGGCGGCGTGGCGCAAGGCGCCCCTGATCGTGGTGATCGTGCTGGGCGCGGCCGTGACCGCTCTCTTGCGCCAAATCTGAGCGCGACCGCGTGCGGCCTCAGTCGACGAGGGTCTTCAGTTTCTTCAGGTTGCGGCGCCAGATCGCCTTCATCACCACTTGGCCGCCCACGATCTCGCCCAGACGACCGCCCAACCACCACGGGAACGTCAACTTCTCGCTCCAGGTGAACCGCGTGCGCGCGCCGTCGTCCAACGGCGCCAACGTGAAGATGCCGGTACCGGTGACCAATCCGGTGTGGCGCACGCCCATGGCTTCGCCCGGGATCCACTCGGTGATCTCCATGTGGTCGGTCAACTTGATGGGCCCCACCTTGGTGTCGCACAGGAACTTCGTGCCCACTCCACGGGTCTGGTCACCCTCGAAGTGGATGGCCACCGCGTCGGCCATCCAGTCCACGTGACGTTCGATGGGTTCCACCACGTCCCACACGCGCGCGGGCGTGGCGTCGAGGTCGATGGATACGGTGATGCGGCTCATACCGCCAGTGTTACCCAGATCAGGCGTGAGCGCCCACACGGCGCAGTTCTTCGGCGGCTTGCTCGGGCGGAATGATGTTGATCATCACGCCGGTGCCGCGTTCGAAGCCGGCCACGGTGGTGAGCTTCGGGAAGAGGTGCACGTGCCAGTGGAAGGCCCCGTTGTGGTGGTGGGGCGCGGTGTGGAACACCAGGTTGAACGCCACGTCGGTGAACACCTCGTTCAGGTGCACCAGGGCGTCACGGATGGCGCGACCGACGCCGGCCACCTGTTCGTCGGACGAATCGGTGAGGTGCTGGTCGTGGTTGCGCGGGATGATGAGCATCTCGTACGGGCCACCGCTCCACCAGGGGCACACCACCACGGCGTCGTCGGTGGCCAGCACCACGCGCTCGTTCGACGCCAACTCGGCCTCGACCGTGGCGCACAGGATGCAGCCGCCCTCGAAGCGCACGAAGGCTCGTTCCTCGTCGAGGATCTCACCCGGGACGAAGGGCAGACCGAGCAACTGACCGTGCGGGTGCGACAGCGACGCACCGGCCTCGCGGCCGTGGTTCACGATGGCCTGCGTGTAACGGATGTTGTCGGTGTCGGCGTGGCTCTGCAGACGCTGTTTCAGTGTGACCATCAACTCCGCGCACGCTTGATCGCTGAACACCTCGATGCCGGCTTTGTGGTCTCGGGTGAACACGAACACCTCGTGCGTGCCACTGGCCTCGGCCATGACGTGCACCGGTCCTAGGTTGCGCACCGCGAGCGAGTCGTCACCGTCGAAGGCGGGGAACAGGTTGGGAATGACGCGCATGCGCCAGTGATTGTCGGGACCGACGCTGGCGAGCGTGGGCAACGACGCATCCTCGTTGCCGGGACAGAAGGGACACGGGCGCGTGGGACCGGATTCGACGGTGGGCACGCGGGTGGCGAAATCGGTGGGGCGCATGGCCCGCTCGGCGACGATGGTGACCCACCGGCCGGTGAGAGGATTCAGACGTAGTTGACTCACGGTGCTCACAGGATACGCAAAGAGAGTGACGAATTCCTTGTCACCGGGTGTACACCGAGACATGTGTCGGTGAATCCGCGACGAACGCCGACCGGCCCATGTCCTCCCAGCGGTCCCGCAGTCGCAGACCGGCTCGGGTCGCCATCCGATCCAGTTCCTCGGGCGACGAATAGCGGATGCTCCAGGGGCGTAGGCGAACACCACCGTTTTCGGTGAATTCCACGAACTGTCCGTCGACGCGTTGGTCCTCCGGGTGGTGCACGTCGACCGACAGAACCACACGATCGGCGTTCATGGAACGTACCCCCACCGTTCCGCCCGCCTTTCGTTGGGGGTCGGGAACGGCGGCCTCGATGATGAACGTTCCGTTGTCGTTCAGGCGCCGGGCCACGGCGTCGAACAGTGCGTGCTGGCGTTCGGCGCTGGCCAGACTGAAGATGGTGTTGTACGCGATCAACACGGCGTCGAAGGTCTGGTCGGGCAGGGCGTCGATCATGTCGCCACGAATCAAGTCCAGCGCGAGGTCGCCGGCCTTGGTGCGACACCGCTCCAGCATCGCCTCGCTCGAATCGACACCCACCACGGTGCACCCGGCGCGGGCGAGGGGTAGGGCCAGTCGTCCGGTGCCGACGCCCAATTCCAACACGCTGCCCCCACGGGCCAACTCGGTGACCAACGCCGTGGTGGCGTCCACGTCGCTGACGTCGTCGTACCAATCGTCGTAGACGTCGGCGAACGAGTCGCCGTAGGTCGCGTCGTCGAAGCCCTTCATGCGCGCCCAGTCCACCACGCCGTCGTGGTCGGCGGTGAATCGGGCGATCGGGCCCGACGACGGGGCGGTACTCTTCGGGAATGGCTGGCACCGTGACATACATGGATCACGCCGCCACCACCCCCATGCGCGCGTCGGCCATCGCGGCCATGATGCCGTTCCTCGACGGCGTGTACGCCAACCCCAGTGGCTCGCACCGTTTCGCTCGCCTGGCCCGCAAGTCGGTGGACGAGGCTCGCGACCTGATCGCGTCCCTGGTGGGCTGCAAGCCGGGTGAGATCGTCTTCACCGGCTGTGGCACCGAGAGCGACAACGCCGCCATCGTGGGGGTGGTGCGTCGACGCGGTGGCGTGGCGGTGTGTCCGGCCGCCGAGCACCACGCCGTGTTGCATTGTGTGGAACACCTGGGTGGACGGGTGGTGGCCGTCGACGCCAACGGCGCGGTCGATCTCGACGCTCTGCGCACCGCGCTCGACGACTCGGTCAGCAGCGTCTCGGTGATGGCCGTCAACAACGAAACCGGCGTGATCACCGACATGAGGGCGGTGTCGGCACTGGTTCGCCGTCACGCTCCGAACGCGGTGTTGCACACCGATGCCGTGCAGGCCGCGTGCTGGATCGATCTTCGCGACTTGTGGCCGTTGGTGGACTCCATGGCCGTCAGTGCCCACAAGTTCGGCGGTCCCAAGGGAGTGGGTGCGTTGATCGTGCGCGAGGGTGTCACCTTCGAGCCCATCGTCCTGGGTGGTGGACAGGAACGCGATCGTCGCAGTGGCACCCACAACGTGGCCGGCATCGTGGCCATGGCCGAGGCCCTGCGCGCCACCGACGCCGAACGCTCGCACGAGGTGGCGCGAATCTCCGCGTTGCGTGACACGTTGCTGGCCGGACTGTCGGCCATTCCGGGGGTGCGTCGCACGGTGCCCGATTCGGTGTCGGTGCCCGGTGTCGCCCACGTGTGCATCGCCGACGTCGAGAGCGAGTCGTTGCTGTATCTGCTCGACGAGGCCGACGTGTGCGCGTCGGCGGCTTCGGCGTGCGCGAGTGGCGCCATGGAACCGTCCCACGTGTTGCTGGCGATGGGCGTGGAACGCGAATGGAGCGCGGGAGCCCTGCGCTTGTCGATGGGGCACACCACCACCGCGGCCGACGTGGAACGCACGGTTCAGGTGGTCACCGCGGCGGTGGAGCGCATTCGCACCGCCGCCGCTCGTTTGAAGCGGGCCTGATCACAACCGCGGCGACTCCGCCGTAGCCTGCGGGGCATGAAGGTGCTCATCGCCATGTCCGGCGGGGTCGATTCGTCGGTCGCCGCCGCACTGTTGGTGGAGCAGGGGCACGACGTGGTGGGTGTCACCATGCGTTTGTGGGGTGGCGAAAGCGACACCGGCTGTTGCAGTGTCAGCGACGTCGACGACGCTCGCCGCGTGGCTCAGCAGATCGGCATCGATCATCTGGTCTTCAACTTCACGGACGAGTTCCATCGCGACGTGGTCGAGCCCTACGTGAACGATCACGCGCTGGGCGTCACACCGAATCCGTGCATCGAGTGCAACCGTCACCTGAAGTTCGATCGTCTCCACGAGCGGGCCATCGTCCTCGGTTTCGACGCCGTGGCCACCGGACACCACGCCCGGGTGGTCGAACGAGACGGTGTACATCGACTGGCGCGCGGTCACGACTCCGCCAAGGACCAGAGTTACGTGGTGCACATGCTGGATCAGCGGCAGTTGTCCCGCACCATGTTCCCGGTGGGGGAGATGAACAAGGCCGACGTGCGCGCGCACGCCGAACGATTGGGATTGCGCACGGCCGGCAAGCCCGACAGCCAGGACGTCTGTTTCATCACCACGTCCAAGGACGACGACGGTCGCTCGGGTCGCTCGGCTTTCCTGGCGCGGCGCATTCCGCTGCACGTCGGCGAGATCGTCGACACCGAGGGTGCCCGTATCGGTGAGGTGGAAGCGGTCGAGATGGTCACGCTCGGACAGCGTCGTGGTGTGGGTGGCGGTGGTGGCACCAAGCGCTTCGTCGTCGACGTCGACGTGCCCGGCCGTCGGGTGGTGGTGGGCCCCGAAGCGATGTTGCTCACCGATCGCGAAGTGGTGGGTCAGGTGTCCTGGAGTTCGTCGGCGGTCGCCGGTGCGGTGCGCGTGCAGTGCAGTGCCCACGGCGACGCGAACCTCGCCGACATCGAGACCGACACCGACGGCAACGTGGTGGTGCGGTGGCGCGAACCACAACGACGCATCTCGCCCGGTCAGAGCGCCGTGTTCTACGACGAGGCCGGTGAGGTGGTGCTCGGTGGTGGCGTGGTCAACTCGCCCAGGGTCCGACCCGGTCGCGACGGGCACACCAACATCGACTTCACGTGAATCGCCTTGCCGCCGGGCTCGGCGCGGGTGGCCGACAACACGACGGTCTCGAAGTCGCCCAGGGTCACGCGTAGCGCGGCTCCGCGACACCCACCGGTGAGATCGGCCGCGTCGGTGGTTCCGATCGTCACCGCGTCGACGGATCGAACGTCACGAGCGAGGAACATGGCGGTCTCGGCCAACACCACGTGATCGTGGATCACCAGGCCGGCGGGCACCTGCACCAACCAGCGTCGCGAGTAGCGGTGGAAGCGACGGGGGAGCGACCACGACAGCACGACCGCCATCACGCCCGTGATCGCCGCGGCGACCCAGTTCTGGTCGATTCCGAACGAAAGGGCGGCGACGATGCTCGACACCCAGACGATCCAGGCCAGCACCTGAATGGTCACCATGGTCGCCGAGCACCGCAACAGGTGACGACGTTCGTCCCCGTACGCCGACACCTGCACGAACGAGTCGCCCACTTCGGCGCTGAACACGAGCAGCGTCGCCACGATCGCCACCGCGAGCGCGATGCCCGACGCGCCGTCGCC
>JAJTEQ010000051.1 GCA_021298195.1 Ilumatobacteraceae bacterium
TCCCGACGCCGACGTGTTCAACGACGACGTGTTCGGCGCCGGCTTCGACATCGATTCGGGGGCCCGGGGTTTGGTGTCGGGGTCATTGTCGAACGATGCGCCAAACGGCGTCACTCTGGCTCTGTTCGGCGGCGTGACGTGTGGCGAGTGGGTCAGCGGCATCTAGGTGGTGCGCACGCGGGTCATCTAAGGTCTCGGGAATCATGAACGCGTTGATGTTGGTGGACCTGCACAAGTCGTGGGCGTGGTACGTGATCATCGCGAACGGCCTGGCCGGCTTTTGGTCGCTCGGGGCTCACAAGTTCGAGTCGTTGCGCACCCGGGCGCTGTGGTGGTTCACGTTGTTGGCTCAACTGACGATGTTCGTGCAGGTGACGCTGGGCGTGATCGTGGTGAACAAGTACAAGATCGAGTTCCCGCAGTTCCACGCGTTCTACGGGTTCGTCGGGATCATCGCGGTGGCGATCATCTATTCGTACCGGAACCAGATGAAGCACCGGCTGTACTTGCTGTACGGGTTCGGCGGGTTGTTCATCATGGGACTGGGCATCCGAGCCCTCCTCGTCGGCCAAGTCTCCTAACCAAAATGCGACAATTTGTCGCTTTGTGTACACGAGCCATGTACACAAAGCGACAAATTGTCGCATTTTGGTAACTAGAGGGCGGCGGCGAGGGAGTCCAGCTGCGCGGTCAGCTTCGCGGGCAACTTCGGCCCGAACTGCGCGTAGTGATCCTTGATCTGCGGCAGCGCCGACTTCCAGCCCTCGGCGTCCACCTTCAGAAGTTCGTCGAGATCGTCCTTGCTCACGTCGAGCCCGTTCAGGTCGAGCGAACCAGCCGCGGGCAGCAATCCGATGGGAGTTTTCACCGCGTCCACCGAGCCGTTCACGCGCTCGAAGACCCACTTCAGCACACGACTGTTCTCGCCGTATCCCGGCCACAAAAAGCGACCGTCCTCGTCACGACGGAACCAGTTCACGAAGAAGATCTGGGGCAACTTCGACGGGTCGGCCTTGGTGCCCACCGACAACCAGTGAGCGAAGTAGTCGGCCATGTTGTAGCCGCAGAAGGGCAGCATCGCCATGGGGTCGAAGCGCAGGTTGCCCACCGCACCCTGCTGGGCGGCCGTTGTCTCCGAGGCCATGATCGAGCCCAGGAACACGCCGTGCTCCCAGTCGAACGCCTGTGTCACCAGTGGAACGGTGGTGCGACGGCGACCGCCGAACAGGATCGCCGAGATCGGCACACCGGCGGGGTCCTGCCACTCGGGAGCGGCTGACGGGCACTGCGACGCCGGAGCGGTGAAGCGGGCGTTCGGGTGCGCGGCCGGGGTGTCGGTCTCGGGCGTCCAGGCGTTGCCCTTCCAGTCGGTGGCGCGCGCGGGCTTGTCCTCGCTCATGCCCTCCCACCACACGTCGCCGTCGGGCGTCAGTGCGGTGTTCGTGAAGATGCTGTTGCCCCACAACGTGTGCATGGCGTTGGCGTTGGTGTCGTAGCCGGTGCCGGGGGCCACGCCGAAGAATCCGGCCTCGGGGTTGATCGCGTACAGGCGACCGTCCTGGCCGAACTTCATCCAGCAGATGTCGTCGCCGATGGTCTCGGCCTTCCAGCCCGGAATGGTGGGAACCAACATCGCGAGGTTGGTCTTGCCGCACGCCGACGGGAACGCCGCCGCGATGTACTTCGCCTCGCCGGCGGGATTGGTGAGCTTCAAGATGAGCATGTGCTCGGCCAACCAACCGTCGTCGCGGGCCATCACCGAAGCGATGCGCAACGCGAAACACTTCTTGCCCAGCAGGGCGTTCCCACCGTAACCCGAGCCGTACGACCAGATCTCGCGGGTCTCGGGGAAGTGCACGATGTACTTGTTGTCGGGGTTGCAGGGCCACGCCGAGTCCTTCTGGCCCGGCTGCAGGGGGGCGCCCACCGAGTGCAGGCACGGCACCCACTGGCCGTCGCCCAACACGTCGAGCGCACCCTGCCCCATGCGGGTCATGATGCGCATGTTGGTGGCCACGTACGCCGAGTCGGTCAGCTGCACCCCGATGTGCGCGATGGGCGAGCCGAGCGGACCCATGCTGAACGGCACCACGTACATGGTGCGGCCCTTCATGCATCCGGCGTACAGACGCTTCATCTCGTCGCGCATCTCGGCGGGCTCGCGCCAGTTGTTGTTCGGACCGGCATCGTCCTTGTTGGCGGAACAGATGAACGTGCGATCCTCGACTCGGGCCACGTCGCCCGGGTCACTGTGCGCCCAGTAGCTGTTCGGACGCTTCGCTTCGTCGAGCTTGGTGAACACTCCGGCGTCGACCAACACCCCACACAGGCGGTCGTACTCTTCCGCACTGCCATCGCACCAGTAGATGTCATCGGGCTGCATCACCGCGGCCCATTCGGCCACCCACTTCTTCAGACGCTCGTTGTTGCTCGTGCCGGCCATGATGTGCTCCTTCGGCGTGGGGTCGCCTTGGATGATGGTGATGTTTGGTGGTGGGTCGGGTCAGTAACCCGGGGTACCCATGTCGGACTCCGAACCTAGGCGCAGACGGGTCGCCAGACCCTCATCGTTCACGTCAAATACGACACGCTGACCGGGTCGCAACATACGAAAGATGCTTCCCTCCAAGGCGTCGGCGGCCAGCTCCAGCTCGCCGAGGTCGGTGTCACGCAAGATCAGGCCGGTGCCCGTCCCCGGGTCGAAGGCTTTGACCACGCCCTGCATCGCTCAGGCGGTCACTTGTCCGAGGCGGCCGTGCCGCGACTGACCTTGGTCACCTTGCCGGCGCGGATGCAGCCGGTGCACACGTTGAGGCGGGTGGGAGTGCCCTTCACCAAGGCGCGGATGCGCTGGATGTTCGGGTTCCAACGGCGCTTGGTACGCACGTGCGAGTGCGACACCGACATGCCCCACGAGGGGCGCTTTCCGCAGACTTCACACACTGATGCCATGGCAGGTTCTTTCTCCGACTCTCCGTCGTGCCGGCAACGCCCGGGTCACGATCTCGATCACGAGACGCTACCAGCGGATTTCCTGCTCTCCCAATGTCCTCCGGGGCGGTTTTCAGGTCATTTCACGGCCGACCCACGGGGGTCATGCTCGGATCACCCCTGACCACTACCATCGGGCGGGTGAACCCACCAGTTCTGGCGCCCGACGGGGCCGGGGAGCGTTTCGACGCCGATCGCCTGCGTCGCACCGTGGTCGCCTTCCGAGACGCCGTGCGCGAGCACGCTCCGCGGATCAACCGCCTGAACGTGTACCCGGTCCCCGACGGAGACACCGGCACCAACATGGCCCGCACCCTGGACGCGGTGGTGGCCGAACTGGACCAGGCCGGGCCCGACATCGAACCCACGTGTCAGGCCATTTCCCACGGGTCGCTGATGGGTGCGCGGGGTAACTCGGGTGTCATCTTGTCCCAGATCCTGCGTGGCCTGGCCGGTCGGCTGTCGTCCACCGCCAGTAGTACCGCCACCGAAGTGGCCGAGGCTCTCAGCGAGGCGTCCACGGCGGCGTACAAGGCCGTGCTCAAACCGATCGAAGGAACGATCCTCACCGTGGTTCGCGAGGCGAGCGAGGCGGCCAAGGCGTCAGCGGCCACCGGCGCCGGCCTGGGTGCCACCTTGCGCGCCGCGCGTGACGCCGGTCGTCGGGCTCTCGACGCCACCCCCGACATGCTGCCGGTCTTGAAAGACGCCGGAGTGGTCGATGCGGGCGGGGCCGGTTTCTTGTTGTTGCTCGACGCGGCTCTCAACGTCGTCGATGGTGAGCCCATCCCGACGCCGGCGGATTCCATCGGCGGTGACGCCATGGACGAACCGTTGCCGGCCATGACCACGTCGTTGGCGGCGCCGGACCAGCACGGCGAGATGTCGGTGGCCGATCTGCGCTACGAGGTCATGTACTTCCTCCACCTCGACGATTCCAAGATCGAGGCGTTCAAATCCGATTGGGGCGAGATCGGTGACTCCATCGTGGTGGTCGGAGGCGACGGCCTCTGGAACTGTCACGTGCACACCAACGACATCGGCGCGGCCATCGAAGCGGCCATCGATCTCGGTGGTCGCCCGAAACAGATTCGCGTCACCGACCTCTTCGAGGAGGTGGCCGAACGACATGCCGCCCACGACGCCGCCCGTTCCGCGGCCGGTTTGCCCGCCGTCACCACCGCGGTGGTGGCGGTCTGCAGTGGTAGCGGTCTCGAAGAACTGTTCGGACAGTTGGGCGTGCAGGGCATCGTCACCGGCGGACAGACGCTGAATCCGTCGACCGCCGAATTGTTGGCGGCCGTCGAGGCGGTCAACGCGCAACAGGTGATCGTGCTGCCGAACAACAAGAACATCATCCCCGTGGCCGAGCAGTTGGACGCACTCACCGCCAAGCAGGTGCGCGTGGTGCCCACGCGATCCATGCCCGAAGCGTTGGCGGCGCTCGTCGTGTACGACCCCGAAGCCGACGTCGACGAGAATGCATCGTCGATGGCGTCGTCCACCGAGGCGATGGTCACCGGCGAGGTCACCCAAGCGGTGCGCGACTCGTCCAGTGACGTCGGACCCGTCACCACGGGTGATTGGATCGGTCTGGTTCGGGGAGACGGCATCGTCGCGGTCAGCGGCACTCTCGATGGCGCGGTGGTCGCGCTCCTCGCACAGTTGGTCGACGACTCCCACGAGATCGTCACGGTCATCGAGGGCGACGATGCCACCGCATCAGCGACGTCGGCCATCGAAGCCTGGTTGTCGACCGAACGCCCGGGAGTGCAGGTGGAGCGGCATCGCGGGGGGCAACCGCTGTACCCGTACCTGTTCGGCGTCGAATGACGCGGTGAGTCGTGGCTGATCCGAAGCCGAAGCCGCCGCTCACGATGGCCGAGTTGGCCGCGAAGCCGATCTCCGAACTCAAGTCCGTGGGCGCGGGAAAGCGGGCCGAGAACTTCGCCAAGTTCGGGATCACCAACCTCGTCGAACTGCTCACGCACTACCCCCGGCGCTGGATCGACCGCACTCGCGAGGCGCCCATCGCCGACGCCGCCGAGGGAGTCGACGTGCTGGTCATCGGAGAGTTGCGTTCGGTGAACGGTCCGCCACCTGGCCCACGTCGCGGTCCATCGCGGGTGACCGCCACCGTGGCCGACGACAGCGGGCGACTGTCGCTCGTGTTCTTCAATCAGCCGTACAGGGCCAAGCAGTTGAAGGTCGGATCGTTGGTGGCGGTGTTCGGACGCATCGGACGGTTCAACGGAGTCAAGCAGATGGCCAACCCGACCATCGACGTGTTGGGCGACCCCGACGAACGTCCGCGACCCATCGTGGCGGTGTATCCGCAGAGCGAGAAAGTTGACCTGCCGTCGTGGACCGTCCTGCGCGCCGTCGACGAAACGTTGGCGCGATGTAAGCCCCGCGGAATCAGCGATCCGTTGCCCGAGAGCATCCGCGAACGTTGTTCGTTGATGGGTCGTGGTGACGCCTTGGTCGGTATTCACGCTCCGGAGACGTTCGCGCACAAGGAGGCCGCGCGCCATCGACTGGCATTCGACGAATTGTTGCGGGTGCAACTGGTGCTCGTCATGCGCAAGCGCGCGTTCGAGCGCGATTCCGTGGGCATCCGGCACGTGATCGGCGGTGAGCTGGTTCGTCGCTTCCACGCCGGGTTGCCGTACGAATTGACCGGGGCCCAGCGGCGCGTCATCGGTGAAATCGAATCCGATCTCGCGTCTCCGACTCCGATGCATCGCCTTCTGCAAGGTGACGTGGGTGCGGGCAAGACCTTGGTCGCGGTGTCCGCCATGCTCGTCGCCGTTCAAGGCGGTCATCAGGGGGCGCTGATGGCACCCACCGAGGTTCTGGCGGAGCAACATGCGGCGGGCATCCGACGTCTCCTCGATGGCTTGCGCGTTCCCGACGAGGACACTCTCGACGGTGAGCGCGACGTGCGCGTCGAGTTGCTCACCAGCAGTGTGACCGCCGAGAAACGTCGCGACATCCTCGCCGGTTTGGCGGACGGAAAAGTCGACATCGCCATCGGCACGCACGCTCTCATCCAGGACACGGTGGCGTTCCACAGTCTGGGCGTGGTGGTGGTCGACGAGCAGCACCGGTTCGGGGTGGAGCAGCGGGCCGCATTGCGCGCCAAGGGGGTCGACGGTGGTGCGGTGCCCGACGTTCTGGTCATGACCGCCACCCCCATTCCGCGCACCGCCGCCATGACCGTCTACGGCGATCTGGACGTCAGCGTTCTCGACGAGAAACCGCCCGGTCGTACTCCGATCGTCACTCGTTCGGCCGACGGTCCCGAAGCCGAGGAGGAGGTGTGGTCGGACGTGCGGGCCCAGGTGGCGGCGGGTCGTCAGGTGTACGTCGTGTGCCCCCTCATCGAGGAGAGCGAGAAGCTCGAGGTGGCCAGCGCGGAGGAAACGGTCGCGCGACTCTCCTCGACCGAATTGACCGGACTACGCATCGGGCTCCTGCACGGGCGCATGTCGTCGGCCGACAAGGAAGCCGTGATGGACCGATTCCGGCGAGGTGACACCGACGTCTTGGTGGCCACCACGGTCATCGAGGTCGGCGTCGACGTGCCGAACGCGACCGTCATGGTGATTCTCGACGCCGATCGTTTCGGGATCGCTCAGCTGCACCAGTTGCGCGGACGGGTGGGTCGTGGCCGACACGCATCCAACTGCTGGCTCGTCACCACGCCCTCGGATTCGGCCGACGAACTGATCCCCGATTCCAACCCGCGCATCGACGCGTTGGTCGAGTCCGACGACGGGTTCTATCTGGCCGAGGTCGACTTGGAACTTCGCGGTGAAGGCACTTTGATGAACAAGGACCAGAAGGGGCGAAGCGACCTGAAGTTGGCGTCGTTGCGTCGCGATCGCGAACTGGTCCAGTTGGCCCGGGAAACCGCCCATGAGATCGTGGACTCCGATCCGGAGTTGGCCGACAACGAAGAGCTCCGTCAGGAATTGACCTTGTTCCTACGCCCCGAGGACGAGGAATTCCTGTTCAAGAGTTGATGACGAGACCTGCTGATGGGGAAACGATGATGAACGCACAAACCGAGAGTTCAGGGACAATCGACCAACTGCGGGACTCGGTCGGTGCCAGATTCCGAGGTGGGAAGGCCCGAATCCGCGACACGAGTGTCTGGGCGTGGGCGTCGATACTCGTCGCCGTGTTCCACGCCTTGATGGTGACGCGTTTGCAGTGGGACATACATCGTGGATTGGGGACGTCGGCGTACGACGTCGGTCTGTACGACCAGGGTTTGTGGCTCTTGTCCCGATTCGACGCTCCGTTCGTGACGTTGATGGGTCGCAATCTTTTCGGGGATCACGCATCGTTCATCCTCTTGGGTCTGGTTCCGGTGTACTGGATTGTCCCCGGGGTCGAGACACTTCTGGCGGTGCAGGCCTTCGTGATCGCGGCCGGAGCGGCGCCCTTCTACCTGTTTGCTCGACGAACGCTGGGTCACGGTGCATACGGGTTCTTGTTCGCGGCTGTGTGGCTCCTGAATCCGGCGGTCAACGGTACGAATCTGGAGAACTTTCACCCCGACTCGTTTCTCGGCCTCTTCCTTCCCATCGCTTTGTTCGCGGCTTTGTCCGACCGTTGGCGGATCTATTGGATCTCGGTCGTCCTCTGTGCACTGGTCAAGGAGGACGTGGTGTTGGTGATGCTGCCCCTGGGGGCTTTGCTCGCGCTGCGAGGCGAGCGTCGACGGGGAATCATCACCGCCATACTCGGTATCGGTACGACCCTGTTCGGGATGTTCATCGTGATGCGTGGACTCATCGGGGTTCCCACGCGCAACGCTTGGCGAATTCCATTCGGTGGGCCGAGTGGTTTTCTCAAAGAATTGTTCCAAAGGCCGACGAACGTCGTGAAGCACATCACGTCGGAAGAACGGCCGGTGTATCTGTGGAAGATGCTCGCGCCCTTGGCGTTCTTGAGTTTTCTGGCGCCGGAAGTCGCCATGGTGAGTGCGCTCGTGCTCGTGTCGAACATCGTCAGCACTTTCTGGTACCAGTTCCAGATCGAGTACCACTATTCGATTGTCGCGGTGCCCGCATTGGTGTTCGCGGTGATCGTGGGTCTTGGCCGACTCGACGAAGGTCGCCGTCGAGCCATGGTGTTCACGGTGGTCGTCGCTTCGTTGTTGACCGCCCGTGCCTGGTCGTACATCCCGTTCAGGGCCGACGAGTACCCCCGGTGGGGCCAAGACAATCCCGCAGCGGTTTCGGCCCGTGAGATCGTCGACGAGATTCCGGCCGACGCCGTGGTCTCGGCATATCACTCGCTCGCGCCCCACCTCGCTCATCGCGAGGAGATCTACATGTTCCCGAACCCGTTCCGGATCGTGCTTTACGGGCCGGACACATCCACCGAAGGTCAGCGAAATCCGCGTGCGGACCACGTGGAGTATGTGATTCTCCCGATCGCGTTGAACGCCGACGAGCAGGCCGACGCTGAAACCCTGTTGGATGATTTCGAGATCACCATGAGCAATGATCACTGGCGAGTCTTCCAACCCGTCGAGACGGATCCATGAATGCGTTCGCCGTGAAGGTCTCAGAGATCGTCACCCGGTGACTCCTCGGTGTCCGGCATCACCAGGTCCCAGCGATCCAGACAATCACGGCATTTGTAGGTCACGATGTCCCCGGGATACCAGCGACCGTCTTCGCGAGCATGCGTCGTGAGGTAACAACGTCCTCCGCAATCGATGCATTCGATCTCGGGCTCGGGCGTCATGGACACAGTCTGCCGGTTGCCCGCCCCGTAACATGGGCGCATGCGCGTCGTCGCCGGAGCATTGCGAGGGCGCGCGATCAAGGCCCCCGACGGGGATTCCACCCGACCAACCACCGATCGCACTCGGGAGGCGGTGTTCAACTCGCTCGTGAGCATGGGGGTCATCGACGACGCCGTGGTGCTCGATCTTTACGCCGGCAGTGGCGCGATGGGCATCGAGGCGTTGTCACGCGGGGCGCGTCGCTGCACGTTCATCGAGCGCGATCGCCGGGCTCTCGACGCGGTTCGCGGGAACGTGACGCAGTTGGGCGTGGGGGATCGTTCGGTGGTCGTGGCCGGTGACGTGCTCGTCAACGTGGTCGCCCAGCGGGGGGTCGACCTGGTGTTGGTGGACCCGCCCTACGAATTCACCGATTGGGACGCACTGCTCTCGGCGATCTCCGTCTCGTTGGCTCCCGACGCGGTGGTGGTCGCTGAAAGTGGTCGCGATCTGGGCTCACCGGCGGGGTGGACGGTCGTGCGCTCCAAGCGGTACGGGCGCACCTGGGTGTCGTTCTTTCAGGTCGACACTCGCGCGTCAGAACCCCGTGAGACGGGTACCGTTGGGGACTGATGGCCCCGTCATCCGCGCTCTCCGTCCTGTACCCGGGAAGTTTCGACCCGTTCCACAACGGGCACCTCGACGTCGTGACACAAGCCGCCGAACTCTTCGGCAACGTGGTGGTGGCCGTGATGCACAACCCCGACAAGCCGAGCGGACTCATCGCGCTCGCGGACCGCGTGCAGTTGGCGCGACGATGCACCGAGCATCTGTCGGGGGTCCGCGTCGAGGCCTTTCCGGGCCTCGCCGTGCAGGCCGCCACGACATCCGGGGTCGACTTCATCGTGAAGGGTTTGCGCACCCCGGGCGACTTCGAGGTGGAGCAACAGATGGCGCACACGAATCGATCGGTGACCGGCATCCGCACCGTGTACCTACCGTGTCGGGCCGACCAAGCGTTCATCAGCAGTCGCTTCATTCGCGAAATAGCCCAATATGGTGGGCGAATCGACCACCTGGTTCCCGCACCGGTTGCTGCGGCACTGGCGGGTATCTTTGGGAAGCCTTCGGGCGGCAGCGAAGGAACATCATGAACACCACATTCGACGACTTCGACGACGACACCGGTTCCTATGACCGCGGACCCGACGATCAGGTCGGTTCGTCGGGAGTCCTCCTACGTCGGGCCATCGACATCATCGCCACGGCCCCGAACATGCCGCTCTCGTCGACCCCGCGCATCGACCGTGACGTGATCATCGAGATCCTGCAGGAGGCCCTCCATCGACTGCCGAACGAATTGCGCGACGCCCGTTGGCTGATGAAGCAGCGCGAGGAATTCGTGGCCAAGACCCGGCGCGAGGGTGAGGAGTTGATCGAGGCCGCCAAGGTTCAGGCCGAACGGTTCGTGCAGCGGTCCGAGGTGGTGCGCGCCGCCGAGCAACGCGCGCGCCAGATCGTCGAGGCGGCCGAGGACGAGTCACGGCGCCTGAAGAACGAGACCGAGGACTTCCTCGACCAGCGACTGGCCAGCTTCGAGATCCTGCTCGACAAGTTGTCCAAGACGGTGGCCACCGGCCGACGTCGTTTGGCGATCGGGGAGACCCCCAACCAGACCCCGGCCACCGACCGTGGCACGGACGACGACGGTTGGGTCGACGCGGGTTCCGACGAGTCCGGGGCGATCTTCTTCGACCAGGACAGCACCCGCAACCGGTGAGAAACCCGCTTCTCGTCAACGCCCTCGAGATGCTGCGGCGTCCGGGGACGCAAAAGGACGTGGAACTGTCCGTGCCCCCCTCGGCGCTCGACATCGACGACTCCCGTTTGGTGCCCGGCTCCGACGTCGACGTGCGGGTGCGTTGCGAGAGCCTGTCCGATGGCATCGTGGTCGACGGTCATGTGGAGGTCGACTTTCGCGGGGATTGCCGGCGGTGTCTGACCCCCCTGACCGGCACCGTGTCCATCGAGCTGCACGAGCTGTACCAGGTGACCGTCACGGACCCGGACGCGTTTCCCATCGAGAACGACCAGATCGACTTGGCGGCGATGGTGCGGGAATCGGTGCTCCTGGACCTGCCCGATGCGCCGGTGTGCCGCCCCGACTGCGCCGGACTGTGCCCCGTGTGCGGGGCCGATCGCAACACGCGGGAGTGTGGATGTTCGGTCTCGGCCCCGGACCCCCGGTGGGCCGGTTTGGACGCCATTCGGGACCAGCTGCCCGAGTAGCCGGGGTGGGTCGTGGGGAACGCCCCATTCACCGCTATCCTCACGAGGCTGTTACGAGGAGAAGATCGACGTGGCTGTTCCGAAGAAGAAAAAGTCGAAAATGAAGTCGCGGAGCCACCGGGCCGGTGCCTGGAAGCTCGGCGCTCCGTCGCGCAGCCTCTGCCCGCGTTGTGGATCGGCCAAGTTGCCCCACACCGTGTGCAACGCCTGCGGTTGGTACAAGAACCGCGTCGCTGTCGAAGTCTGATTCATCGCTCCAGCCATGCTCCCCATCGCCGTCGACGCCATGGGCGGCGACCGCGCTCCTGACGAGATCGTCGCCGGAGCGCTCGAGGCCGCGCGCTCGGGTCTTCCCGTCGTTCTCGTCGGTCCGCACGGCTTGTCGGGGATCGGCGACCTGCCGCTGATCGTCGCTTCCGAAGTGATCGGAATGGACGAGGACCCCGCGGCGGGCGTTCGTCGCAAGAAGGACTCCACGCTCGTGCGCGCCGCCGAAGCCGTTCGCGACGGCAAGGCATCGGCCATGATCTCGGCCGGCAACACCGGAGCCACCATGGCTTCGGCGCTGTTGAAGATGGGACGCATCACGGGAGTGAAACGTCCGGCCATCGCCACCCCCATCCCCGTGCCCGGTGGTCGGCCCACCGTTCTGCTCGACGCGGGCGCCAACGCCGAGGTCCACGCGGAGTGGCTCGTTCAGTTCGCCGTCATGGGCTCGGTCTACTCGCACCATCGTTATGGCGTGGCCGAGCCGCGGGTGGGCTTGCTGTCCATCGGCGAGGAGCCCGGAAAGGGAGACACTCTCCGCAAGGAGGCCTACGACCTGCTCGCTCAGGCGACCGGAATCAACTTCATCGGCAACGTCGAGGGGCGCGACGTCATGACCGACGACGTCGACGTGGTGGTCACCGACGGATTCACGGGCAACGTGGTGTTGAAGACCCTCGAGGGGGGCATGAAGACCTTGGTCAAGGCCCTCATCGCGGCCTTCGGATCCAAGGACGAGTACAAGCCCCATGCCGACGCTCTCTTCCCGGCCTTGTTGCCGTTGTACGACAGCGTCGACCCGGACTCGACGGGTGGTGCGGTGTTGCTCGGCGTCGATGGTGTGTGCATCATCTCGCACGGCTCCTCGTCGGCTCGAGCGATGGTGAACGGCATCAAGGTGGCCGCCGACATGGTGGAATGCGACATGGTCGGCCACATTCGTCGCGCCATTAATCCGTGACGGCCAATCCGTGACGGAGAACTCCTGACCGGTCGCCCCGCCTCGGACCTCCCGCTTCGTTAGGATTCGGGTCGTCCCGATCAACGGAGGAAGAAGTGCCCGCCGAAACCCACGTCGTCAAGAGCCCACTCGATCGCGCGGCGATTTTCGCGATCGTCCGCGACCAGTTGGTCGACATTCTCGAGATCGATCCGGACGGCATCTCCGAGGGTCAGTCGTTCAAGGACGATCTGAACGCCGACTCCCTGGCCCTGGTCGAACTGGTCGACGCCCTGGAAGAAGAACTCAGCGAGCGCACGGTTGGTTTCCGCATCGAGGACGAGGATCTGGCCGACCTCAAGACGGTGCGCGATGCCGTCGATTTCGTGTTGGCCCACGTGCAAAAGCACTCGGCCTGACCCGGGGCCCACATGGCCGGGATGCTGTCACGGATCAAGAACCGTGCCCGTCTCGCGTCGCGTCGTCGACGGCATGTTCGCCATCGTCAGACTCTCGGTTTCGACGAGTGGACGATGAAGGTGGCGTCCCACCGGTTCACCAATCGTGAGTTGGGTCTGCAATCGATGAGTCATCGTTCGTGGTGCGGCGAGAACGGTGGTCGTCCCTCGAACGAACGGCTCGAGTTTCTCGGTGACGCGATCCTGCAGTGGGTCGTGACCGACATGATCTACGCCGAGTTCCCCGATCGTGACGAGGGATCGCTCACCGACGTTCGCAAGAGTCTGGTGAACGCCGAGATGCTGGCCGAGATCGCGCGCGAGATCGACCTTGGCTCCCAGTTGTTGTTGGGCGCGGGTGAGGACGACGCGGGAGGCCGATCGAAGACGTCGATTCTGGCCGACGCCTTGGAGGCGTTCATCGGCGCGTTGTACCTCGACGGCGGACCTCAGAAGGCTCAGCCGTTCGTGCAGTCGCTCATGTCGGGCCGATTGGGGGGTTCGTTCGAGCGCTTGGAGGACTTCGACGCTCGTAGCCATCTGATCCGCGTGTGCGTCCGCGAATGGGGTCGACCACCGTTGGTGGAGATCACGTCGCAGGGTGTGGCGCACGAGCCGACCTTCACCGCCGTCGTCATCATCAACGGTGAAGAGATGGGGCGCGCCGACGGACGGTCGAAGAAGATCGCGGCCCAGGCCGCGTCGGTCAGTGCTCTCGCCGTCCTCGGTGTCCGTGGCATCGACACCAGCCGTGCCTGAGTTGCCCGAAGTCGAAACGGTCCGTCGAGGGCTCGAACAACGATTCGTCGGTCGTCGGATCGTCGGCGTCGAAGTGGGGCGCGAGCGTTCGGTTCGGCGCACCAGTCGCGAGGAAGTGATCGCACGACTGACGGGCACCACCCCCGTGGCGGCTCGTCGACGGGGGAAGTACCTGATCATCGATCTGGACTCGGGGGACGAGATGATGATCCATCTGCGCATGAGCGGTCAGGTCCTGATCGATTCGCGCGCGAATCCCCGACCTCCGCACACGCACGTGGTCCTGGCTTTGGCGGGACGACCCTCCGAGGAAATGCGCTTCGTCGATCCGCGCACGTTCGGTGAGGTGGTGGTGTACGACCCCGCGAGTGCGTCCGATGTCGTGCCCGAATTGTCGCGTCTGGGCCCCGATCCCGTGGCCGAGGGCCTCGATCTCGCGCAACTGCGGGTCGCTCTGGCGTCCACCGCACGCGCGGTGAAGGCGGCGTTGCTCGATCAATCGCTCGTGGCCGGTATCGGCAACATTTACGGCGACGAGATTCTTCATCGAGCGCGCGTTCATCCCAAACGCCCCGCGCGCAAGGTGTCGCGTGACCAAGCGCGGAG
>JAJTEQ010000102.1 GCA_021298195.1 Ilumatobacteraceae bacterium
GTCAAGCCGTACGCCGACACGTGAGCTGGTTGCAATTCGAGAGCAGCGGTCACCGTCCGTCGCCAGTCATCCAGCGACTCGCCATGCACCCCGTAGATGATGTCGAGGTTGATGTCGTGCACACCGGCATCGCGGGCGAAGGTCATCGCCCTCACCACGTTGGCCGGATCGTGCGTGCGACCCAACGATTTCAACACGTGATCCTGCATCGACTGCACGCCGACACTCACCCGGTTCACTCCCCCGTCGGCGAACGTACGCATCATCTCGGCTGTGACGTCGTCGGGGTTGCACTCGACGGTGAACTCGCAATCATCCGTTCGCGGGATTCCGGTCAACGCGTGCATCAATGATTCCGGCGGCACCCGGGTGGGGGTTCCCCCACCCACGAAGATCGACGTGGCCCGCGGCATGCCGGACTGCACCGCACGGGCGATCTCGGTGGCCAGCGCGTTCAGATACGCCGGAATCACGTCGTCGCGGTCGGTGAAAGTGGCGAACGCGCAGTAGTCGCAACGATGACGACAGAACGGGATGTGCACGTACACCCCAAAGTCGGGCTGTGGCTCCATCACGTCGTCGGCCGGAACAACAGGCCGAGCTCGTCCAAGGTGGCGGCCACGTCCTCGGTGGCCACGTTCAACCTTCTTGGCGGCCAAGGCCACCAGGTCGACGGCCATCTTGCGCCTCGGAGCCGAACCGTCCACGCCGCCGATCGAGTCACGGGGCAACAATTGCTCGGTGGGCACGTTGTAGATCTCGGCCAGGCGATGAAGGCGGGGCAACGACACCGAGCGCTCGCCGCGCTCGTACGCACCCACCACCGAGGCCTTGAACTCCTCGTTCGACACCGACTCCAGTTCCTGCAGCGACATCTTCTTCTGCTTGCGGATGGACCGCAGACGCTCACCCACCCGCTGGTTGTAGGCCCGCGATGCGGCGTCGTCGACCTCGGATTCCTGCGCCATCGCGTCCTCTCCCACCGCCCTCGGTGTTCGCCGATCAATCTAGGCGGTCGCGTCGCCACTCTCCGTGGCGGGAACCCGCAAAGTCAGCGACGGGCCACCAACAAGGCGCCCGCCACCACCGCGGCGGTCTCGGCGCGCAACACACCGCCCGGTAGGGCCACCGACGCATCGAACGATGCGATTTCCTCGTCGGTGAATCCACCTTCGGGGCCCACCGCGATCATGCTCACGCCGTCACCGATGGTCCCACCACCCGGCTCGGCGACCGCCAAGCCCGCACCGTAAATCCGAACCAGCTCCTGAACCGAACCCACCACCGACTCGATGGTGGGAACGAACACCTGACGGCTCTGCATCACCGCTTCGCGCGCCACCTTGCGCCAACGCTCCAGATTTCGTTCGGCCTTGTCGGCGTCCCACTTCACCACGGAACGCATCGACACGAAGGGCACGATGGTGTCCACGCCCAACTCGGTGAGCTTCTGCACGATGGTCTCGGGCTTGTCGGACTTGCACAGCGCGAAAGCCACGCCCAAGGGCGCACGAGACGGTTCGCGAACGACGTCGGAGACCGGTCGTAACGCGCCGTCGGACCAGGCGCACACGCGCCACGCGCCCCGGCCGTCGGTGACCGACACGTTCTCGCCGTCGCGCAGACGCAACACGCGTACGACGTGATGTCGGTCGTCCTCGGCCAACACCGGCGCCGTCAGGTCGTCCACGATCACGTGGGTGGCGGCGCGACGCCGCTCGTTCACGAGAACGCCGACTTGATCTTCGAGAAGAACGAGGTGTCGGCGGGTGCCACGTCCTCACCGCGAGCCTCGGCGAACTGACGCAACAAACGCGACTCCTCGTCGGACAGCTTGGTGGGCACCTTCACCGAGATCAGCACCCGCAGATCGCCGCGACCACTGGACTGCAGACGCGGCACGCCTCGACGCTTCAACACGAACTCCCGACCCGGCTGCGTTCCCGCCGGTACCACCAACGTCTCGTCACCGTCCAACGTGGGCAACTGCAACGACACGCCGAGCGTGGCCTGGGCGATGGACACCTCCACCACCGTCACCAGATCGAAGCCGTCGCGCTCGTAGCGATCGTGCGGACGAACGCGCAGATGCACGAACAGATCACCGGCACCACCACCGCGCGGTCCCACCGCGCCCCGGCCGGTGAGGCGTAACGTGCTTCCGGTGTCCACGCCCGCGGGCACGTCGACCTGGAACGTCTTCTCGGTGACCACGCGACCCTCTCCCGAACACGTGGCGCACGGCGTGGCGATGACGCGACCGAAACCGCGACAACGCTGACAGGCCTGCATGGTGACCATCTGGCCCAGGATGCTCTGACGCACGCGTTGCACCTGGCCCTGACCGTTGCACTCGCTGCACGTCACCGGCTGCGTGCCCGCACCGGCGCCCGAGCCCCCACAGTCGTCGCACGACAACGCGGTGCGCACGTTCACCGGCAAGGTGGCCCCGTCGTAACGAGCGCGCGCATCCAGATCGCTCAACACTTCGTAGGCCTGAGCGACCTGCTTGAACTTTTCCTCGGCCGTGGCATCGCCGGGGTTCGCATCGGGGTGCAATTGACGGGCCTTCGTGCGGTAGGCCTTCTTGATCTCGTCGGCCGACGCATTGCGCGACACCCCGAGCAATTCGTAGTAGTCAGCCATGTCGATCCACCATCTCGCGCCACAGTCAACCGCCCGCGGGCGGTGACCGTCTACTCAGCCCTCGCCCAATCGGCGCCCGAGTCGATCCGACACCACCTCGACGGTGGCCAGCGCCTGCGGGTAATCCATGCGGGTGGGACCCAACACGCCGACCGTGCCCATCTGCTGACCGTCGACCACCACCGGGGCAACCACCACCGAACAGTTGGCCAGCGGCTCGATGCCGTGCTCGGCGCCGATGGCGACGCTGAGTCCGCGGTTCAGGATGTCGCGCACCAGAGACACCACCAGGTACTGCTGCTCGAGCGTCTGCAACACCTGACGCACCACGTCCACGGCGTCGAAGGCCGACGCCATCGAGGACGCTCCACCCACGAACACCGGGTTGTCGGCATTGGCACCCCGAAGAGCGGCGGCCGCCTTGACGCACACCGCGTCCACACCGGCGTCACCCGACGCCGTGACGTCGCCCAGATCGACCAGAGTGCGACCCACCAGCGCGCGCTGCAGATGAACCGTGGCCGCACCCAGACGGGTCTCGGACACCTCGGCGTCGAATTCGAGATGCTGACTCTCGACCGAACCGTTCGACATGACCGCGACCACCATCGCCTGTCGAGCGGACAATCCGACCACCTGCACGGAACGGATGTCGGCCTGCTCCACCTTGGGACCCATGACCACCGAGGCGTAGTTGGTGAGACCGGCGACCAAGTGCGACGTGCGCGCCAACAGCTCTTCCATGCGACCGTGTGCGCCGTCGAAGAACTGGCGCACCTGGGTGACCTTCACGTCGTCGAGGCGACCGGGCTGGCTGAGGTGGTCGACGAAGAAGCGGTAGCCCTTGTCGGTGGGAATGCGACCCGCCGAGGTGTGGGGCTGGGTGAGGAACCCTTCCTGCTCGAGCACGGCCATCTCGTTGCGCACGGTGGCCGAAGAAACGTTGATGTCGTGGGCGCTGGCGATGTGGGTGGAGCCGACGGGTTGGCCCGAACCGATGTACTCCTGCACCACGGCTCGCAGGATGGCGGTCTTGCGATCATCAAGCATGGTGATCAGTAGTTTAGTACCGCCCCACCCCCGGCGATTGGGCGCGGATCCACACCGGATTGGGATCGGCGCGGGGTCAATTGTGACCCCTCAACTCCCCAAGTAGAACCAGACTTCACCGCATGGGCGAATCAGCGCCCAATTCTGACCGCTACACGATCCCAATCGTGGGTTAGCCGAGGGCTTTCAGGCGGGCCAACGACTCGTCGCGCTCCACCGCATGATCCACGATCGGCGCCACGTACCCCAACGGCACCGCCCCACCCTTGCCGCCCGGCGCGTGAATGATCGACGTCGGCAGATCGGCCACCTCGGGCACGAACCGCCGCACGTAGTCGCCGTTCGGGTCGTAGCGCTCCCCCTGCAAGGCCGGGTTGAACACCCGGTAGTACGGCGCGGCGTCGGTTCCGGTTCCCGCCGTCCACTGCCAGCCGTGAGCGTTGCTGGCCAGATCACCGTCGATGAGATGGGCCATGAAGTGACGCGCGCCCCACTGCCACGGCAGATGCAGATCCTTCACCAGGAAGCTGGCCACGATCATGCGCACGCGATTGTGCATCCAGCCCGTCTGCTTCAGTTCGCGCATGCCCGCGTCCACGATCGGATATCCGGTCTCGCCCCGACACCACGCCGCGAACCGTTCCTCGGCCACCGGACCCTCGTCGTGCACCATGGCGTCCATCTTGCGATTCAGGTTGCGCCACCCCGAATCCGCGAAACGGTGCAGCACGTCGCCGTAGAACTCGCGCCAGGCGATCTCGCTTCGGTACACGTCGTGCGCCCGCGTTCCCTGCAGGTCCACCAACAACTGACGCGGATGGACGACGCCCCAACGCAGCGCGATCGACATCCGACTGGTGCCCGGCACCCCGGGGTCGTTGCGACGTTGGTCGTAACCGTCGAGACCGTCCGTGCCGCGATCACGGAACTCGGCCCACTGTGCGTGCACACCCCGCTCGTCGAAGGCGGGAAGATCGAAGTCCACCTCGGGTCGCGGCGGGCGACCTTCGCACGGAACAGTCGGCGCCCCCACCCAATTCGGGTTGCGCGGTGCGTCCAGGGGCCGATCCCAGCCGTGGGCCAGCCAACGCTTCGAGAACGGCGTGAACACCGAGTACGAGGTGCCATCGTCCTTGGTGATGGAGCCCGGGTTCACCGCGTACGGCGAACCCACGAATCGCAACGGAACACCCGACGCCTCCAGCCGATCGCCCACCGCGTCGTCGCGCCGCGAACCGTACGGCGCGAAGTCGCGGGCGGCGTACACCGCCGACGCCCCCACCTCGGCCACCAACGCGGGAATCACGTCGAGCGGGTCGCCGTATCGGTACACCAGCGCCCGACCCATGGCGTCGTCCAACGCGTTCAACGCGTCGCACATGTAGGCACGGCGAGGCGCTCCCGATCGTGACATCAACAGCGGATCCACCACGAACACCGGCACCACGTCGGTGTGTTCGGCCAACGCCGCCAGCAGTGCGGGGTTGTCGGCCAGACGGAGATCCCGTCGGAACCACATGATGGCGCGCGTCATGCGCGACAACTTAGGCCCGGCTTTGCAACGAGTCCATTCGCATGATTGAACTCAACCACGACGAGACAGCGCTACAGAAGGTCAATGTAATCTCTAAACTTCGCTTCAATAGCTGCGCGATGTTGCGAGTTGCGCAAGAGTTGCCGAGTGTCGACATTTTTGTCCGCCTTAACTCGGAGTAACGATTTGACTCCAACTTCCGCGAACTTTCCGACACTTGTCTTGAAGTCACTCAGCAAGATGCCTGAGGTGTCTCC